>NZ_JBFOAH010000005.1:0-359586 GCF_040812055.1 Paraburkholderia suaedae | reverse complement strand
AGCGCGGCCACAATCTGCTCCACCGAATACTGTTTGTGTTTCATCGCCAACCTCCCGTGCTGTGGGGAAAATTGCTCCGAAACACTAACACTCATTTCTGTCCAGGATTTCTGCAGCAGTTCAACAGCTGCTCCGAGGAATGCCGCACCCGACAGAAACCGGTAGCAATATTTCGGTCTGCCCGGGGGCCGCAACCTGAAAGCGATCCAGCCGATGACGATGCGGACGTACGCAAGAAACGCCGATAGCAGAGCGATTCTGGCATTGACGTTTGGCGATATGTACCCCCAATAGACCATCCCGGATACCAAGGCGCCGTACGCGACATACTCGAACGAGCGCGATGGCCGAAGACCAAAGAACTCCCGACACCCCTGCAGCATCATGAGCGCGGCAGCGCCGAACAATGTGCTCGCAACAACGATAGCCAGCTTGTGTGGGGGCACTTGCAGCATTAGCAGAACAAGCGCTACGGCTATCACGGCGTTTGCGCAAATCCAACGGGGCAGGCCCGGTATCCCGGCACGCAGGAGCGAACCGAAAACCGCCATACTCATCGCGCTGGACATGATGGCGACAAGCAAAAGAATGCCGGGACTGAACATACCTGTTGGGGCTAAGTCGAAACTCATACGGTTCTGGATTAGATGGCCTCAAAGATATCGCACGTTCAAGCTCTTATGCGCTGCGGCTTTTCGACGGGAGTTGCAGAGCACGGGCTCTCGTATGTGTTTACGGCAGGCGCGTCGCAGTCTTTAATCAAGAATGCGACGCGCGGGGACCGGTGCGAGCCTGGCACGGTCGCGTGGCGTGAGAAACCTTGTGCGCCGTGACCGCGGCAGGTCCAGCGCCCGGAATGGTGTTCGGTCGGGTACCGCCCGACAGCGCCACTCGAGTGAAGAGAAAGGGCGCGATGGTCAATAGATATGACCGTTGAAAGGCACCCTGTTCGATCAACAGAAATGCAGAACGCCTTCTGGCGTGAATCCGGAAGTTCCGATGGCTCCGGTCGTCGGAACGAAGCTCACGCCACAGCTGGTGGCCGCAACGGCGTCCATTGCCGACTTTGGCAATGATGCCAGCACCAACAATCAGACAATGGTAATGCCTGGCATTCGCCACCACTTCTAATTCGTCCACTGAGTGTTATCGACGAGCGACTTCCTTGCAGCCGCCACGCAAAGGGCCTTGGGGGAGTTGCAACTGTCAGGCGTGTCGTGGCCCGCCACGCTGGCCCGTGGCTGCGGAAGTTGTCCGCAAACTCCAGCACGAAACGCTGCTGGGTGCGGGCTCGTTCGGGAGGCAGGCGGTCCAGTGGACTGGTGACCTCATGCAGCACCGTGGCCACCTCGACGTAAACCGCCGTGCCCTCCCGCTTAGCGTGGCCGGGCAGCACCTGGATTACGCGGATGTTCCCCTCCTCTTCGAGCAGGTGAGTGACGAAGCTGTGACGCAGGCGGCCGGTTCCCTGGCTCGATCCACTCGATCAGCTGAACACGCGGCAACCTCTACAGTGCGATCGCCGTACTCCGGCCGGAAGCAGTTGGACCCGGGAACGAGTAGACTTGCGGGCTCCCTTTCGTCGATCAAGGTAGTCTTTATGTTGATGAGAATCGTGCGTGTCGGTCTCGGCCAGTTGATTTTACTCGGCGACGCCATCAGTCGCCCGCGCCCGCAACGTCGTGCGGCGCAAGGTCAGGCAATTGTGGAAAAAGATGCGGCGCGGCTGTCGCTGTATCAATTCCGTGCGTGTCCTTTCTGCGTCAAAACCCGGCGCGCGCTGCATCGCCTGAATGTGCCGATGACACTGCACGACGCCAAAAACGATCCGGTTGCACGAGATCGCTTGCTTGCCGGCGGTGGCAAATTGAAAGTGCCCTGCCTACATATTCAGGAAGAGGACCAGTCGCGTTGGTTGTACGAATCCAACGCCATCATCGCCTATCTGGAGCAACGCTTCGCAGGGATCGCCTGACCCGTCGCGGGCAGCCGTGAGCTAAGCCGCACACGCGTAGTGCACGACCTCAAAACGCCACTGGATTTCGCAGCCGCGGGTGCCGGTCTATGCGCCGCATCCGGTGCATATTGCGCCGGCGCCGCGGTACGTCGCACGGCGACCGGTAATCTACACGCCCTTTCCGAATTACTAATCTGCCCGGGTGGCGCGAGCGTCGGCTTTGCCAAATATGCAGACTTGCGCTCGGCCATCATTCGAAGGAGCCCGTGCCGGGAACCCGAACATAACATCAATTTAATCTGTGCGTCAGCGTGCATTTACCTTCGACTGTACAGAATGGGAGCTAGTCACTTCCGTTACGACGAGGTGGTGAGATCAAGGCTTCAATGACCGAGTGCGAAGCCGACCATACCTGAATCGAGGCGGTCATTCACTATGAAGGCTTGTGTCTTTGCAACACCGGTTGCCGGTGTACTTGCCGCAGCGGCACGATCTCCTTTACACAGCACGCTACTGTGCCGTTGACTGGTGCCGAGGCCGATAACTAGCCTCGCTTGATCGAAAACCGCCAATGTTGTGAAACTGTCGAAGGAGCGTTGGATGTTTGAGACTAGTGCGGAAGTATGGTCGCAAACCGTCGCGATGATTGCTCGTGCGTGCACGGCCCGGGAAGAGCCTGCGCGAACGCGCCGTGGCGAGCGACGGCGGTGTGCCGTCGCACACGTGCCGGAGTGGGCGCAGCCGACTGTGACCGTGCTGGAACGAGCGACTCCGCAGACATTGACCGTCTCGTGGTGCGATTCGCGTACCGGTCATTATGGACATCAGACCTGGCAGGAACGCATCGCGCGGCGCACTGGGAGGTGTGTATTGAGCGGCTGTAGTATCGCAGCGGGCGATCATGTGTACAGCCCACAGGTTAGGGGATCGCCACCGCCGAATGCGCAAGCGATGATCATCGCTTCATGTGTGGATGCCTATCCGGTAGCTTGATTCGGACTCGCGCCGCTTCGACTCCGGGTCGCGGGCACCGGCGACGATGACCTACCAGTTCAAGCGTCGACCGCATTCTGCCCCAGATCTCTCTGAACCTTGTTTCAACACGCGCATGGCACGAGCAAACCGAAAGCCCACCCGCCCGGGTAACCACCGCAAACCGCTGAGCAAGTCATTGCTGCTG
The DNA here is from genome assembly GCF_040812055.1 of Paraburkholderia suaedae. NCBI lineage: Bacteria > Pseudomonadati > Pseudomonadota > Betaproteobacteria > Burkholderiales > Burkholderiaceae > Paraburkholderia > Paraburkholderia suaedae. The sequence goes on along the minus strand of NZ_JBFOAH010000005.1, from coordinate 356,449 downwards.
CCAATGGCGGCGCAATCCGCGCGCGACATCTCGCTCGCGCATCATCTTGCGCTGGCTGCTTGCCGACGCGACAGCGGCAACCGGCATCAGATCAACACGTTGCTCCGTTCGGTGTATAGGGCTTACTACCTTCAGCGCATGGGATTTGGGCAGGTGCCGTTTGCATGTTACGAACACGCTCAAGCGGCGTTCCGAAACACCGTCGCACTGGCCGCGAAACGTGCCAGGTGGATAATCAGGGAGCAGGACGCCCCCGCAATCGAACGCTTGCTCGCGCTGCACGACCGGCAATTGAGCGAGGCTCCGATGCACCGAGTGGTCGAAGCCGAAAAACGACTCCGCCATTTCGTGGCCGGCACCCGCGCTTCGCCGTTAGTCCCCCCGACATCGGATTAACCGTGGTGGTCTTGCTTCCCATGAACGCGTGCACTTTTGAGCGATGCCGCGCGCCAACCGTGTCAGCCCCGCGCCCGCGTCACGCTAAAGGCGCGTCCCTCGCGTGGCGTGCCGGTGCGCTACGGAGACCGAATTGCACAGGTACTGAGTAAGGCACGGGGGCGCGCGCGATGTCCGCTGTGGAATGCTCGCACGAGGTCATTGGCCTGACGTAGCGCCCGCCGTGACAACCGGCGCGGATTGCTTTCGCGCCGCCAGCGACGGCTCAGCTTGCGACACCTGCGTCCGATTCGCCCCGTGCGCGCCCCGAGGGTCGTGCAATTGATCCGCGGACCAACCCCCGCCCAGATCGCCGAGCAGCGTGGCCGATGCAACGAGTCGCTCCTGCTCCACGCTCAACGCCGTTTGCTGCAGGCTCAATTGGGCGGTCTGCGCGGTGGCGACCGTCGTATAGTCGACGGTCCCGGCCTGGTATTCGTTAAACGCGATTTCGGCCCCACGCGCCGCGTCGCGCACCGCGCCGTCCAGCACCTGTGATTGTTGCTCGAGAATCCGCAGGCTTGCGAAATCGTCTTCGACGTTCTGAAACGCGGTGAGCACGGTGTTGCGATAATTCGCGACCGCCCCGTTATAAGCGGCTTTCGTGGCGTCCACATCGGCGCTGCGCAAGCCGCCGTCGAAAATCGTTTGCGATGCGGCGGCGCCTAGCGACCACACGTAGTTTGCCGCGTGCAGCAGACCGGAAAGCGGCGATTCAGCCAAGCCCTCCATGCCCGACAGGGTAACGGTCGGGTAATACGCGGACACCGCGACGCCGATCGCAGCATTCTCTTCAGCCATCTGCCGCTCGGCAGTCGCTATGTCGGGGCGCCGCTGCAGAAGCGTCGAAGGGACACTGACGGGTACGTCCGGCAGAACCGGCAGCGCACTGATGCGCCCGACGTCGAGATCCTCGGGATTGCGCCCCACCAGCACCGCGATCGCGTGCGCATACCTGGCGCGCGAAACCTGCAGCGCGATCAGACTCGAGCGCGTGCTCTCCAGTTGCGTGCGCGCGAGAATAAGATCGGACGGCGGAATCGTGCCGGCCTCGTCCTGGTCGCCGATAACGCGCAGATAACCCTCGTACGCCTTCACCGTCTTTTGCAGCAGATCGATGTTCGCGTCGCTTGCACGCAGATTGATCACCGCTATGGCCAGCGTGACTTGCTCGGACAACGTCGCGTAAGCGAGCATCGCCTCGGTCGCCTGCGCGTTCGCTGCGCGCTCTTCGATCGTGCGCCGCACCTGCCCCCAGAGATCGGGCGCCCAGCTGACGTCGCCTTCCAGCGCGCCTGCGTTGGCGATCGCGGCTGAGTTGCCCGAACGCGTGGCCGAGCTGGTGACGCCGATGGTCGGGAACAGGCCGGAGCGCGCCTCGCGTACCTCGGCGAGCGCCTCCTGATAGTTGTAGTAATCCAGTTTAACCGTCTGGTTCGAGACCGACACAAGCGGCTCCAGCTGGTCGAGCAACGGATCGTGAAAACCGGTCCACCAGTCGCTTGGTGGAGCGGCCTCGCTCGGCGCCGCCTGGGTCCAGCCGGGCAGCTCGCGATAGGCCACGGGCGTGGCGACCTGTGGCCGGTGATAGTCGGGGCCGACTATGCAGCCCGCGAGCAGCAGCGCGGCGGCGGTCCCGGCCAAGCCGGTACGGGCGGCGCGCAGCCGCCCCTTTAACAAGCGCAACGGCTTCATCTTCATGTCCTCGTATCCGGCAGCCGGTTCCATGGCAGCTTCGCCGACCACAGCGCGAGGCGCGCCCGCAGGCGGTCAAGATACAGGTAAATCACCGGAGTTGTATAAAGCGTGAATACCTGACTGAGCAGCAGGCCGCCCATCACCGTCACGCCGAGCGGCTGACGCAGCGAGGCGCCCTGCCCGATGCCGATCGCAAGTGGCACTGCACCCAGCACGGCGGCAGCCGTGGTCATCATGATTGGCCGCAGCCGTATTACGGCTGCCTGGTGAATCGCGCTACGTGCGTCGAGTTTCTGGTCGCGCTGCAACTGGATCGCGACATCGACCATCATGATGCCGTTCTTCTTCACGATACCGATCAGCAGGATCATGCCGATGATGGAAATCACGGAAAGCGGCGTGCCGAAGATCAGCAGCGCCAGCGTGGCGCCGATACCTGCGGAGGGCAGCGTCGAAAGAATGGTAATCGGGTGAATCGTGTTTTCATACAGCACGCCGAGCACGATGTAGACCACGCCCAACGCGGCGAGAATCAGCAACGGCACCGTGCTCATCGACTGCGCGAACGCCTGCGCGGCGCCCGCGAACGCACCATGAATCGAAGCGGGCATGCGGATGTCCTGGCTGGCCTGGGCGATCGCGCGGCTCGCCTCGCTGAGCGACCCGTTCGGAGGCAGGTTGAACGAGACGGTCGCGGCCACGAGCCCGCTCTGGTGATTCACCTGGGTCGCCGTGCGGCTGTTACTGAACGTCGCGAATGCCGGCAGCGGCACCATCGTTTCGGCGGCTGTACTGTCCGCGCTGCCGCTAGAACTGCCGCCCTTGCTGTTGGCGATGCTGTTGGTCGCCTCGTTCGCTTCTGCATCCGAATTCAGTGAACTGGTATTCGCGGTGCTGCCCATGCTATTGACGGCGTTGCTGGCTACCCCGACGGTCGCGCCGGTGGCAAGTGTCTGTGTCGACTGCGGGACGGTGCTTGGCGAATACTGCGTCTGCGCTGTCCCGCTCGCGTTTCCGGCCGCGGTGCTCGCGAAGATCTGATTGAGCGACTGCGGGTACTGCCAGTATTGCGGCGCGACTTCCATCACGACGAAGTACTGGTTTAGCGGGTTGTAAATCGTTGAGACGGTGCGCTGACCAAATGCGTCATACAGCAGGTTATCGACCTGATTTGGATCGAAGCCGTACCGCTTCGCCGTGCTGCGGCTCATATTCACGTAAGTCTGCAGACCGTTCTGCTGAAGGTCCGAGTTCACGTCCAGGAGTTCGCCCCGATGTTTGTTCAGCTCGGTGACGAGGCGAGGCACCCATTTGTACAGTGCCTCGGGATCGTCGCTCGTGAGCGTGTACTGATATTCGGCGGCAGACTGACGGCCGCCGATGCGCAGATCCTGCTGTGCCTGCATGAACAGCCGGGCGCCAGATACCTGGCTGAGCTTTGGCCGCAGCCGGTTCACCACTTCGGCGGCGCTAACGTGACGCTGGGACAGCGGTTTCAGTTCCACGAACACATTGGCGGTATTCAACGCCCGCCCGCCGGTAAAGCCCGCCACCGAGGCGACGGCGGGGTCTTTACCGACGATTGATTGCAACTGGGCGAGCTTTTTTTCCATAGCCGGGAACGACACGTTCTGGTCCGCGATGATCTGGCCGACCAGGATGCCGTTGTCCTGCTCGGGAAAGAACGTCGCGGGCAGCAGTTTGAACAGAAATACATTGCCAACCAGCAACGCGATCAGCAAAAGGCCGATCAGCATCGAGCGGTCGAGCACCGCGTCGAGCGAGCGTGCATAAGCCTGCTTGAAGCGTTCGAACTGCCCGTCGATCCACACAGCCCAATGCGCTTTGGCGTGGCCGGCGCGCTCGCGCGAGAGTACGTACGCGCACATCGTCGGAGTAATCGTCAGCGAAATCAGCAGCGAAAACAGTATTGCAATCGACAGGGTGACCGCGAACTCGTGAAACAGCAGTCCCACGACGCCCGGCATCAGCAGGATCGGCAAAAAAACCGCAATGAGCGACAGGCTCATCGAGAACACCGTGAAGCCCACTTCCGCGCTGCCGCGCAACGCGGCTTCCCGCGGTGACGCACCTGCTTCGAGATGGCGCGCGATGTTTTCCGTCACGACAACCGCGTCGTCGACAACAAAGCCGGTGCCGATGGTCAGCGCCATCAGAGACAGGTTGTCGATGCTGTAGCCGAGCAGATACATCGGCCCAAATGTGCCGATGATCGACAGCGGCAGCGCGACGGCCGGGACCAGCGTCACGCGCGGGGACAGCAGGAAAATGAACACGACGACAAGCACCAGCAGCACGGCGATGAACAGCGTGCGCTCGGTATCGCTGACCGACGCCTTGACCGACTGCGAATGGTCGACCGCGACACCGACGTGAATGGAACTGGGCAGCGCGGCTTCAATGGCGGGCAGCCGCGCCCGGATCTGCTGGACGGTATTCACAACATTGCTGCCCGGCTCCGGGTAGACGATGACAAGCACTGCCTCCTTGCCGTTGTAGAGACCGGCGTTGCGGATGTTCTCATTCGAATCGCGTACGTCCGCGACATCGCGCAGCATTACCGGCGCACCATGGCGGTACGCAATCACGAGATCACGATACGGCGTGGCGTGGCTGATCTGGTCGTTCGACAGGATCTCATAACGCTGGCCGTTCTGTTCGATGTGGCCTTTTGGGCTGTCCGCGTTCGCCGCGCCGAGCGAGGCGCGCACGTCCTCGAGGCCGATACCGTAGCTGTTCAGCTTGCCGGGTTGCAGCTCGACGCGCACCGACGGCAACGCGCCGCCGCCCAGAGTGATCTGTCCAACGCCTTTGATCTGCGAAAGTTGCTGCTGGATCACCGAGTCCGCGGAGTCGTAGAGCTGCGCCTTGGTCAGTGTGTCCGAGGTCAGCGCGAGCACCATCACTGGCGCATCGGCCGGGTTGTATTGCCGGTATGTCGGGTTCGCGCGCAGCGTCGTCGGCAAGTCCGCGCGGGCCGCCTGGATCGCCGCCTGCACATCCCGCGCTGCTCCGTTGATATCGCGGTCAAGCCCAAACTGGATGACGATCATCGACATGCCGACGTAGTTGGTCGACGTCAGCTCGTTGACATCGGCGATAACACCTAGACGCCGTTCGAGCGGTTCGGCCACCGTGGATGCCATGATCTCGGGGCTCGCACCAGCCATCGTCGCTTGCACGACGATCACCGGAAATGCGACGTTCGGCAGCGGCGCAACCGGCAAGCGGAAATACGCCAGCAGCCCGGACAACAGGATCGCGACCGCCAGCAGCGTGGTTCCTACCGGCCGCCGGATAAACAGCGCGCTGGGATTCACGAGGCGGGCTCCGCGGCGTCCCCGCCCGGGCCGTCGTCAGGGCTTCGCTCGCGGCCGCCGTGCGTGCTGTTTCGTGCTTCACCGTTTTGCCCATCGTCGCGACCATGGTCACGGCCACGGCGTCGGCGCAGGCGCTCAGCCATCCGGTCGAAGAATAGATAGATCACCGGCGTGGTGAACAGCGTCAGGATCTGGCTGAGCGTGAGGCCGCCGATGATTGCAAGACCCAGCGGCCGGCGCAGCTCCGAGCCCGTGCCGGTGCCTATGAGCATCGGCAATGCGCCCAGCATCGCAGCGAGCGTCGTCATCAGGATTGGACGGAACCTGAGCAACGACGCCTCGAAGACCGCGTCAGCCGGCGACTTGCCCTGCTGCCGCTCGGCCGCCAGTGCGAAGTCGACGATCATGATCGCATTCTTTTTCACGATCCCGATCAGCAGCACAATGCCGATAATCCCGATCACATCCAGATCGCTGCCGGCAATCATCAGCGCAAGCAGCGCACCAATGCCGGCTGACGGCAGCGTCGAAAGGATCGTGACTGGATGGACGAAGCTCTCGTAAAGCACGCCAAGCACAATGTAGACGGCAACCAATGCGGCAATCAGCAGATAGACCTCGCTCGACAGCGAGTCCTCGAAGGCTGCCGCCGCGCCCTGGAACGATGACGTGATCGACGGCGGCAACGCGACCTCCTGCTCTGCCTTGCGGATCTCGGCCACTGCGGTGCTGAGCGACGCGCCGCTCGCCAGATTGAACGAGATCGTCACGACCGGGAACTGCGCGAGATGGTTGATCGACAGTGGCGACTTCGTCAGGCGGATTTTAGCAATCTCGCGTAGCGGGACCTGGCCCGCGCTGCTGGTCTGGCTCGGCAGGTACAAGTCGCCGAGGGACGCGACATTCGGGATCGAATGGCGGTTGGCCACGAGGACCACGCGGTACTGGTCGGACTGCTCGAAGATCGTCGACACAATGCGCTGCCCGAGCGAGTCGTACAACGCATTGTCAATCGTTGCGGGCGTGATGCCGTAGCGCGCTGCCAACGGCCGGTTCACCTCGATGTCGACGCTCAGACCCTCGCTGTCCTCATCGCTCTGTACGTCCGTGATCGATGAAATCCGTTTCATCTTCGCAATCAGTTCTGGCACCACCTGGCTGAACGCCTGCTGGCTCGGCCCCCGTAACGCCAGGCTGTACTGGTTCGGCGATACCGTCGTGTCGAGCGTGAGATCTTGCTCCGGCTGCAGATAGAGCCGGATGCCGGGCACTTGCGCCGCCTCGCCCTGCAGCCGGCGCGCAATCTGCAAGGCGCTCAGCGAGCGCTCGTCGTGCGGGCGCAGGTTGATCAGGAAGCGGCCGTTGTTCAGCGTCGGGTTGATCCCGTCGATGCCGACGTACGATGTAATCGATGTGACGTCAGGATCCTTCAGGATCGCGCCAGCCAACTTCGCCTGGCGGTTCACCATCGCGTCGTACGAGACCGAGTTGTCCGCCACACTGATGCCCTGGATGACACCCACGTCCTGCACTGGAAAAAGACCCTTTGGAATGGCGACATACAGCACGACCGTGAGCGCCATCGCCGCTAGCGCGATGACCAGCGTGAGCGTCTGATGGCGAAGCACCCAGCGCAATCCGCGCTCATAGAGATTGAGCGTGCGGTTGAAGATGCCCTCGCTGATCCGCTCGAAAGCACTCGGATGGCGTTGCACCTTCGCGCGAAGGATTCGCGCACACAGCATGGGCACCAGCGTCAGCGACACCACCCCGGAAATGACGATCGTGACAGCCAGCGTGACCGCGAACTCACTGAACAGCCGGCCGATTACGCCACCCATGAACAGCAGCGGAATCAGCACCGCGATAAGCGATACGGTCAGCGACAGGATCGTAAAGCCGATCTCGCCGGCTCCGGCCAATGCCGCCTCCAGCGGATTCATCCCCTCTTCGAGGTAGCGAACGATGTTCTCGATCATCACGATCGAATCGTCGACGACGAAACCCGTTGCGATGATCAGCGCCATCAGCGACAAGTTGTCGATCGAGTAATGCAGTTCGTACATCACCGCAAGCGTGCCGATCAGCGACACCGGGACCGAGATGCTGGGGATGATCGTCGCGGGCAGGTTGCGCAAGAACACGAAGATCACCATCACCACCAGCGCGATGGCGAGTATCAGCTCGACTGCCGCATCGGATACCGACGAACGGATCACCCCTGTGCTGTCCGAGACCACCCTGACCTGCATACCGGCCGGCAGCGTCGATTCGAGCGCGGGCAACTGCTTCTTGATCTGGTTAACCGTGGCGATCACGTTTGCGCCGGGCTGGCGCTGCACGTTCAGCAGGATCGCCGGCGTGTGGTTGATCCATGCACCGCGCTCGACGTCCTGCGGAGCAGTCGACACATGGGCGACATCGCGCAGGAAGACCGGGGCGCCATTCTGATACGCAATGACAGTGTCGAGATAATCTTTCGGGTCGCTGATCTGGTCGTTGCCATTGATCGTGTAATCCAGCTCCGGCCCGTCGAAATTGCCCTTCGGCTGGCTGATATTCACGTTCGCTAGCAGCGTACGCAGGTCGTCGATATTCAGGCCATACCCAGCAAGCTTGTGCGGGTCCGCCTCCACTCGAACCGCCGGCACATTGCCGCCCGCCGTCGTGACAAGACCGACGCCTGGCACCTCCGAAATCTTCGAACCGAGCCGATTGTTCGCGACGTCCTGCAACTGGGTAAGCGGCATCGACTTCGACGTCACGGCAAGCGTGAGAATCGGCTGGTCAGCCGGGTTGACCTTGGCGTATGTGGGCGGTGCGGGCAATCCGCTCGGCAGAAAACTGTTGGCCGCGTTGATCGCCTGTTGCACGTCCTGCTCGGCAACATCAAGGTTTAGCGAAAGGTCGAACTGCAACGTAATGACCGACGCGCCCTCGGAGCTGTACGAGACCATCTGCTGCAAACCGGGGATTTCCCCCAGTTGGACCTCGAGCGGCGCGGTGACGGTGGTGGCCATCACGTCCGGGCTCGCACCCGGATAGAAAGTTTGTACCTGGATGGTCGGATAGTCGACATCGGGCAACGACGACACGGGCAGAAAGCGCATCGCGACGATGCCCACCAGCACGAGCGCGATCACCACCAGTAACGTGGCGACCGGCCGCAGAATGAATAGACGGGAAATATTCATCAGCTCGCTTGCCTGCTGCTCACGACGCCGCCGCGGCGCTTGCCGCATGCCCGTGCCGATGTGCGTGCTGCGCGGCGGCCGCCGGTGTGCCATGCCCCGGTTCGCCGGCAGCGGCCACACGGACCCGCGCGCCGTCGCTCAACCGGTCCATGCCGTCGGTTACGACGGTCTGCCCTGGTGACAGTCCGGACCTGACCACGGTGTTTTTGCCATCGCTCGGCCCAAGCGTGACCTTGTGTACGGATACCGTATCGTCGCGGTTGACCAGATAGACGTAGTCGCCCGGCGCGCCGCTTTGCACCGCAGGCGTCGGCACGAGCACGGCGTCGTGCAGCGTATCCACCAGCAGCTTCACGTTGACGAACTCGTTCGGGAACAGTGCTTCGTCATCGTTCGGGAAGGTCGCGCGCAACGTGACGGTGCCAGTCGCGGTCGCCATCTCGTTGCTGATGGCGTACAGGGTGCCGGCCGCGAGCTGCTTCGTGTTGTCGCTCGAATAGACGGTCACCGGTAGCTTTGTGCCGGCGCCGAAACGCTGGAGCACGTTCGACAGCGCGTCCTGCGGCACCGTGAACTGCACTGTGGTCGGCTTCATCTGCGTCAGCACGACAATGCCCGTCGTGCTCGATGCGGTGACATAGTTGCCCGGGTCGACTAGCCGCAAGCCCACCCGGCCCGACACCGGCGCGGTAATCCGACAGTAGGTCAGGTCGAGTTCGTACTGCGCGATGCTGGCGAGGTCGGCCTTGACCATCGCCTGATCCTGCTGCACCGTGAATTTCTCGTCTTCGTACGTCTGGCCTGCAATCGACTGACGTTCGGCGAGTTCGGCGTACCGCGCAAGATCGGCCTGCGCCTGGGCGAGGCTCGCCCGGTCTTTTGCCAATTGCGCTTCGGCCTGTTGCTTGTCGATCTCGTACTGACGCGGATCGATCTGCGCGAGGAACTGGCCCTTTACGACCTCCTGGCCCTCCTGGTAACCGACCTGGGTGAGGTAGCCGCTCAACTGCGGCAGGACGGTGACTGTGGCCACCGGCGTGACCGTGCCAAGTGCCGCCATGATCTCCGGCATGTCACCTTGGCTTGCAGCGGCCACCGTCACTACTTGCGCAGCCGGTCGGCGGTGTGCCGGCCTGCGATGCAGCAGATGGAACGTGATCAGTAACAGTAGCAGCGCGGCAAGCAGAATCATCACGCTGCGCCAGCGCAGCGATCGCCGTATTCCCGACTTGGCGGCGGGTTCACTCATGCGAAGCTCCAGGTTCGGAGATGGGGACGATTGAATGCTGCATGCGCATTCTTCGGGCGTAGTCACTGCGTGGTCAATAGGCTGGATGCAGTCTACCAATCTACCCCTTTGAATACCTTTCTACTAACGGCCGAACGGTTTCAAACAATTACGAGCGTGCCCAACGCAAAATAGGATTACTAAATACGCCTTCATCCACTAACCGGTTTGGGTGCAAGTGGCACAGGCGTGCGAGAAACTGACTGGCTAGAAACCGCATAGCCGTCCAGCGTGATTGACTTGGAAGCGAGCCCTTGACTCCTGATCGCTTTCGCGAAGAATTCCTTCGCAACGACATCGCGCTAGCTGAGCCGAAAATCGACCGTATTGTCGGCCCGGTCAGCCGCACGGTGAAGACAGACCTACTTGCCGTGCATCTTCACGTAAGGTCGTCGACTCACCACAGCCGGGCGGCTGCCGTACCAAAGCGGTTACAGCGCTTGACGAACTCGGTTGTGAAGCGCTTGATCCTCGTGTCCCCCAGGGACTTGCTTCGGGGCGTGCGCCAGCGAAAGGCAACGCTCGGACATCATCTCGGCCACGCAGCCGCGAACGACCCGCGTCGATCGCAGTCCCTCGTGAATATGGCGAAAGAAAGTAGTCGACCGTGACTTGCGAGTCACTGAGCGTCAGTGACCGAAGTAGATCGAGCGGGTACCTGCGCTTGTCGTCGGTCCACCCGCCTGCGAGGAACCATCCGGCACTCCCCCTTCGCCCGTGTCACTCGGCGCTGTGGCATCCGGCGCATGCAGACGTGCCTCCGCCGCCTGAATATCCGCCGGATAGTGCAGATCATTGGCGCTCGGCCGGTACCCGGCCTGTTCTAGTCGGACCAGATCCGCGCGCACCTCGGCACGCGTCAATGGCGCAGCAGCATCCTGTGCAAAGGAGATGGCAGGGGCGGCGAGTCCGCCGGCAAGCAGTGCCGCAAAGACAAAAGCTTTCATATTCGATTACCTCCTGAATCCAACTATGGTCGGCTTCGCACACGATGCCTGAAGCCTCCGGTCTCACCGCGTCGTCATAACGACAGTGAAGAGACCTATTCTGTACAGCGCAGGGGTGATGCACCCTGACGCTAACGTTACATTGCTGTCATGTTTGGATTCTTGATTGCCGTTCAATCAGATGCACGGCAATAGGCCGTTTGTGGGGTTGCATCGGTTGCATCCCCGAGTGATCCTGCTCGATCACATCTGTCGCGCCCGTTCGTCAGAATCGATGGCAGGCAGACTTGTACTATTCTGTCGCGAGGAGTTTGGTCTGGTGCATGCGGGAAAAGTAATGGCATGACACCGCGGCCAGGACTTCTGCACCGTAAATACCGACTCCGCGTCGCCGTTCACTGTTGTGGCGATTGAGGTATTCGTATTCAGCGCGTCATCGGTTGGAAGGCGACCGCCTGTGTGGTCTCGCTCACGCCCTGCGTGATCACGATGTACTAAGCAGTGCATAAATAAGCGAACATAAATCGACGCCATGGTCTAAGCTTAGAGGGGCTTGGGGAGAGGCGTGATGCGCGAGGACGACGGCCGACGGCTTTCACATGCAACGCTGGAAGAGATGCGGATCCGCGCGGTCAAGCGAGTCGAAGCTGGCGAGTCGCCCGAGGACGTGATTCGCACGCTGGGCTTCTCGAGGCCGCGTATTTACGAGTGGTTGGCGGCGTGGCGCGAAGGAGGTATTGAGGCGTTACGAGCCAGGTCTATTTCGGGCCGGCCAATGAAGCTGTCGTCCGAAGCGATCCGCTTTGTCTATCAGACGGTCACATGCGGGACGAATATCCGGCGATTGTCAGGCATGCCAAACGCTGTGGGGCTCAGATTTTCTTCGTCGACGAATCGACTGTGCGCTCGGACTACCACAGCGGCACGACCTGGGCACCGATCGGTCAGAAACCGGTGGTCGAAACCACTGGCGCGCGCTTCAAAGTGAACCTGATCTCGGCGATCAGCCCGCGTGGCCAACTCCGTTTCATGTGCTTTGAAGGCAGCTTCAAGATCCCGCTGTACGTCGACTTCGTCAGGCGACTGATACTTAACGCCGACGCTCCCGTCTTCCTGATCGCCGATGGTCATCCGGTTCATCGTTGCAAAGCGATCCGCAAGCTTGCCGCAGAATCGGATGACCGCCTTTGTCTGTTCTTCCTGCCGGCTTACTCGCCGGACCTGAATCCGGACGAACTCGTATGGGGTTATCTCAAGCATCACAAGATCGGCAAGCTTGCTATCAAAGGCCCGGACATCTTAAGCAGGGTGTTCGAGCAGTTCTGCGCTCGTTGCAGAGAATTCCGGCTTTGGTCCGATCCATGTTTCATCATCCGGCAGTCCGTTACGCGGCGTGACGCATGTCCGGTTACTTTGTTTCGGTTTAGTAAGTGCGGGAACCCCCGTACTGGGCATGTCTGCTTGAGTCTCAAAACAGTTTTTCGGAATACGCCCAGCGCGCGATTGCCGAACGGGCCCGAAATTCTGGGCTACTAATTACTGTCCACGAACGAGGACAGGAAGATGAGCGGCGCGTAACGGGAATGGTTGCTACAACGTTCAGCCGGCGGTTGATGACTCGGATTATCTGAGCGTGGCGCATTATTGTAATACGGCAGACGAGCCAGCTTCGACTAGCCCGCTGCCCTTTACGGCGAGTGCGTTCACACTGCGCTTACTCGCTCGCCTGACCTTCGTTGGCGTGTGCGGCGTGCTTCTTGTGGTGATGATGAGCCGGCTTGCGCACGGTGCTTGCGTCGCCAGCTTGCTCATCGTGTTCGACGACGGGAGGCTGTGCCTGGACGTCCCTCGCGTGTTGCTCGATCTGTGCAGCGACATCGTTGTCATGGGTCATGACGATGCCGTTGCTGAGCACTTCTGCCGATGCAGTGCCTGCCACGAATAATGAAACGAGCAGCGCAACAGAGATTTTCTTCATGGTTGTTTTCTTCGGGTTGATGACAGGGTCGCGCCGTCACCCGACAGCGTGTCCAGCGCGCGCACGGATTATCCATGAGAGCGCTGGTCCAATGTGTCAAACCGTGTAAAGGCGATCCTCCGCATCGCCCTCTCAATGCATCGAGCCGATTCAGTGCTTGAGGCAGGTATCGGCGTTCTTCCACGTGCAAGTGTCCAGACCGGTGTGAATGACCGGCTTGACTGTCTTTCCTTCTGCGAGATCACGCATGACCATCGCGGCCTGATAGCCCATTTCTTCAGGCCGCTGGCCGACGAGGACATTGACCTTGTGTTCCTTGAGCGCTTGCAGTTCCGGCCCGAGCGTATCAGCCGAGACGACGACGAACTTGCCGCTCTGGATCTTGTCCATGAGCGGCCCGACGACTTGCGAATACGCCTGCGGAGCAAAAAGCGGCCAGCCGCCTTCGAACACGAAAGCATCCAGACCGGTGGCGTTGGCGGTCAGCGTATCCTGCATCATCTGATTGGCCTTGGCCGCGTCGTCGTTCACGTACAGCGGACAGGCGCCGATCTCTTTCCAGCCGTTTTCGCCGCCGAGCTTCGTGAGTCCTTTCTTGCCGGACAGTGCGTCGCGCGTGCCCTGCGCACGCTGGTTGATGTTTTCGGCGGCGGGATTGCCCATGACGAGGCAGATATTGCCGCCCTTGGGCATCAGCGACTTCAGCTGCTCGCCTAGTTTGACGCCCAGTTCGTAATTGTCGGTACCGACATAGCTCTTGCGCAGCGATGCATCCTTCGGCAACAGGTCGGCATCCGCGGTGATGACGGGAATCTTCACACTGCGGCGGCGCAACTCTTCCGCGACCGCCGGTGCGTTCGCGGGCGAAATCGCCATGGCCGCCACACCCTTGGTCAAGAGGTCGTCGATGATCTGCACTTCGGCGGTTTCATCGGCGGCCGTGGCAGGGCCGGTGTAATAGCAAGTGTAGCCCTCCTTATGAAGTTCTTTGTTCGCCCGCTCGCATCCCTGATGCATGAGGTCGAAGTAAGGGTTATCGAGACCCTTCACCACCAGCGCCAGGGTCTTATCGGCTGCGAAGGCGGGAGAAGCCATCATGGCTAGCGCTCCGGCCGCCGCAAGACACATCAACGTTTTCTTCATTATTGCCTCCTTTTCGGCGCCGGTTTGCGGTGCCATGTCAGCTCGCATGATTTTCGTCATATCGCAAGGGCAGTCTTTTACGGGCCTCACCTTCCGCGGAACGTCAATCTTCTTGTAAGCACTGGCGTCCGGCAGTTCCGCGTACTGTCCGATCGCACGCCAGGCACCGACGCTATCGCGGCTGGTGCGCGGGAAGACATTTCAATTTGCCTGGCGCTCCCCGCCGAGCCGGTTGAAAAGCACGGCGACGATGATGAAGGCTCCGACAACCGTGCCCTGCCAGAACGAGTCGACGCCAAGCAGGATCAGGCTGTTGCGGATGACCTCGATGAGCGCAGCGCCAACGACGGTTCCGAAGGCGCTGCCGATGCCGCCCATCAGACTGGTGCCGCCGATCACGGTCGCGGCGATCACGCGCAATTCGTCGCCGGTGCCAAGGCCCGTCGTCACCGCACCGAGCCACCCGACTTCGAGGATGGCTGCGACGCCCGCCATGAGGCCCGAGAGTACATAGACCGAGCAGACGATGCGACGCACCGGAACGCCCGTGAGATTCGCCGCATGACGGTTGCCACCGACCGCGAAGACGTAGCGCCCCCAGCGCGTCCACGCGAAAGCGAACCAGAACAGCACGACGAGGACGATCAGGAACCACACAGGGTTGGCGAGGCCAAGTGTCTTGCCGCCGCCGAGCGCAAGCAGCTTGCTACCGTCGGGACCGAAATCGAAAATGGTCCGGCTGCCGGAGAACACCAGCGCGAGGCTGCGGCCCACGCTCAGCATGCCGAGCGTCACGACGAAGGGCTGCATGTCGAGGTAGGCAATGAGCACGCCGTTCACCAGCCCGACAAGCCCCGCGGTGAGAAGCCCTATGCCGATGCCGGCCCAGATCGGGTAGCCGGCATTCATGACCACGGAGAGCACGATGCCGCTCAGACCAATAGTGGAACCAACCGAAATGTCGATGCCACCGGTGACGATCACAGCCATCATGCCGAGCGCTACGATGCCGACGAAGGCAAAGTTGCGCGTCACGTTGAACAGATTCTGCTGGGTCGCGAAGCTGGCGGTGACGAATGAAAGCAGGATGCAGGCAACGATCGTAGCGGCCACCACCCAGAACACCTGGCTTGCAAGAAGCCCGGTCCAGCGGGTATGGGTCGTCGCGGCTTGCGGATTGTCCAGCAATGCGGACATTGGCGTGGGCCTTTCCTGCGGATCGTTCAATTTCGGACTCCGGTGCGATTCAGGCTCAGGCGGTTGCGATAGCTCCGGTGATGAGTGCGGTCACTTCTTCCGGGGAGGACGCCTCGGTTTTCTTGTCCGCGACCTTGTGCCCCCGCCGCATGACCACGACACGGTCGGCGACCGTGAACACATCGGGCATGCGGTGGCTGACCAGAATGACCGCGATGCCGTGTTCGGACAGGCGTTTGATGAGCGTGAGCACCTCCGCGACCTGCCGGACGCTGATCGCCGCGGTGGGCTCGTCCATGATGACGAGACGCGCCTCGGACAGGCGTGTGCGGGCAATCGCCACAGCCTGTCGCTGCCCTCCTGACATCTGCCGGACGAGATCGAGAGGGCGGGTTTCGGATTTGAGTTCTTTGAAGAGCTCACCGGCGCGCCGGTACATGGTCGCGTGATCGAGAATGCGGATCGGCCAGAAACCGAGTCGCGGCTCGCGGCCGAGAAACACGTTGGCCGCCGCTGTCAGATTGTCGCAAAGCGCGAGGTCCTGATAGACGACTTCGATACCTCGCGCCCGCGCGTCGACCGGCTTGTTGAAGTGCACCTGTTTGCCGTCGATGAGGATCTCGCCGTGCGACGGCGGAAAGTTACCGGCAATCACCTTCACGAGAGTCGATTTGCCGGCGCCGTTGTCGCCCATCAGTCCAACCACCTGGCCTGGCTCGAGGCTTAGCGTGACGTCGTTCAGGGCGTGAATGGCCCCGAAGTGTTTGGAAACGTCTCTGAGCTCCAGAAGACTCATGGATTGTCGCGCTCGCTCCAGTGCACGCGCCCGTTTGTTCGGCAGGGCCACCGATAGACACGCATTAGCCAACAATTTTTTATAGCACAACGATGCTGTTTGGCAAGCGTGCATTGGCCGCGCTGCTACCGGGTCGCTGTTGACCAGATAGTGAGATCGCAAAAACGGCGCGTAATGACAATGCGCTGAACACATGTCGTTGCTCGAACTCGCGCGCTTCATCCATGAAGCCACCGGCGATGAGACCCGACAATGTGTTGTCAACCTGTACGGCTCAGGAAAGCGACGTGCGCGGCGGACACGTCGCGAGCGAGCCGTCCCGCACGGGCAACCGGCTCTCTACTGAGGCACTTGCGCGTTCACCGTCACGGAGACTTTCAGTTCCTCTTCGAGCCCGCCGATACGCCGTCCCCGCACCGGCGCGGCGGCTTCATAATCGCGCGCGACGGCCAGCCGGCAGTAGATTTCGCTGGCAAACGCGGCATGCGTGACGTCGATCGAAATCCAGCCTCTGCCATCGAGCCACACGTCGACCCACGCATGGCTCGCGCCGTGTGGCACGTCGCCGGGTTCGATATAGCCGCTCACATAGCGCGCCGGAATGCCTCGTGCGCGGCAGCAAGCCAGCATCAGATGCGCATGGTCCTGGCACACGCCGTTGCCGAGCGCGAGGGCCTGCGCGGCCGTGCTGGTGACCTGGGTCACGCCCGGATGGTAACCAACGCGCTGCACGATGCGCTCGGACAGCGCGATCAGACTGGCCGGGCTCGCCAGGCTCGGCACCGATTCCGCCAACTCGCGGATTCCCGCGTCGGCCTCGGTCAACGGCGTCGCGCAGGTGAAATGCTCGAGCGGGATCGGCCCGGGTGGGTCGCGCAGCAAGCCGTCGACGAGCGGGATCGGGCTCACCTCGCCGGACACATGCAGATGGATCTCTTTATGCGGCTTGTTGATGACCAGCGTGTGCAGGATGTTGCCGTAAGCGTCGACGGTCGCGTCGAGCTTGCCGGGCGCGTCGATGCTCCAGCGCCGCACCACCTGCGACGCGCCGCTCGCGGGCGTCAGACGCAATTGCTGGATTGAATAATGGACCGTCGCTTCATAGCGATACGACGTGTCGTGGCGGATCGTCAGGTACATAGAAACTCCGTCAGGCGACTGGCAGCATCAGATAGGTCCGCGCGACCAGGTTGCCCAGCTCGAACACGCGAGCCAGGAACTGGGTCAGATAGCCGTGCAATCCGGCTTCCAGAATCTGCCGGATGTCGGAATACAGCAGCTCCGCGCGCAGCTTGCCGGCAAAGCGTTCGCACTGGGTCGAACCCGCGGTGCGCAGCATCGCCAGATTCGCGCACACGCCTTCGAGCGACGCGAGCAGCGAGCGCGGCATCTGCTGGTTGAGGATCATCAGTTCGACCACGCGCGCCGGCGTGATGACATCGCGATACACCTTGCGGTAGATCTCCAGCGCCGATACCGAACTCAGAATCGAGGTCCAGTAATAGAAGTCTTCGAGCTGGCGCGCGGCATCGCGTGAATTCGGTTCGACATCCGCGAAGCGCACGTCGAGAATTCGCGCGGTATTGTCGGCGCGTTCGAGGTAGGTGCCGAGTTGCGTGAAAAAGAACGCGTCGTCCTGCAGCGCGGTACCGATCGTCACGCCGCGCGACAGATGCGAGCGGAACTTCACCCATTCGAACAGCGCGCCCGGATTGTTCGCGGCCTGCCCCGACGCAATGCGCTCGTTGAATTCGAGCCACGTGTCGTTGATCGTCTCCCACCATTCGGTGGTCAACGTGCCGCGCACGGCGCGGGCGTTTTCGCGGGCCGCCTGCAAACACGAATGGATGCTCGACGGATTGTTGGCGTCGGCCACCATGAAATCGAGCACGTATTCGCGAGTCGGCTCGTCGTAGCGCTGCGCGAACGCGGCTTCGAGTTCGGAGATGCGCAGCACCGAACGCTGCGCGCGCGCCTCGTGTTCGGGCGTCTGCGGCAACAGCAGCGCCTTCAGGTTGATGTCGAGCATGCGGGCGGTGTTCTCCGCGCGCTCCATGTAGCGGGCCATCCAGAAAAGGTGATCGGCGGTGCGGCTTAGCATGACGGCGTTCCGTATCTGATGAGGCCGGGCTTGCGTCGAAGCAACAGGCCCGCGCCGGTTATCCGTGGGCGCCGGCGGCGGGTTGCATGCCGCCGCGGCGCGCCGGGTTGCGAACGCTGGCCCGAGCGCGCGATGAGCGGCCCAGGCAAGCGCACCGACAACTGCGTCAGTCGACCATCCAGGTATCTTTGGTCCCGCCCCCCTGCGACGAGTTGACGACCAGCGACCCCTCCTGCAACGCGACGCGCGTGAGCCCGCCGGCCACCATCGTGACGGTCTTGCCGGACAGCACGAACGGACGCAGATCGATATGGCGCGGCGCGATGCCCGCTTCGACGAAGGTCGGACACGCGGACAGCGCCAGCGTGGGCTGCGCAATGTAGCCGCCCGGCCGCGCGATCAGACGTTCGCGGAACGCCTCGATTTCGGCCTGCGTCGACGCCGGCCCCACCAGCATCCCGTAGCCGCCGGCGCCATGCACTTCCTTGACGACCAGCTCCGACAGATGCGCGAGCGTGTAGGCCAGGTCATCGGGCTTGCGGCACTGGAACGTGGGGACGTTGTTGAGGATCGGCTTTTCGCCGAGGTAGAACCGGATCATTTCCGGCACGTACGGGTAGATCGATTTGTCGTCCGCGATGCCGGTGCCCATCGCGTTCGCGAGCGCGACGCGTCCGGCGCGATAGGCAGTGAGCAGCCCCGGCACGCCCAGCGCCGAGTCGTTGCGAAATGCCAGCGGATCGAGAAAGTCGTCATCGACACGGCGGTAGATCACGTCCACGCGTTTGGGCCCTTGCGTGGTGCGCATGAACACGTAGTTGTCGTCGACGAACAGGTCTTTGCCTTCCACCAGTTCCACGCCCATTTGCTGCGCGAGGAACGTGTGCTCGAAATACGCGGAGTTGTACATGCCCGGTGTGAGTACCACCACCACCGGATCGTCGACGCCTTCGGGTGCGACCGAGCGCAACGTATCGAGCAGCAGGTCGGGATAGTGCGCGACCGGTGCGATGCGATTTTGCACGAACAGTTCGGGGAAAAGCCGCATCATCATCTTGCGGTTTTCCAGCATATAGGAGACACCCGAGGGCACGCGCAGATTGTCTTCGAGCACGTAGAAGTCGCCCTCGTCGCCGGCGCGCACCACGTCGACACCGGCAATATGCGCGTAAACACCGAGCGGCACATTCACGCCCTGCATCTCCGGCCGATACTGCGCATTGGTATAGACCTGCTCGGCCGGCACGATGCCCGCGCGAACGATGTTGCGATCGTGATAGACGTCGTGGATGAACAGATTGAGCGCCTGCACCCGCTGGCGCAAGCCGGCTTCCAGCGTCTGCCATTCGCCGCGCGCAATGATGCGCGGGATCAGGTCGAAAGGAATTAGCCGCTCGGTGCCCGACAGATCGCCGTTCACCGCGAACGTGATGCCGACCCGGCGAAACAGCAAGTCGGCTTCCGCTCGCTTGCGAGCGATCGCCTCGTTGCCCTGCGTGACCAACCATCGCTCGAAACGCGCGTAGTGAGGCCGCACGGCATCGTCTTGATGACGCATCTCGTCATAGCATCGCATGTCACGCCCCACTCTTGTTGTCGTATGGAAGGCGAATGCGCTGCGCATTCGGTGTTCGACCTCAACAAAGCAAACGCTATGCCATTGGGTTTCTGGCACGCGAAACAGGTTGCCTGCCCGCTAACAGCGTCTTCCGGACGACCTCGCTACGTTGCCATCGTACTGCGGCGTTCTACGATGCGCTAGTACGGTGCATGGGGAGCACCGCGATGCACGCGCGCAGGCTTCGCCGGCCGCGAGCGCACGAAAAAAATCCCCGTGGATTCGCACCCACAGGGATTTGACAACTTGCACTGCCGATCTACTCAAACGTCAACCATGGTCAAACGCTGCGTTTCGCTGCGCCAAGCGCACCATGGCGACGCGTGATGTGCGATCAGCCGCCTGCAGCGTCTTTGAGCTTCTTCAGCGCGCGCGCCTTGATGCGCACGCTAGCCGGCTTGGCCGGGAACCAACGCTCTTCACCCGAGAACGGGTCCTTGCCGAAGCGGCGCTTTTTCGCCGGCACAGCTTGCACGACGATTTTCAGCAGGCCCGACAGCGTGAATTCGCCAGCGCCCTTCTTGTGCACGGCGCCGAGGATCGTGTCTTCGAGCGCGGCCAGCACGGCCTTGGCGGTCTTCGGTTCAACAGCGGCGCGTTCAGCGACGTGAGTAGCCAACGAGGCCTTCGTGAAGGTGTCCTTGATCGGCGACGGTGCGCTGGACGCCTTCACGGCGACCTTCTTGGCTGCGACGGCTTTCTTCGCAGGGGCTTTCTTTGCAGCAACCTTTTTGCTCGGTACCGGGGCAGCAGCCTTCTTGGCCACCTTTTTTGCGGAAGTCGGCATGTTTCTCCTACCTGTTGTGGTCAGTGAATTGCTCGAAGCGCACACGCCATGTGCACGCTTCAACGCCGGATTCTACAAGCGCCAATGCGATTTGCGCGACTCTTTTGTGTATCAGGCTCAAGGTTTGTTGCGCGGCGCAGACTCCGCAACACATTTTGATGCTTGTTTTAGCGGGTAAACGTGTGTGGACGAGGTGGGCAACAGCGGCGCGTAACGCACGTTACAGTTCATTTCCACACCTGAATACAGGCATTTTGCGCGTGCCAACGCATCGCGATATCTCGCGCCACAGGGGCGGCGCGCGCGTGAGGCGCATCACGAGCGGGTTGGTCGGCGCGGCGCCGTTCATGCTCGAGCAGCGCAAAACACGGCGGGCGCGCCCGATTTCGACCGGCCGACGCGAGCCGTCAGCGCCCCACGCGCGGCAGAATGCCCGCTAGCTTCGTGAGCGCGGCGTCGATGTGTTCGACCGCGATGCTGCCGTACCCGAACATCAGCCCGGGCTGCGGCTGCACACGCCGATGAAACGGCGCGAGTCCATACAGCCCAATCGACGCCTCGCGCGCCGCTTCTATCACCGCCTGTTCGGCCAACGGCGCGCGCAGACGTGCGGCCATATGGATGCCCGCGGTCGGCACGATCGGCTCCAACCAGCGCGCGAGATCGCCCTGCAAATGCTCGAGCAGCATCGCGCGACGCGCGGCGTACACCTTATGCACGCGCCGCAGATGCCTGGCGAAGTCGCCGTTGAGCATGAACGACGCGAGCGCGGTTTGCGTGAGCGTGCAGCCGTGCCAGTCGGCAATCTGACGCGCCTTGAAGAGCGGCCCGTAGAGCGACGCGGGCGGCACCACGTAGCCGACCCGCAGTTCGGGGAAGATCGTTTTCGAAAAAGTGCCCACGTAGGCGACGAGTCCCGCGCGATCGAGGCTCTTGAGCGGTTCCATCGGCCGGCCTTCGAAGCGGTATTCGCAGTCGTAGTCGTCTTCGATGATCACCGCGCCGCGCTTTTGCGCCCATTCGAGCAGTTCGACCCGGCGTTCGAGGCTCATCGGCATGCCCAGCGGAAACTGATGCGAAGGCGTCACATACACGAGTCGCGCCTTGTCCGGCAGCTTGCCGACGATCAGCCCTTCGCTGTCCACGGGCACCGGCACGACCTGCGCACCGGTGGCGGTGAAGCATGCATGTGCGGGCGGATAGCCGGGGTCTTCGAGCGCGGCGACTTCGCCTCGCCGCAACGTGATGCGCGCCATCAGATCGAGGGCGTGCTGCGCGCCTTGCGTCACGATCACGTCTTCCCAGTTGCTGGATACCGCCCGGTTGAACGCGAGGTAGCGGGAGATCGCGAGGCGCAGTTCCTGCTCGCCGGCCGCGTCGCGATACATGCCCGGTCCGCGCGCCTGCGCACGCAGCGCGTGATTCACGCAACGACGCCAGGCATCGAACGGGAACAGCGCCTTGTCGGTCGCGCCGCCGACGAAATCGTACGGCGCAGGCACAGAAGGGCGCGGCAGCGGCATGCGCGCGGGCATCTGCTCCCATAGCGGCAGCGCGCGGGCCGCCGGCCTGGCCTTGCTCCGTTCACCCGACCAGCCGGCGGCCCGCGCATGCGCGGAGCGCTCGATCGGCAGGCGTTGCAGACCCTCGGCGACGAAGGTGCCCGAACCGGCGCGCGCGCTCAGATAGCCTTCGGAGAGCAGGCGCTCGAACACATCGAGCGTGGTCTTGCGCGACACGCCCAGTTGCGTGGCGAGATCACGCGTGGACGGCAAGCGCGTGCCGCCGGCGAGCCGTCCTTCGAGAATCCCCGCGCGCAGTTGCCGATAGATCTGTCCGGACAGGTCGTGCTGCCCTTGAACCGCGATATGAATGTCCATTCCTGTGACTGCTTTGGAGAGGCGGGAAATCGCTTTCTGGAAACACCGGCGCTGCACGTAAGCGTGCCGCTGCCCGACGCAGGCGCAGCGCAGATCGGTGAAAACGAGCGTCTCATGACCGACGCGCGCAAGCACGGCGAAAGCGAGCGGCGTTCTGGCTTACGCGACGTCAGGAATCCTGCACGTCGACCTGCTGGCCGTACGAACGGGCCGGGCGCAAACGTCGGCCTAGAAAATCACCGAAATCGCCACCGCGAACCAGATCGCCATCACGCCTGTGAGAAACAGATGCCGTGCAATGCGAATCCGCGCATCGCTGGTTTCCGGCACGACGGGGCTCGTCGCCATCCACGGCACGAGCCCGAGGCACGCAAAGCCGATCAGCGCGGCCACGAATACGACGATGTCGGCCACGCGCCAATGCGTCGGCTCATACAAGCCCCAGTAGCCGAGAAAGACGATGCCGATCGAGAAGATCGTCGCCGAAGCGGCACTGAGCGCGGGTACGGAGCCGGTTGGCGTCGGCATGGTTCACCTCCGATCGTTGAACTGCGATGGTGGTCCTGCTCCATCCACTTCGATCCCGCACCGGCTTCGGCAATCGCTCACTCAGGACGTGCGGGCCTGGCGTGCTTCATATGTCTTCAGGTGAGTATGGGCGATGCGCAGCAGCGACAAACCGTGCTCGCCGTTTTGTGCGTCGCCGCCGCGCGAGATCAGATCGCCGAGAATGTGATCCGCCTCCGTATGCGCGTGATTCTCCACGTCGCGCAGCATCGACGCGGTGAGCGGCGCGGGCGTGAACAGCGTCTGCGTGGCGCGTGCGTCGAAGTCCGGCTCCATCGCGAAGCCGTTGCGTTCGGCCACCGCGCGGCATTCGCCGAGCAGATTCTCGATCACGCGTTTGCCGTCGGGCGCAGCCAGAATATCGCCGACCGAACCGCGCATCAAGCAGGTGCTCGCTGCCAATGTGGCCAGGAAGACCCATTTCTCCCACATGCGCAGCAAAATGTTGTCGCTGACCGAGACCTCGAAGTTCGCGCCGGCCATCGCGTCCGCAACGGCCTGCACACGCTCGGACGTGCCACCCGCCAGCTCGCCGAACGTCATGGCCTGCATCTCGTTGAGGTGCACGATGTGCTGCTCGGCATCGAGCGTCGCGGCGATCACGCATTGGCCGCCCAACACGCGCGACGCCCCGAACTTCGCGGTGAGCGCGTCGATGTGGCGCATGCCGTTGAGCACCGGCAGGATCAGTGTCGATTCGCCGACTAGCGGTGCGAACGAGTCGATGGCGTCGTCGAGACTGTAGGCTTTGCAGCTGAGCAGCACCAGATCGAACGGCTCCGCGTTCACACCGGCGAGAATCGTCTTCACGTCGCGCAACGCAAGGTCGCCGCGCGGGCTCCTGATGACGAGCCCCTCGCGCTGGAGCTTTTCGGCACGGCCCGCGCGCACGAGGAAGGTCACGTCCTGGCCCGCTGCCGCAAGACGTCCGCCGAAGTAACCACCGACCGCACCCGCACCCACCACCAGAATTCGCATCTTTGGCCTCTTGAGAAATTTTCGTCACGCGCGCCGCGCGCGACAGCGACCAGATACGCAGTCGCGTACGCGGTACCTGTGCAGCAATGTAGCAAAGAATGCGGGCCGGCATGGCGCGCGCGCACCGCAACGGGATGTGCTGCGACGCAGTGTCGGGGTTGGGGTCGGCTGGAATGGAAGCTGGACCGCCACGAGCGCGGCGGCCGGTGCAATCGCGTCAGGCGGCAATGCCTGGCGCCCTCGCTGCGGGGTTCATCTGCGCGCCCGCACCGCGCCCATCGAATCGCTCTCGTCAATTTCGGCCGAGCGTGCCGCACAGCGTGCGTTCGTACAGCGCCAGCACGCCTTGCACGTCGACGCCGACACACACGTTGCAGTCGGGGCGATGATCCCAGTCGGGCGCCGGCACGGGTAGCGTCGAAGGCTTCTGAATGGTCTGGCCTACGGCGATGCCTTCGGTCAACACACGCACGGGACCGCTGCGCGTCGTATAAAGATGGGGCGCCAGCAGGTACGCGACCGCCGAGGCGTCATGCGCATAAATGCCCTGCAGTTGCGCGCTTTCCTGATGAAACGCCTCGTAGTGCCGCGACACGTCCCACACGAACTGGCCCGCCGCGCCGCCGCGCTCGCGCAGCGACGCCAGATAGCGGCGGCTCATGATGGTAAGCTGCGTGACGTCGAGACCGACGATCGTCACCGGCCACGCCGCGCCGAGCACGAAATCGGCCGCATCCGGGTCGCCCAGCATGTTGGCTTCCGCCGCGGGCGTCACGTTGCCGAGCACGCCGCCCGTGCCGAACGCCCCGCCCATGATCACCACCTGTTTGACGAGCGCTGCGATTCCGGGATCGTCCGCGAGCGCCAACGCGAGGTTGGTGAGCGGACCGACGGCGAGCAGCGTGACTGCGCCGGGATGCGCGCGCACGGTGTCGATGATGAACCGGTGTGCAGGGCGCGCGTCGAGCGGCGCCTGGTCTACCGCTTGGTCTACCGCTTGATCAACCGCTTGTTTAACCCCTTGTTCAACCGCTTTTTCAACCGCTTCTTCAACCATAGCGAGCGCGATGTTGCCCAGGCCGTTGTCGCCATGAATCCGCGCGAGGGGTTCAGGCGCGGCGCGTTCGAGCGGCGCCGCCGCGCCCCGCGCGACCGGCACGCCAGGCGCGAAACGCCCGGCCAGATAGCGCGCGTTGCGGGTCGTGGTTTCGATCGTCGCGTTGCCGAACACGCTCGTCAGACCGAGCAGCGCGATGTCCGGATGCAGCGCCTGAAAGACCAGCGCCATCGCATCGTCGACGCCGGGGTCGGTATCGTAGATGACCTTGTGCTTGCTCGTCGTCACAGGTAGAACGCGTCCGGCAATTGTTCGCGCGCGGTGGTGTCGCGGGTCGCGCCGCGCAGATTGCCAAGGCGGATCGGTAAGTTCGGGCCGCCGAGTTCGAGGATCACCTGCCGGCACGCGCCGCATGGCGCTATAGGGTGGTCCGTATCGCCGATCACGGCGAGCGCCGCGAACTGGTCGCGCCGATACCCCGCGGCGATGGCGCTGAAAAATGCGGTGCGTTCCGCGCAATTGCACAAGCCATACGCGGCATTCTCCACGTTGCAGCCGTCGAATACACGGCCGTCGCGCGTCAGCAGCGCGGCGCCGACCTTGAAGTGCGAATACGGCGCATAGGCCTTTTCCCGCGCGACGCCCGCGCGCTCCAGCAGTTCTTGCATAGTCATGCGGCGATCCTCGATTCCAACCGGCTCGATGAGCGGGCCCTCGGCAGCACGCGGCACGAGAAAAACGCCGCATAGTGCGAACGACAGCATATCAAGCCGGTATGAATCGGGCACCGGCAATCGCGACGGCGTTGCAGTGCGTCGAGCGCCTAGCGAATGAGGACGACCCAGGCATCCACATCGACCTCGACCTTCAGCGCATCCAGATTCGCGCCCGCGCACGGCCCTTCGATGCAATGTCCGTCCTCGAAGCGAAACAACGCGCTGTGATGCGCGCACATCAGCACCTGCGCGCGATAGCAGGAGACGAGCCCCGGCTCGAAGTCGAGCGGCACCGAAAAATGCGGGCAGCGGTTCGCGTAAGCCCACACCCGCGCGCCCCGCCGCACGACGATGATGGGCGCGTCGGCGTGCGCTGCGTCGACGACTCGTGCGCCACCGTCCGGCACATCGGCAAGACGGCACAGCTGCATCGCGCTCATCGCTCAGACTCTCCGCTCGGGATTGCCCAGGCTCCAGTCCCACGGGCGGACCTCGACCCGGTCGAACAAACCCGCCTGCATGTACGGATCGCGGCTGACGAAGTCCATCACCTCGTCGATGCCTTCGGCCTCGACGACCAGCAAAGTCCCGTTCATCGCATCGCATTGCGGCGCGAGCGTCGGACCGCCGAGCCGCACGAACACGCCGCAATGCGCGGCGCTGCGCAGCCAGTTGCGATGGATCGGACGGACCCGCTCGCGCACTTCACGCATGCCGGGTTTATCGGTGGCGAAAACGGCGAAGTAACGTGCCATCGTCTTCAGCTCCGGTCGAGGTCGAGGACGAAGTCGTAGCGCGCCTCGCGAAACGGCCCGTCGAACCCGAATCTGCGCGCGAGCTCATGGTCCGCCCCGCATTCGCGATAGGCGACCATCAGCGAGGGCTTCACGCCGAACACCGCGTCAGACTGCAGATACGGATCGGCCTCGTCGAACAGATGCGTGACGAGCTTGCGGTGCCGGGGCGCGTCGATCATGAAGTGCAGATGCGCGGGGCGCCACGGGTGCCGTCCGGTCGCGTCGAGCATCCGGCCCACTGGGCCGTCGGTCGGAATCGGATAGCTCACCGGCACGATGGTGGAAATCGCGTAGCGGCCTTCGGCGTCGCTACGGAAACGGCCGCGCAGGTTGCCGTGCGGCTGCGCGGTGTCCTGTCCGGAGTACATGCCGTTTTCGGCGGTCTGCCACACGTCGAGCACCGCGCCTTCGATCGGCGTGCCGTCCGTGGACAGCACGCGGCCGTGGACGAGCGCGGGCGTGCCGGGGCTGAACGCGATGTTCTCGCCATAGGCCCGCTCGGGCATCCCGCGAATGTAGAACGGGCCGAATACGGTCGTGTCGGTCGCACCCGTCGCGTAACGGTGATTGATCGCATCGACGAGCATCGAGACGCCCAGCGTGTCGGACAGCAGGATGAACTCCTGGCGCACGAGGTCGTCGCACATCTTGCCGGTGTCGGTCAGAAAGCGGATCGCCGCCATCCATTCCGTCTCGCTCGGCTCGACTTCGCTCACGAACGCGTGCAGGTGCCGCACGAGGCTTTGCATCAGCGTGCGCAGCCGTTCGTCGGGTGTCGCGGCGAAGCTCGCCACCACCTGCTCGGTCAAGGCTCGTTCGGCGTCTTTGTCGTTGGTCGACATGTCTTCCTCCACTATGATTCGCGACGGCGCTCAGGCGGGCGCCGATCCTTGCCACGCGCGCTGCAACAAGGCGCGGATCGCATCGCGCTCGACGGCACGCGGATTCGCGTACGGATTCCGACACGCGAGCTCCGCTGCTTCGTCGAGTCCCTGTTCGGGCATGCCGAGTTGCGCGAGCGCGGCCGGAATGCCGAGCGCGCGATTCAATTCGAACAACAGCGGGCCGGCGTCGGCCGCCTCGTTGCCGCCGAGGGCGCGCGCCACGCGCCCGAGCGCCTCGGGCGCGGCCGCGTGGTTGTAGTGCGCGGTGTGTGGCAGCATCGCGGCGTGAGTTTGCGCGTGCGGCAAATTGAAGGTGCCGCCCAGCGTGTGACAGAGCTTGTGGTGCAGCGCCATGCCCACCGCGCCGAGACACGTGCCGGCGAGCCATGCGCCGTAGAGCGCGCGGCTGCGCATCGGCGCGTCGTCCGGTGCGCGCACGATGACCGGCAGCGCTTCGCCGAGCGCACGGATGGATTCCTCGGCCATCAGACTGATGACCGGGTTGGCGTCCTCGGCGTAGAGCGCTTCCATCGCGTGGGCCATCGCGTTCACGCCCGAGGCCGCGGAAATGGCCGCCGGCAGCGAAAGCGTCAGCGAAGGATCGTAGATCACGGTACGCGGCAGCACGCGCGGATCGCGCCCGGTGCGCTTCAGACGGCCTTCGGTCAAGCCGTAGATCGGCGTCATCTCGGAGCCCGCGTAGGTGGTGGGCACCGCGACGATCGGCAGCGACGACTCGAGCGCGATCGCCTTGCCGAGTCCCACGGTGGACCCGCCGCCCACGGCCACGCAGCAGTCGGCCTCGAGTGCGGAGGCGGCGTCGCGCGCGGCGCGCGCCACTTCCACGGGTACGTGCATCACGGCCTGCGCATGCACGCCCGCCGCGCGCGCGCCGAGCACGCGCATCACCTCGTCGGCCAATGGCCGTTGCTCGGGCGTGGCGAGAATCAGCGCGCGCCGGGCCCCGAGCCGCTCGACTTCCGCGGGCAGCGTCGCCAGCGCGCCCCACGCGAATACCACGCGCGACGGCGTCCCCTGATAGACGAAGTGCTCCATGGCGGCCCTTAGCGTTTGAAGTGAGGCGGCACGTTGCCGTCCACGTTGACCCAGACAGAGCGCGCTTCGGTGTAGTCGTGCATCGCCTCGAAGCCCATCTCGCGCCCATAGCCGGACTGCCCCACGCCGCCGAACGGGCTGCCCGGATTGACGCGCTTGTAGCAATTGATCCAGCACATGCCCGCGTCGATCTGCCCGGCGACACGGTGCGCGCGCGACAGGTCGCGCGTCCACAGTCCGCTGCCGAGTCCGTACGCGGTGCCGTTGGCGATCGCCAGCGCTTCGTCGTCGGTCTTGAAGCGCAGCACGGTCACGAACGGGCCGAACACTTCCTCCTGCGCGACGCGGTCGTTCGGGCTCGCGGCTTCGATCACCGTGGGCCGCACGTAGTAGCCATTCGCGAGCGATGCGTCTTGCGGTGCCGTGCCGCCGGTCAGCACGCGGCCGCCTTGGCCGCGCGCCACGTCGACGAAAGCCAGCACGCGCTCCTGATGCTGCTGCGAAGTGAGCGGCCCCATTTCGGTGTGTGGATCGAGCGGATTGCCGACCCGGATGGACCCAGCGAGCGACACGAATCGTTCGAGAAACGCATCGGCGATGCGCTCGTGCAGGATCAGGCGCGAGCCGGCAATGCACGCCTGGCCCTGGTTGTGGAAAATCGCCCAGGCAGCGCCGTTGATGGCCGCGTCGAGATCCGCGTCGTCGAACACGATGTTGGCGCCCTTGCCGCCCAGCTCCAGTTGCACACGCTTGAGGTTGCCTTGCGACGCCTCGACGATGCGCCGCCCGGTCGCCGTGGAACCGGTGAACGCGATCTTGCCGACGCCTTCGTGCTCGGCGAGTCGCTGCCCGGCCGTATGTCCGTAGCCTGGGACGATATTGACCACGCCCGCCGGAAAGCCGACCTCGGCCATCAGTTCGACGATGCGCAGCGTCGACAGCGGCGTGATCTCGGAAGGCTTGAGCACGACGGTGTTGCCTGCCGCGAGCGCCGGGCCCATCTTCCAGCTCGTGAACATCAGCGGAAAGTTCCACGGCACGATCTGCCCGACCACGCCGATCGGCGCACGCTGCACGTAGTTCAGAAAGCCGGTCTCGACGGGAATCACCGAGCCTTGCAGTTTGTCGGCCATGCCGCCGAAGTAGCGGAAGCAGGCGGCCGTACGCGGCACGTCGAGCATGCGCGAATCGCGGATCGGGTGGCCCGTGTCGAGCGACTCGAGCTGCGCGAGTTCCTCGGCATTCGCTTCGATGGCGTCGGCGAGGCGCAGCAGCAGCAGGCCGCGTTCGGCGGCGGGCATTGCGGCCCATCTCGGGAACGCGCGGGCGGCAGCGGCGACGGCGAGGTCGACGTCGGCGGCCGTGGCGGCGGCGATCTTCGCGATCAGCGAGCCGTCGTGCGGGTTGAGCACGTCGATCGTGCCGCCTTCGACGGCGTCGGTGAAGCGGCCGTCGATGAACAGTTGGGTTTGCATGAAGGGTCCTCGGTGGATGCGGGCGCGGCGGTTCGAAGTGGGCCGCTCAGAAGTCGACCGGATACGGTTTCAGTTCACCGCTTTCGTAGCGCTTGGGCAGGTTGGGCGTGGCGTTTTCCCACACCAGCAGCATCGAGCGCTTGGTGGAATAGCCCTGATGGCGGATGTCGGCCGGCATCGCGCAGATGTCGCCCGCGCGCATCGTGATGCGGGCGCGCGGCGCGCCGGTGTTCTTGTCGCCAATGTCCCAGACGATTTCGTCCGACAGTTGCAGGAACCACTCGACGCGGTCGTTGCCATGAAAGACCGGCAGAATGTATTCCTCGGTGGTCGGGCAGAACAGGCTCTGAGCGCATACGGACGTGACCGAAGGATTCCACGTCACATCGGAGCGCGACAGATACTTGAACAGGTTGAACGCGTGCAGCTCGCCTTCGAAGCCGGGCTCGACGTGCACTTGCGGCTCGTCCTGCTCGACATCGGCAAACGCCCGGTTCACCGGCAGATGCTCGCGCAGCGGCGAGTCGCCTGCGAGGCCCGGCATGCGGCGCGTCGCGACGCGTGTGCGTTCGATCGCCGCGCCGTTCTCGCCATGCTTGCGGCCGAATGCGCTGCCGGTTTCTTCCGGCGCCGCGAACGGGTCGAAGCCCTCGTTGGTCCAGTCGTGCAGCATCGCCTTGAAGGTCGCCATGATGGTCGGCGTTTCGAAGGCCTCCATGTAGTCGACGCCCGCTTCTTTCATGATGCCGTTGAACGAGCCCGCATATACGTCGACCTTGCCGTAATGATTGCACGTGCCGAACACATGATCGAAATTGACCCAGCCGTAGAAAAAGCCCCAGGCGACGTCGCGCATCATCGCGCGCAGGAACGCGTCGGCGGGGACCGCGTGAGTGCGGGTCCGACCTTTGGCCGGCCAGTTGATCTTGACGAAGTACTCGTCGCGCAGGAATTCGAACGCGCCGAGCGTGAAGCGGCGATAGCCGGTCACGGCATCGGGCTCGCTCGCGCGCACGGTGTCGGCGGCAAAGCCGGCCGGGTGGTCGAAGGTTTCGAGAGTCGCCATGGGTTGTCTCCTGAAGATGGACGAATGAGCGATGCGGGTAGGTGATCTGACTACGCGAGCGGGACGCGCATCAGTGCACGCAGATGTCGGCCCACTTCTCTACCGACAGTTCGCCGAGCATGGTCTGCAGAAGCGCCACGCCGGTGGTCGATGCGCTAAAGCGGTACGCGCAGCCGGCCGGCAACAACGCCTGGTGGCCGCGGCGCAGCACCACATGGCCCATCGGGCGGCCGGCCGGCTGCGAACCCGCGTCGACGCTACCCGCACCGCTGTGCGGCGGCGTGTCGAGCTTGATGAAGTCGATGCGGAGTTCGCCGTCCATCAGGATCACGAACTCGTCGTGCGCACAGGCGAACCACGTCGATTGCCCTTCGGTGCGCAGCGCCTCGATCACGTATTCGAGGTTCTTGCCGACCACGACTTTCTCAAAGGGCGCGGATACGGAAGCGACTTCGAATACATTGGAGAACACATAGTGGCGGGCATCGCCGCTGGTGATTTCGATCTCGCCCTTGCGGTAGCCGTCGAGCGAGCCAAAGACGGTGTGAAATGACGACTCGGTCATTGCTGTCTCCTGTTGTTGGAAGCTGTCGTTGGATTGAACTTTAGATCCGCTACAGGATGGCAACAACCGGCGATCAGCCGATTACATCATTTGCGCTTTGCAAATAATCGCCGCGCTAGCTGACCCAGCCACGTTCGATGAGCGGCCGGTCCCATGCGGGCTCCGGGCCCAGATATTCGGCGAGAAACTCGACGAGCGCCTTGACTTTCAGCGCCTGTCGCTGGGTGGCCGGATAGACGGCCGCGAAGCTCAGCGGTGAAAGCGTGTAGTCGGTGAGAATCGGTACCAGCGAGCCGTCCAATAGTGCCGCGCTCGCCACCAGCGTGGGCAGGCACACGACGCCACCGCCCGTCAGTGCGTAATCGCGCAGCAGATGCACCGAGTTCGAACGGATCATGCCGGGTAGTTCCATCTCGACGACTTCGTCGCCACGCGTCATCACCCAGCGGTTTCGCGACGGGTAGCCTGAATAGAGCGCCGTGGTATGTTGCAGCAGCTCGCGCGGATGTTGCGGCGCGCCATGCTGCTCGACGTAGGCGGGCGTCGCGCAAAAGAGCCGCCGCACCGCGAAAAGCCGCCGTTCGATCAGCGACTCCGCAATGGGCGGAAAGATCTGGAATGCGACATCGAAGCCCTCTTCGATCGGATCGACCACGCGGTCATTGACGATCACGTCGAGCTGGATGCCCGGATAGCGCCGGTTGAATTGCGCGAGCGGCGCACCGAAGTGGCCGAGCGCGAAGCCCGGCAGCATCTGGATGCGCAGCCGCCCGGTGGGTGTGGCGCGCAACTCGCGCATCTGGTCGGTCAGCTCGTTGACGCGCCCCACCACTTCCGAGCATTCGCGATAGAACGCCTCGCCCACTTCCGATAGACGCACGTGCCGCGTGCTGCGATGAAAAAGCGGCGCATTGACGAACTTCTCCAGCTGCTGGATGCGGGTCGTGACGACCGAGCTCGTCACGCCCAACTGCCTCGCGGCCTCGGCGAAGCTGCTCGTCTCCGCAACGCGCACGAAGGCTTCGATGCTCAGAAAACGGTCCATGCTGCTCCTGCTCCGCCAGTCCGGGATGCCAGTTTACACGGGCTGGTGCGGGGCGTGCGGGTGAATCCCGACGATGCATTGCACCGATCATCCGCAAGCAAGGGCGCCTGGGTGGCTGGGTCGGTTGGCCGCTGTTTGTGCTGGCAGCCGTGGTATCGAGCCAATTCATCGGGATGCGCGAAGCGGCGGGCATGGCGCCCGACCTGGCCTGCTTGCTGTATTCACCAGGCGCAGGTATGGATGCGCCTGGAGCGGGTTCTTTATTCGGGCTGCTCGCTCGCCGGCAGCTCGATTCCCGCACGGACTCGCCGACGTAGTGGGGCAGGCGCGGTTTCTTCGAGCAACAGGCATACACCGATGCCGAGCACCACCGCGCAAATCGGCAGCCAGAGAATATTCTGGATTCCGAAATGTGTCGCGACGAAACCGGCCAGCGCCGGCGCGACGCCGCCGCCAAAGATCTCGCCCGCACCCACCACGACGCCGATCGAAGTCGAGGTCATGCCGGCCGGCGCGGCTTCCGTCGCAACGGGACCCGACAGCAGCGACACCAGTCCGAGCGTGAAGAACGAAGCGACGAACAGCACCGCGAACAGTTCGAGCGGCTGCGCCCCAAGACCGCGAAACAGGTACAGCATGACCGCGGTGCCCGCAAATCCGACGATGCCCGCCATGCGCCGGCCCACCAGATCCGACAGACCCGGCAAGCCGAACTGGCCGATGAACCCGCCGAAGCCGATGGCCGACACCACGACGCCCATGCGCTGTGTGTCGAGCGCGAGATAGTCCGTGAGATATAACGGCAGCATGGCGCCCAGCACGAACACGCCGGTCATTGCGCAGAACAGCGCCACCATTGCGACGCGGATGTTGCGGCTCTTCAGCACATCGTGCCAGTTGCCGCGCTCGGTGCGCGTTTCGGTACCCCTCTGAGCGCCGTTCGGCGCGGTTTTCGGTTCGCGAATCACACGGAACATCAGCAGTCCCAGGATCAAGCCGGGAATCGACACCAGCGCGAATACCCAGCGCCACGTCATCACATTGAGCAGTTGCGTCGCGATGATCGGCGAGAGCGCGAGGCCGAAAAGTGCGAAACCGCTTTGCTGCAGTCCGAGATTGAAGCCGCGACGCTTGGGATGCGACGCGTCCGCGGTGGCCGCGAAGCTCGTCGGACAGAAGGAGCCCTCGGCGACACCCATCAGCGCGCGCACGGCAAGCAGGCTCGCGAGGCCACCGGCCAGCCCGGAAAAACCGGACAGCAGCGAAAAGACGAGAATCGCCGGGATCAGGACTTTGCGGCGGCCGACTTTGTCGGAGATGCCGCCCATCAGCGCCGCAAAGATACCCCAGGACAGCCCGAGGATGCCGATGCAGTTGCCGACGTCCTGCGCGTTCAGGTGCAGGTCTTTCATGATGGACGGAAAGAGCGGCGCGATCAGCCACCGGTCGAGCCCCACCAGCCCGAAGCCGAGGGCCAGCAGCACCACGGCCTTCCATTCGTAGGCCACATCCCAGTCGTTCGTTTTCATCTGCGTCTCCATGGGCCGCCCGGCGCACGCGGAGGACGTTGTCGATCGGACCTCCCTGCTGACGGACGACGTTTTTTGTTGGCGCTGGCTGCGCCGTCGGGTTGGTTGAGTTACAAAGTTGCGACGCTCCGCGGTTTGCGGATGCGCGGAGTTGTCGATGTCCGTGACGAGGTAGTTCGCTGCGCTCGATGTTCGTCGGAGGACAAACGGGTGGTGATGCGCGGGGGCGGCATCGCGATATCGGGCGTCGACGGGGCAAAGATATTCGCAAGTGCGCGCGGGCGGTACGGGGCAACTGGCGAATGGGCTATTTGGGAATTGCGAATAATGATGCGAGCCGGGCGATGGCCTTACCGACGGGGAGCGAATAATTTGGACGGCCGAAGTGACCGATCGGTGATCGGCGCCTTCATGACGCAGTCAGCGCGAACACGTGATAGCCCCACGGCGGCAAATCCAGGTAAAGACCGCGCGAGACGACGTCGTTGCCGTCGCGATCGAAACTCGCCGCTCCGATCATGTCCGTCAGCCGCACGGTGGTGCCGATCAAGTCGAAAAACGGGATCCGGACATGACACTGACTCCGGTTGCCGGCGTAGTTAACCACGACGAGCCGTCGTTCGCCGTCCTCGCGCTGCCAGGTCCACGCGATGAAGCAATCCGAAGTCCAGTTGCCGTCCCACGCCGGTGCGATTTCCGCGAGGCTCCACGTACCCTCCCGAAAGACCGGCTGCCGCAGCAAGGCCATCAGGTGCGCATAGAATCCTCGCAAGTTTGCGTCGACGGCCTCTTGGGGCGCGCGCACCAGATGCGGCGAAATCCGTTTCCTGCGGCCCTGGAACTGGCCATCGTGAAAGAAGCGCAAGCCGGGCGAAAGAAACGCGATGACCGCTGCTGCTTCGTGTTGGCCAGGTCCAAAGGTCGCCGCAGCCCGGGGCTCATCATGGTTTTCGAGGAAGCGGGCCAGTTTCTGCTGGTAATCGAGCCTGGCGTGCAAGTGCTCCCGCACTCGCCGCGCGTTCCCATCGCGCAAGCGGTCGTACAGCTGCTTGTCGTACGCGTAATCGAAGCCCTGCTGCTGCATCGTCCATTCGAGACCCCAATACACTTCAGCCATGAACAGGAAGTGCGGATGCTCGCGCCGCACCGCCTCTATCGCCTTCGGCCAGAAAGACTCGGCGCGGATGCCCCAGGTCCGTTCGAACACGTCGGGCAGGAGCAGCATGGCCATGTCGCAGCGCAAGCCGTCGCACTGTCCCGCGATGCGCTTCAGTTCACCGATCATCGCCTGCTGCAACGCCGGATTGCCGTAGTCGAGCTGCAGCGTGTCAGGCCATCCGTCGAAGTAGGGATCGCGGCCGTGGGCGAATACGAGCGGCCCGTTGCTCGTCTGGACACGGCAATAGTTGCGCGGTGCGCGAACCAGGTCCGACTCGCTGCCCTGGACGAAGTACGCCGGATGCGCGTCGACCCAGTCGTGATCCGGGGCCATGTGATTCGGCACAAAGTCGAGCATCAGTTTCAGCCCGCGTCGCCGCAGGCGCTGCCGCAAGCGCGCGAGCGCCTCGGCGCCGCCCAGATCGCGATGAACCGTGTAACCGCGGATTGCAAAACCGGAGCCGGCGATGTCGTCTTCGGTAAGGTCCGGCAGCGTCGCCGCAAACTCTTCGCACCAGCCGGTATGCGCGCACGAGATCGCCCGGGCCGCCGGGCCGGTCTGCCAGACACTCAACAACCATATCCAGTCGAAGCCCAGCGCGCTCAGCCGATCAAGTTCGGTATCCTGAATATCGTCCAGGGTCGCGCACCTGCCGAGCACGCGCGACAAGCCGGTCAGCCAGACGCGCGTGTTGATCTGGTACAGCGAGGGGCAGAGTACGTCGGGCACTTTGCTTGCCTCATCGTTCACCGGCGCCCTCCCCGCTCACCTGTTCCCTGACGACCTGCGACATCACGTGTCCGCGATCGCTTTCGAGCGCGGTCTTCGCGTCGACGCGCCCGAAGAGGTCGAGCAACGGCGCGACGAGACCCGTCCAGCCGGTTTGGTGACTGGCTCCCAGGCCCGCGCCATTGTCACCGTGGAAGTACTCGTAAAACAGAATCAGGTCGCGCCAGTCAGGATCGTTCTGGAATTTTTGCGTTCCCCCGTAGACCGGTCGTTTGCCGTCCGCATTACGCAGGAACGTGCCGGTCAGACGACGAACAAGCTCCTGCGCCACTTCGAAGAGCGTCATGTGCTGCCCCGAACCGGTCGGACATTCAACCTTGAAGTCATCGCCGAAGAAACTGTACAAGTTCACCAGCGCGCGAACGATCAGCAAGTTGACCGGCATCCACACCGGTCCCCGCCAGTTGGAATTGCCGCCGAACATGCCCGTATTCGATTCGGCCGGCAGGTACTGCACCTTGTAATCCGCTCCGCCGAGGTTGATCACATAGGGATGTTCCAGGTGATAGCGGGAGAGCGAACGGATGCCGTGCGGTCCGAGGAATTCGTTCTCGTCGAGCATATAGCGCAGCACCCGTTCCAGCTTGCGCTTGTTCAGAACGGACAGCAGCCTGCGCTGCTTGTAGCCGATGAAGCCGGCATCGGTCGGCGCGATGTGCGCGAGCAGTTCGGGGTAGCGTTTGCGAAACTGCGCGATCAGCTCGACCAGCTTGGGCAAGTGCTCGAGTGAGTGCGCCTCGTACACCGTCGACGCGCAC
Source organism: Paraburkholderia suaedae (assembly GCF_040812055.1). Lineage (NCBI taxonomy): Bacteria > Pseudomonadati > Pseudomonadota > Betaproteobacteria > Burkholderiales > Burkholderiaceae > Paraburkholderia > Paraburkholderia suaedae. The sequence goes on along the minus strand of NZ_JBFOAH010000005.1, from coordinate 319,605 downwards.
AGCGGCAGCAGTCCGACCAGTGACCTTATCTTCAGGCGCGTGGTCTTGCCGTCGGGCAGGCGCAGCAGATCATAGAAAAAGCCGTCCTGCTCGTCCCACATCTCGTCTTCGTGTTCGCCACGCCGGTCCATCGCATAGGCGATCCACATGAAATGCTGCACGAACTTGAAGGCGACCTCTTCATATAGCGAGTCGTACTCGGTCAGATTGATCGCCATCTCCAGCATGGTCTGGCAGTAAAACGCCATCCATGCGGTGCCGTCCGCCTGTTCCAGCGACCCGCCCGTCGGCAGTTCCGCGCTGCGATCGAACACGCCGATGTTGTCGAGCCCGAGAAAGCCGCCGGCGAACACGTTGCGGCCTGATGGGTCCTTGCGATTGACCCACCAGTTGAAGTTGAGCATCAGCCCCTGAAACGAGCGCTCCAGGAAACGCGGGTCGGCTCGTCCCAGTTCTTTCTCATACTTGTACAGCCACAGCGTGGCGGCGGCATGCACCGGCGGATTGACATCACTGAAGTTCCACTCGTAGGCGGGAATCTGGCCGCTCGGGTGCACGTACAGGCTGCGCAGCATGAGTAGCAGCTGCTCCTTCGCAAAGTCGAAATCGACCTGCGCCAGCGCGATCGTGTGAAAGGCCAGGTCCCAGGCCGCGTACCACGGATACTCCCACTTGTCCGGCATCGAGATCACGTCGGCGTTCAACATGTGAAACCACTCGGTATTGCGCACATCGCGCCGCGCGAAGTCGAGCAAAGGATGACTGTGATGCTCGCGCAGCCACAGTTCGAGATCGAAGTAATAGTACTGCTTGCCCCACAGCATGCCCGCCAACGCCTGACGATGCACCCGGCGCTGGTCTTCGGACAGCGATCTGGGCGTAATGCGGTCGTAGAACTCGTTGGCATCAGCGAGGCGGCTGTCGAAAATCTGCTCGAAGCCGCCGAAGGCGTCGTCGAGCCTGGCTGGCGCAAGGCGCAAGCGGATGGTCGCGCTGCCGCCGCCAGGCACGTCGCAGGTGTAATGGGCCGCGGCCTTGGTTCCGGTTTTCGCGGGATTCACGGCGTCACGCTGTCCCGAGACAACGTACGCGTGAAAAGCATCCTTGACGTAGCGCGACCCGTTGGGCTGGTCCCATAGGCGCTGCGTATTGCTTTCGTTTTCGGTGAAGAGCGTCTCCGGTGCGCCGTCGCAGTGGAGCCAGTATTCGCCGAGATCCAGGTGCGCGGCCCGAATGACGCCGGCGCCCATCTCTTGCACGGACGGCTTGCGTTCGTCCTCGCCCCATGACCAGGTATTGCGGAACCAGAGCGTCGGCAGAACCCGCAACGGTGCGGCCTCGGGCCCGCGATTGTGCACGGTAATGCGCACGAGGATGTCTTCCGGCGCCGCCTTCGCGTATTCCACGAACACGTCGAAATAGCGGTCGTCGTCGAAGATGCCGGTGTCCAGCAGTTCGTATTCCATCTCCTCGCGCGACCTGTGGCGGTTCGTCTCGATGAGATCACGGTACGGATATTCGCGCTGCGGATATTTATAAAGGTACTTCATGTACGAATGCGTGGGCGTGCTGTCGATATAGAAGTAATACTCCTTCACGTCCTCGCCATGATTGCCCTCGCTGTTGGTGAGGCCGAACAGGCGCTCCTTCAATATGGCGTCATGCCCGTTCCACAGCGCCAGCGCAAAGCACAGCCGCTGCTGGTCGTCACACAATCCGCCGAGCCCGTCCTCGCCCCATTTGTAGGCGCGTGAACGCGAATGGTCATGGGTGAAGTAATTCCACGCATCGCCGTTGTCACTGTAGTCTTCACGCACGGTGCCCCACTGCCGCTCGCTGAGGTAGGGCCCCCACTTCTTCCACGGCACGTGCGCCTCGCGCGCGTCGTTCAGGCGTGCTTGTTCCACTACATCGGCGATTACGGGGCACATGCTATTCCTCCATAAGGGCTGAACAAACCCGGCTCGACGCAGTGCGCGGGAGGCCGCGCATGGCGCGCCGGAGGTCGGCAGCGCCGATCCTCTCCAAGTGTAGGTTGTGCCGGTGCGGATGCCAGCCCGGTAACGATTTCGCGATGCGACGTGAGCGCACCGTTGTCCGGGCAACGGGATTGGCGTCGAACGGATGCCCGTTGTCCGAAAGCGACCGGCACGCAAAACCGACCCGCAGTGACAAAGTGCGTTGAGTACGATGGCCGCGAATTTTTTTACTTTTCTGGGGACCGTCGGCCGTCGCCCAGCCTGCGACCATAGGCAGCAGTCAGGCTTTCGATCGCGACAGCTATGTCAAGCAGCGCTCACCCCTGCCATCACTCGGCCACACACTGGCCCGTCTCGACTCTCGCCAACATCGCTTCGAATTCGTCGATCGGCAAAGGGCGGCAGAAATAGTAGCCTTGATACGCATGACATCCTGCCGCGGCGAGAAAGTCCCGCTGCTCGGCGGTCTCGACGCCTTCGGCAATCACGCCCAGACCCAGGCTGCGCGCAAGCGCCACAATCGTTTTCGCAATGACTGCGTCATTGGGATCCACGAGCACATCCCGCACGAATGACCGGTCGATCTTCAACTGATCCAAAGGCAAAAGCTTCAAATAGGAAAGCGACGAATAGCCAATGCCGAAGTCATCCAGCGAAAAGACGACGCCCTTCGCTCTCAGCGCGCCCATTTTTTCGATGATGTCCTGCACATTGTCCACCAGCACGCTTTCCGTCAGTTCCAGCTTTAACCTGTCGGGTCTTGCGCCGGTCTTACGAATGATCGCGAGCACCGTGCCGACAAAATCAGCTTCGCGAAACTGCTGGATACTGACATTGACCGCAATCGCGAGATCCGTCGTTTCCGCCCGCTTGGCCCAGCGCGCCAATTGCGCGCAGGCCGCCTCCAGAACCCAACTGCCCAACGCGACGATGAGCCCTGTCTCTTCGGCCAGCGCAATGAAATCGGCGGGAGGCACGATACCGCGCATAGGGTGCCGCCAGCGCACCAGTGCTTCTGCGCCCGTGATGCGGTTGCCGTCGATCTGCGCCTGGTAGTGAAGCACGAATTGAGCGTCGTCGATGGCGTTGCGCAATCCCGCTTCCAGCGCCGCGCGCTTCAGCACCACGGTCTCCATGTCGGGATCGAAGAAATGCACGGCATTGCGTCCGCGTTCCTTCGACTTGTACATTGCCAGATCGGCCTGCTTGAGCAACTCATCCATCGCGGCCTGATGCGCCATGAACACAGTCGCGCCGATACTTGCCGTACTGCGGTATTCAATGTCGTCAAGCTGATAAGGACTGCCGAGAACGGTGAGGATCTTTTCGGCCATCGCTTCTGTCTGGCGGGCCGCTTCCTGCCGGCTTTTATGCAGATTGCCCAGCACCACCACGAACTCGTCACCCCCTACTCTCGCCACCGTGTCGTTCTCGAGCATGCTTGCTGCGAGACGCTGCGCTACTTGCTGCAGCAGCAGATCGCCTTTGTCGTGACCGAGCGTATCGTTCAAGGTCTTGAAGTGGTCCAGGTCGATGAACAGCAAAGCGCCGCAGGCCTCGTTGCGCGCGCTGGCCTCGATCGCCTGCTTCAGCCGGTCCAGCAGCAGCGTGCGGTTCGGCAAGCGGGTCAGCGCATCGAAGAAGGCCAATTCCTTGATTCGCTCTTCGGCGATCTTGCGCTCGGTAATGTCATGATGAGTGATGACGTAGTGGCTGACGACCTTATCGTCGCCCATGACCGCTGAGATGGTGAGCCATTTCGGGTACACCTCGCCGTTCTTGCGGCGATCCCATATCTCGCCTTGCCACACGCCGGCATCATCAATCGCATCCCACATCGCCTTGAAAAACGCGGCGTCGTGACGATCGGAATGAAGCACGCACGGCGTGCGGCCGACGATTTCTTCGGCCGTATAGCCCGTGCACTCGGTGAATGCGGTGTTCACGCGCAGAATCGTGCTGTTCGCGTCGGTGATCATCATCGGTTCCATCGAGTCGAACGCGACGGCCGCGATTCGAAGTTCAGCCTCGATCTGCTTGCGCTCGGTAATGTCGCGCCCGCTCGTGCGAAAGCCGATGAAAGCGCCCTTGGCATTGGTGATCGGAACCCATGACGCCGAAAGCCACATCAGCGAACCGTCCTTGCGACGGCAGCGAAATTCCAGGTCGTCGCCACGCAAGCCCTTGAGCGCCTTCCGGAACTCGGGTCGAACGCGCGGAGCATCTTCGGGATACATTACCGTGCCGGCAAAATCCGCCATCGCGATGCACTCGTCCACCGTATAGCCGATGTACTGCTGCACCGCCGAGTTCATCCAGCGGGGCTTGCCGTCGGGTCCCCACCAGATTTCCCAGTTGACGGTGCAATCGGCAATCGCGCGAAACTTCTCCTCGTTTTCGCGCAGTTCGCGGGTCATCGCCGACGCAAGCCGCATGGCGCGTCCGCGACCGGTCGTCATCAGCCAGGTGAGCAGCGCCAGCAGCAGGCTCAGGCCGGTGCCGATAGTGGCGATGAGAAACGCCGCGTTACGACCGAAACGCGCATTGAAGTCGTCGTGCGCACTCATCGTGAGCGTCCAGTCATGTCCGCCCACGACCAGATACTCATTGGCCGACATGGCCGCAGCGAGAGGGTGGCCGGGCCCCTCGGGCGTCTTGTGCAACAGCGCGGCGGGCGACTGTTCGACGCCGTCGTAGATGGCCATCGTCAGACCGGGCGGCTGCTCACCGTACAAACTGGCGATGACATCGTGCATCCGGAAGGACGCATAGACCCAGCCCGTCAGATGCGCGCGACGCTGCGCGACGCTGTCTTGCGGCTCGCCTCGCGCATAGACCGGCAGGTACATGATGAAACCGGGCGGCGCATTGTTGTGCGCATCTACTGCCAGACGGATCTTGCCGGAAATGGCCGCCATGCCGGAGTCGCGCGCCTGCTCCATCGCGCGCCGCCGCACGGGGTCGGCCCACGGGTCAAAGCCGGCGGGCGCGCGATTGATGCCGACATACGGCTCGCGCTGGATGATGGGTGCGTAGTTCTCGCGCAAGCCTTCGGGCGTGATCGTGTAATCGGCCACGCCTTGCCGGCGCATCCTGGCGATATGCCCGACCTTTTGCGCGGCGGGCACCCACGCGGCGATGCCGAGGGCCTGGATGCCGGAGAAGTTCGGATCCAGACTGAGCGTTTCGACATAGTCGCGAAACTGCTCGCGGCCGAATTCTCCGCTGGCGGCGAACAGGCTTTGCACGCCGCGCAGCATCAGTTCGTACGTGCCCATACGCTGCTCGATACGGCTGACGGCATCGCCCAGCGAGAAGTCGAACTGCGTCTGCAGTTCATGGCGGGCAGCTTGCCGCTCATGGTCCCACAGCGCCCACGTCACACTGAGTGACGCGAACAGGACACATAGTGGCAGCAGGACAAGGCGGGTCCAGTTCACTGCGGCGTCTGGAAATTGACCATCGACGCGGCGAGGTCCGGTTTGAAATACTTGCTGAAGATTCGCAGAACCGTGCCGTCCGCGCGCATCTGGTCCACGAGAGCGCGCCACTTCTGCCGTTCAACAGGCGGCAGCGCCTTCTTCGACATGATGAGGCCGTGCGGTATGGCAGGGTCGTCGAACTCCACGATGCTGGTCACGTCGCGGATTTTCTTTTCGTCGATTGCGGGGTAGTCGAAAGGCTCGATGATCATCCCTTCGATACGCCGCAGGGTCAGCGCCTGGTACAGCGGCTCCAGCCCGCCCGCCTGACTCACACGGTTTTCGGCCGACAAGGTATCGACCAGCCGGTTGGCCGACACGCTATAGCGGAAGCTGCGGATCACGCCGAGCTGGAACTGGTCGTTATGCTCGAAATCGGCGAGACGCCGGATGCCGGCGTCCTTGCGCACCAGCAGATAGTATTTGTTGCTGAAGTACCAGGCGAAATCCGCGTACTGATTGCGCTCGTCGTTGGCAATGCCCGACAGGCTGAAATCAAGTGCACCGGAGTCGATCAGCTTCCAGATGCGGGCCCGCGACATCAGGCTCACGCGAATCTGGCATCCGCTGCGGCGAATCAGCTCGTCGGCGAAGTCCTTGTCGATCCCGCTATCCGTGTCGACCGAATAGAGCAGACCGTGATCGTGTAAAGCCAGGGTGAAAGAGCGCGAACAGTCCGGGCCAGCCGCCATCGCATTGCCCATGCAGCTCAGCGCCAGCAGTAACCCGCCAAGACCATGTCGAATCACAATGTTTCCGCCGTACGAAGATCACTTGTATACCCCATTCAATTTTTCCAGCCAGGGACGCTGACGACGTGCCCTGTTCTCTGGTCACCTTGAATGCGGCTGGAGAGGCCTTTTGGCGGATGGGTCAGGAGGCACCGGTCCGCTGAACCTTCGGAGCATTCAAACCGAAGGCGGTCTACACGCAATTACGGCAGCGGGCGGCGCTTCTTTAGGGGACTTGGGGTTTTCCAGTAGATCTTCTGGCGGCAGCGCGATGGGGCGGATCGTCGCGCTAGTCCCTCGAAGCATTCACCGCGGCCACCTCGTCTTTCGCATCCCAACCGCCGCCCAGCGACCGGTACAACGCAACCGCTGCGAGCGCATGCTCGCGCTTTGCCTCATTCAGCGATTCAGAGTCGCGCAGAAACGCTTCCTGCGCGGCAAGCACGTCCAGAAAGCTCGACGCTCCACCCTTGTACAGTTCGGTCGACAGACGCAGCGCATGATTGGATGCATCGAGCGCGCCGCCGAGCCGCTGCACCTGAACGGCGCCACTCACGAGATCGCTGCGGTTATCCTCGATTTCCTTGAGCGCCTGCAACATAGTCTGCTGCAAGCCGAGTTGCGATTCGCGCATGCGGCTCTCGCTTGCGTCGATATTCGCAGTGATGCGGCCCGCGTTGAAGATCGGGCTCGCCGCGTTCAGCGCGGCGCTAAAGAGGTTGTCCGTAAGTGTCGGCAAGCCGAGGTAGGACGACGCAAGCAGACCATCGGCGAGATTGATCCTGAACTGCGGATAGCGCTGGGCCTTCGACGCTCCTACCTCGGCGGCGCGCTGCTCGACTGTCGCAAAGGCGTTGCGCACGTCGGGCCGTTGCAGCAGCGCGTCGGACGGCAGCACTTGTGGCGCGTGTTGCGCGGGCACCGGAATCGCGCGGGCATCGGCGAGCACGAAAGTGTCGACACTCTCCGGCGTGCGCCCCGAATACACCGCGATCAGACTCAATTGGTGCTGCATGGTGGATTGAATGCGGGGAATCTGCGCTTGCAGGTCTTCCAGCTGATTGCGCGCACGGGCGACGTCGAGCTGCGTCGACAATCCGTAATGCAGACGTTCCTGCGTGAGCTTCAGCGCCCGCGCACGAATCTGCTCGTTCTCGCTCAGTATTTGCAGCTGCGCTTGCGCCCAACGCAAATCGATATACGCGGCAGCGGTGTTCGCCGCAAGCGCGAGCCGCAACTGATTCAATGACGCCGCACGTCCCGACACCTGCGCCTGCGCGGCCAGCACGGCGAGGCGTTCGCCGCCGAACACGTCGGGCGTCCAGCTCGCGGCCACGCCGACACCGGCCTGACGCACATAGCCGAGCGGTGGCGGCGTGTTCTGCCGCCCGGTCGAAGCCGTGGCGGTCGCATTCAACTCGGGCAGCAGCGCAGCACGATCTTGCTTCACGAGGTCCTGCGCCTGCTTCACGCGTTCCACTGCGGCCTGAACGTCGAGATTGCCGGTCAGCACCGCCTCGACCAGTCGATGCATCACGGAGTCGCCGAATTGCGCCCACCACGCGTCAGCGCTCACGCTGTCTTGCGGGGCGTCGACACTCCACGCAACGGGCGCGATCGTGTTGACGGTTTGCGGCAAACTGTCGTGCGTCGCGGGTTGCACCGCACACGCCGCGAGCGTCAGCAATGCCGCGCTCGCCAGTACCTTGATCATTATCGGCTTCATGTTGGGTCCTCAATGAGCGTCGGGCGGCGGTGCGGTATTGCCGAATGGGCGCGAGAACAGCACGCTCAGCAAACCGACCACGAAACAGAGCGACACGGCAAAGAACGCGTCGGAAAATGTCAGCACGAGCGCTTCGCGCATCAACAGCGCGTGCAATTGGTCCAGTCCTGCGTTGGCCGCATTGAGCACGTCTCCTCCGATTGCCGCTAAATAGTCGGCCTGTTTCTGCAACAGCGACTCGACCACGGGGCGGCCTCGGGTCAGGTGCTCGTCGAGCCGCTCGTAATGAAAGTTCAAACGATCGTTGAGCATCGTGCTGCTCACCGCGATGCCGATCGCACCGCCCAGGTTGCGCATCAAATTGAACAGCCCGCTCGCGGAGCGAAGCCGCGACGGCGGCAACGCGCCTAACGCCATCGTGACGATGGGCGGAATACAGAACTGCTGGCCGATGCCGCGCAATGCCTGCGGAATCAATAATTGCTGCCAGCCCCATTGGCTTGTCAGCGGCACATACAGGTAGCAGCCAATACCAAACAACGCGAGCCCGAACACCATCAGCAAACGCATGTCGACAATGCGCGCGAGCGCCGAATACGCAACCAATGCCAGCAATTGGAAACAGCCGACCGACAGCAACGCCAGCCCAATCTGCAACGAATCAAAGCCACGTACACGCGCCAGAAACACCGGCGTCAGAAACACCGTGCAGAAGATGCCGATGCCCGTGATGAACGACAGCAAGCTGCCGATACCGAAATTGCGCACCGCCAGCGCACGCAAATCGACAATTGGCTCTTTCGCCGTGAACGCGTGCACGATGAAAAGAAACCCGCAGATCGCCGACACCCACGTGCACAGAACGATCACGTCGTCGCCGAACCAGTTCTTGCGCGGGCCTTCTTCGAGCACGTATTCGAGGCACCCGAGAAACCCGGACATCAGGAGGATGCCAGGATAGTCGCCCTTTTTCAGCAGCGAGAGATCGACTCTGTCGATATGAACGTACTTCGGCACCATCAGCGCAACGGCAATGCCGGGCACGAGATTCAGATAGAACAGCCAGTGCCATGACCATTGCGAGGTGATCCATCCGCCGATCACCGGACCGATGGTCGGCGCAAGCGAAGCCAACGCACCGATGGTGGTGGACGCGATCAGCCGCTGTTTGCCGGGAAACAGCACGAATGCGGTGGTGAACACCGTCGGAATCATCGCGGCACCGAGCGCGCCTTGCAAACCGCGAAACAGGATCATGGAGTTGATGTCCCAGGCCAGACCGCACAGCATGCTGGTGACCGTGAAGCCGAACGCGGAGAACGTGAACAGCCAGCGCGTCGAAAACACGCGCGTGAGCCAGCCGGACATCGGAATCACGATGATTTCCGCGATCAGATACGAAGTCTGCACCCACGAGAGTTCGTCCTGGCTCGCGGACAAGCCGCCGCCAATGTCGCGCAGCGAAGACGCGACGATCTGGATATCGAGCGTCGCCATGAAGAAGCCGACGCACATCAGTGCGAACGCGAAGACCTTGGTGCGGGTCGGCTGATCGGCGGGATTGTCGAGAATCTGGCTCATGATCGGCTCATCCGCGCTGCGGCGTGTCGTTGCTGTCGACATGCACTTTCACGGTTGCGGAGAGGCCTGGCCGCAGCACGCCTTGCATGTCCTTCGGTACCTCGAGGCGCACGCGCACCGGCACGCGCTGCACGATCTTCGTGAAGTTGCCGGTGGCGTTTTCTGCAGGCAGCACGCTGAACGTTGCGCCGGTGGCGGGCGCGAGACTCTCCACCACACCGCGAAGCCGCCTGCTCGATGCGTCGAGATCGACGTCGACCTGATCGCCGATGCGCATCTTCTTCAACTGGTCTTCCTTGAAGTTCGCGTCGATCCACAGTCCGCTGGAAGGGACCACCGTCAGCAGCGAGACGCCGGTGTTTGCGAGCAGTCCGACGCGCGCGGTGCGATTGCCGACATAGCCGTCGATGGGCGAGCGAATCGTCGTGTATTCGACGTTCAGTGCGGCGACGCGCTGCGCCGCCTGCGCGGTGGCGATGCGCGCCTGGGCGTCGCCGATCTGCGCGTCGAGCACCGCAATCTGGCGTTGCGCCGCAATCAGCGCGGCGCCGCTGCGATCGACCGCGGCATGCGCCTTGGTCAGATCGGCATCGGCCCGCTCGACGACCTGGCTCGATACCGCGTCGTCCTTCACAAGCTCACGGTAACGCGCCTGATCCGCGGCGCTGCGCGTCAGCTCGGCGCCGGAAGCCCGCACCTCGGCGGCCTGCTCGTTGATCGTCGCGAGTTGCAGCAACTTCTTCGCCTGCAACTCCGTGAGCGCGGCCTGCGCGCGCTGCACTTCCGCACTGGCCTGCGCGAGACGTGCGTCGTAATCGCGCGCGTCGAGACGAATCAGCACCTGGTTCGCGTGGACGAACTGGTTGTCGTGCACCAGCACGTCCGTGACAAAGCCGTTCACCTTCGGCGCCATCACAGTCACGTCGCCGCCCACGTAGGCGTCGTCGGTCGTTTCGACGAAGCGCGCTACGAAGAACCAGAACGACACGGCCAGCGCCAGCGCGACGAGCACCGCGAGGATCGCAAGCAGCATCCACGGAATGCGCCGTGCGCGTTTGGCGGTGTGGGCCGCGCTCGGCGGGGCGACAGTCGAAGGGGTAGTGGACATGATCTCGATGTGTGCGTACGCACTCTATGCGTTGAAAAAAACGGCGCGTGGCGCCGACCCGCGTTACCGCCAGAAACGGTCCTTCAATCTGAATCCCGGATAATGGCGAACAGTTCGCCGCGCAACGCGGCCGCGCGCTTTTCGCCGAAGCGGTGCTCGAATTCGACTTGTGCGGCGTACCAATGTTCGCGCGCTGCTCTGAGCCGGGCTTCGCCGTCGGCCGTCAATGCAATCGACAGCGTTCGCGGATCCACACCGAGCGCCTCGCTCGACACCAGGCCGTTGCGGCGCAGCGGCTGAATTGTGCGGACCAGCGTAGTGCGCTGCATGCGCATGGCTTTGGCCATTTGCTTCATCGTCATCGGGCCCGTACGTTTGAGCCGGCCCAACAGCGAAAACTGCGTGATCGTCAGGCCGACATTCGCCAGATGCCGGTCGTAAAGCTGGGATACATAACGCGCGGCCTGGCGGATCGCAAAGCAGTCGTCGTCGAGCAAGCCTTCCATTGCCGGTCCTTTCTCGCTTCGCTTCGTCGTTTGTAAGTGCATATACACAGAAATTGGCGCATTGGCGCTTGTCGATCCGAGCGCGTGCGTAGGAGCTAACCGGTGATGCCGAACAATTCCGCGCGCAGCGCCTTGGCGCGCGCCGGGCCGAACTTTTTCTCGAACTCGTCCTGCGCGGCGCGCCACGCAACGGTCGCCCGGTCGAAAGTGGTCTCGCCTTTTTTCGTCAAACTGAACACGAATGTGCGGCTGTCGTGCTCCGCCGATTCCGCAATCACGAGACCCTCGCGCTGCAGCGGCTTCATTGCGCGGACCAGCGTGGTGCGCTCCATCACCATTGCGTCCGCGAGGTCCGCCATTGGCAGACTCGGCTTGCGAGCGAGCTTGGCGAGAATAGTGAATTGCGCGGCCGTGAGGCCGACCGCGCCGAGATGGCGCTCGTAGATTTGCGTAACCCGCCGCGCCGCCTGCCGCAGCGCGAAGCAGTTGCATTCGTCGTAGGAGATTGGACGGTTCATGATGGGCAGTCTATCTGTGCATACGCACTCTGTCAAGCTTATTTCGATTCGACGGGTGGTCGATATTCTGGCAAATGCATGCTGCCGCTAGAAGATAAACGTCCGGTTAGCCGGACCCGCATAGAATAGTCACGAAGATTGCCCCAGGTTTGCACTCATAGCCGCCGTACTCACCAGCCCGGACCGATGAAAACCTTCCACTGCAATCACTGCACGCAACTCGTTTTTTTCGAAAACGTTCGCTGCGAACGATGTGAGTCGTTACTCGGCTATGTTCCTGAACTCGCCGAAATCAGCGCGTTCGAAGATGCAGGCGAACGACGCTGGCGCAGCGTCCATCCACAGGCGCACGGCGCGTTGTTTCGCCAGTGCCACAACTACGCCGTCGAACACATCTGCAACTGGATGATCGCCGCCGACTCGCCCGACATCTTGTGCCCCGCGTGCCAGTTGACCGTGACCATTCCGAATCTCAGCGCGCCGGACAACAGGCTCTACTGGTATCGCCTCGAAGTGGCAAAGCGGCGGCTTCTCTATACGCTGTCCGACCTGCGAATCGATGTGAAATCGCGGCGTGCGGACCCCGAGCATGGCCTCGCATTCGAATTCCTCGCGGACGGCGCCGACGGCTCGCGCGTGATGACCGGTCACCACAACGGGATGATCACGGTGAACATCGCCGAAGCGGACGACGCGCATCGCGAGAAGCTGCGTACCTCGATGGGCGAACCCTATCGCACCTTGCTCGGCCACTTGCGGCACGAGACCGGGCACTACTACTTCGACCGGTTGGTGCAAAACGATTCGCGCCGGCTCGAAGCTTTCCGCAAGCTGTTCGGCGACGAGCGCGCCGGCTATGGGGAGGCACTGACCGCGCACTATCACAACGGCGCGCCGGCCGACTGGCAGGCGTCGTACATCAGCGCGTATGCGACGATGCACCCGTGGGAGGACTGGGCGGAAACGTGGGCCCACTACCTGTTGATCGTCGATGTACTGGACACTTCGACTTCGTACGGGCTTGCGCTACTGCCCGAGGATCCGCGCGAGCCGACACTCGCCGACCGCACGCCGGTCGCGCATGCCAGCTTCGAGAATCTGATGAAGCGCTGGTTTCCGCTCACCTACGCGTTGAATAGCCTGAACCGCAGTCTTGGAATGAAAGACGCTTATCCGTTCACGCTGCCCGCGCCGGTGGTGGACAAGCTGCGCTTCGTGCATCAGGTGATTGCGGCAGCCGGTGAAAGTTCTGCGGCGTCCACCGCTGACGCATAGAAAGCCGCTGACACGAATTCGGCGCTTGTGGCGTCCCGGCATTGGCCCCTTGCTGACGCAAACCGAGCCACTCGACGGCCCTTGAAAGAGTCCACCGCCGGGCCCACCGGCAGGGCTTCATCGACCCGATGCGGAAACCCTCCAGAGCCATCGCTCAGTAGGCGACGTAGGGTCCGGTGCCGCCGGGCGTCGCGTGCTGCTCGATCGCCGCATACACGTTGCGGCCGTAAAAAAACGGCAATCCCCAGTCGAAGGTCGTCGAAGTCACGAAAGCGGGGCCGGCCAGCAGCGGCAGCGCTGCATCGCCGTTGTAGCTCTGCGCGATCGACGCGCCATTGCCGACGCTAAAGCTCACCGCGCTCGTCACACCGTTGACGCCTTCGATCAGCGCACTCAGTTGCTCGGTCGACACCGGGCAGTAGTACGCGCTGTTCGGGCTCGCGCAAGCGGGTATCGCGCTCGTCTGAAAGAATAGCCCGGTCGAGCCGCTGTCGAGGAGGCTGTGCGAGTATGTCGTGCCGTTATGCACGGTCGTGAACGTGCCGTTCGACGCACTGACGCCGATCACCTGCGCGCCGCCGAGCGCATTGTTGGTCTGCGTGCCGATGCCGAACACCAGTTGCCCCGTGACCGACTGCGCGCCACCGGACACCGCGGGCAGACTCAACATGGAACCATTGTTGTCGGTCGCGAAGTACGGCACCGGGTTCGCGACCTGCAGCACTTCGGCAAGCGCAATCGCCGTGCAGGCCGTGTCCTTGCAGCCGTAGTATGTGCCCGGCAGCGCCTGTTGCACGCAGTTCGCGCCGCAGTCGTGCTTGAACACGCCGATGCCGAGAATGCCGTTCGCCTGCAAAGCAGACGGCGTGTTACGGGGCGCACACAAGCTCGCGCAATCGGCAGGGAGCGCAGCGTAGTTCGGATCGATCACCTGAATCGGCAACGAGGCAGCTTTCTCGCCGGCGATCTGCAGGTCCGCGAGCTTGACAGAGCCCCACGTGTAGCCGTCGGAAAACTGCATGCATTCGGCGATCAGATTGCCTGAAGCGTCCTTCTGCTGCGGCAGGTTCATCGACGCGGGCAACTGCGAGGCAAACACCCGCACACCCCATGAGCCCGTGTCGACGAGCACGTGATCGATGGTCTGGCACGCGCTCGTCCCCGGCGCGCAAATCGTGATGCTGACGAACGGCATGTTCGGCACGCTGCTTACGCCGGCGTCGACGGTGACGCGCGCCACGTTCGCGGCAAGCACTTGCGGCGCAGGCGAACTGTTGCTCACGGTCGTGCCAGATGGCCCGTTAGTCGAACTGGAATTGGCGGCGGGGCTCGGGCTGCCTGAGCCGCCGTCGGAGCCCCCGCCTCCCCCGCCGCACGCACCAACCAGCAAAGCAAGCAGGGCCGCACTCAGCAGCGTCATGAACGAAGACATGTGACGCATCAGACGCTCCGTTATTGAATGACGCCGACGTCGACGCCGGCGGGCACCGCTTGCGGCAAATAGGCGTGGCCCGAGAATGCGCGCAAATGCCCGCCCGAGAACACGACAAGATCGCTGCTCGACACCGCGAGCGGCGTGCCGCGCCGCGTTGCGGTGGCGGCGACGTAGGTCTCGAAGGAAGTGCCTAGCATCGCCTTCAGATCCGGCAACGTCGGGCCTTCCCACGCGACGCCAAACACGATGCCGTTGCGCGCAACGTATTCACGCACCAGCGTGCCCGAGGGCATCGTCATCAGGTGTACCGAATACGCGTTGTGCGTAGTCGTCGTGCGAGCGACCGCATGCAGGCGTGTCTGATCGGCATCGACACTGCTGACGTTCTGGCCGAGCGCGGCGTGCGCGGCAAACGAGAGCGCGCAGCTTGCGCCGAGCGTCGCGCGAGCCATGCGGGCAGGGAGCATTCGTTTCAAGAGAATTCCTTCGAGATGAATCGTGGGTGACGCGCATGCCGGTCACGAACGCGAGATTAGAGGCGCGCATCTGACGGGCGATGTGGATGCCGCATTCACGTCAGGGGCAACGTCAATGCGTCTACGGAGTGGCGGAACGAAACTTTAATGGATTGCAGCGATGCGCGGGCAATCGTTTGCGGGCCTATTGGACTGTTTGCCAGGCGGCGAGCAGTCCGACGACATTCACGATGGACGTCGCGATCGCGAAGGGGCGCTGGTTTCGCGCCTGTTTTCCGGGCGATAGTGCGTTCCAGCTAACAGTCGCGAGAACAACAGCGTGCGCAAAGAAAGAATCTTTTCGCTTTGCAGACGCTGTGCTTCGATGTAAACAGTTGCTGCAAAAAGCCCGTCGTCGCAGTGCTTTCCTCTGAGGAGTAGGGCTCGATGCGGGCTTTCGGCTGAAGAAAGACGTTGAGCCCACTGTTGCGGGGACAACTGTCATAAGCCGAAAAAAAACCGCGAACGACATAAAGTCGTGCGCGGCAGTGACCACTATTGCTCCCACGTTGTCGCTACTTCTTTTGCTCCAGTAGCGACTTCAGTTCCTGCACGTTTTCTTCCACGCGTTTTGCGATCACCGCATACGATTCCGCTTGCGTCTGATATGCGGCTTGCGCGAGTTGCTGCATGTCGGCGAGCGACTTGTGCAGGCTTTGCTGGATCAGCTCGGCAGTCTTCGCTGAAGGCGCCGCGCCGCCCGCCGACAACTGCCCGGTCAGCGACTGCAATTCGCTCAGCGTCGTGCGCAACATGTCGGCCTGCTTCTGCGCGAGCGACTGCATTCCCTGGAAGGCGGTCTGATTCGCCTGCACCAGCGCTTCCACATCTTTGCGTCGCGCTTCCATGATGGCGGGCACGTCGAAGCCGGGGAGCTTGAACTGCTCCAGCATTTTGGTGAAATCGCCAAACGGATTGGCGGCGTCAGGTCGGTCCATGCGAAATCCTCCTTAACGGTTGAATACTCGCCGGCGGTGCACCGCTGCGACACGATTGCGGCACGGATGCAACGCCGGCTTCTTGCGCCGCGAACTCCGCCAAGGCTTGCTTGTGGGGTCGGACGGCACATTGGCTCAATCATGCGCCATCCGGACACATTGCGCCAGCGGTCCTCGCCCCGGCTCGCTGGGCCGGCGTTTGGCGGCCTGCGTTGCGGGCTTCGACGGCGAGGCGCGACTGAGCTACGCGACTCAATTCAGAAGCGTCGCCAATAATGAACCGGGCATGCATTCGGCACACTGCGTTAGCTGGCCAACACTATTGACTCGCGGGCTACTTTGTCGTTTTCCGCCAGGTCGCTACGATTAGTGCAATAACATGCTAGTGCGTGGTGAGAAATGCGCTATCCATTGAATCTGCTGGTCGCCGCCGCGCTGCTCATCTTCGTTCTGGGCTGCATCGTCAAGCTAGCGCTGAGCTGAGACGCGGTTATGGCGGCGCGCCGCGCGCGGCATCGTCGCTTAACCCGCTCGCCGCCAACGCCGAGCGCGACTCGCACGCCACTCGCACGCCACTTCACGCACGTAACCCCCGCTTCTTCACACCGCACACCACCGCGAGCGACACCGCGCGCGCCGCCGCTTTGGGGCGTGACATCACTCGAAATAATTGCTCGATGGAATCCGCGAAGTGATTTGCCCATACTTCATTTCGCCGCCGGTGCGTACGAACAAGGACGCATGAGATCAAGAGTGCTTCACGCGCGAATACGTTCGCCGATGATCAACGATCCCACGGTTGCCCGATCATCGGCTGATACGTTCGAACATTCCGGCACCGTGTGCCGATCACAGGATGAACATGTCGACTTCAGTGAATTTCTTCAAAAGGAACGCTACCCGTCTGGTCTGCGCGGCGATGGTCTGCTGCACCGTGTTGCTGACCGGTTGTGCGGGCAGCAGCATCAGGAACGCGAGCGCAGCGAGCGTGCAGCCGCAACTGCGTCCGGACACCATCTACGTCTACACATTCGACGCCGATCCCGATCAGGTCAAACTCGACGGCGGCATGCTGCAGAAATT
Organism: Paraburkholderia suaedae; assembly: GCF_040812055.1. NCBI lineage: Bacteria > Pseudomonadati > Pseudomonadota > Betaproteobacteria > Burkholderiales > Burkholderiaceae > Paraburkholderia > Paraburkholderia suaedae. The sequence goes on along the minus strand of NZ_JBFOAH010000005.1, from coordinate 302,728 downwards.
GAAGACGCACATGGGCGGTGCGTCGGCGGAGCAAAAGCAGATTGCCGACGCGGACCAGGTGCGCGAGCAGGCCGCCGACGAAATCGTGCATCAACTCCAGGCGTTGGGTCTGCACGCGATTCGCGCCGATGGCCCCGCGCCGGCCAACCAGAACGTGCTGCTCGTACAAGGCAGTTTCGATACCATCGACTCCGGCAATCGCCGCCGACGGATAGTGATTGGCCTCGGCGCAGGCAAGAGCCAGGTCAGCAGTTCCGTGCAGATTCTGTATCAGCCCGCCGGCGGCGCACCGCGCCTCGTGCAAAGCTTCACGGCCGGCGCGGACAGCGGCAAGGCGCCGGGCATCGCCGAAACTGCGGGCGTGGGCGCGGCCACAGGCGCCATTGCGACGACGGCGGCAGTGGGCGGCGGCTTGCATGCCGTATCCGAAACCAAACGGGCCAGCGTGTCGTCGGACGCAAAACGCGTTGCCGACGCGGTGGTGAAACAGATCGCACAGATCGGCGTCGACAGTGGATGGTTGTCGACAGCGCATACCAAGAGCTGATCGACTGCGCCCGGTCAAGGCCGGGCACTTGAGAAGCGCGATGCCGCAGTGCGGAGAAGCATCCCACTTTCACACCGACGGCACGTTCCGCATTCCCATTTCGCTACGGCAAGTCCGCGATCTCCAGACTCATCAACGCGGAACTCAACGACTTGCCATGCGCGTCTAATGCCAGCGAACGTGTGACGCCGCCGCCAAGCGCATCCCGCAGTACAAAGTTGAATGCGGCCAGATTCGGAAGTTCGTAGCGAACCACATCCCCACGCACGATCTCATGCAGATGCAACTTCACGCGCTCCGCGGATAATTCCCGCCGTAGATGTTCATAGTGACTCGGGTCATAGCAAATGACCGACACGTTCAGCGTATTGCCCTTGTCGCCGGTTCTGGAATGGGCCAGCTCTCGCAGTTTCAACTCATGCCTCCACAAACTGGAACGACGGATCGACATGGACGCGCGGCAGCAGCACGGATTGAACCGCCAGCACTTCTCGCGTGAGCCTGGTAACGCCGCCGCCTCCTGCCGGACCGTTCGTATAAAGCGTTTCGACTTCATTGCCGATCCGCACGGCTTGCGCCGCCGACGTCGCACGTCCCGCCACGCGTGCGCGCACCTCATACGGTTTCGCACCGCAAGCGCCCAACGTGTCGCCATGCAGAGCGTTCACGCCAATCAGATCGAAGCGCAGCTCGCGCGTGTCGACGCCCGTGAGTTGCAACCTCTCCCTGACAATATCGAGTGCGAGCCGGCCTCTTTCGAGCGCGCCTGGACCGGCATACGATATCTGCCCTTCCCCAATGTAGCCGTCGACATAGGCCACCGACACCTTGAGCGTATCGGTGCACGGCGTGCCGCGCCCGCCGCTCACACGGACGCGATCTGGCGCTTCCTCGGTCACGCGAACACCGGTGAAATCAGCGACGACATCGGGTTGCAGATAACGAGCCGGGTCGTGAATCTCATAGAGCAGTTGCTCCTTGCAGGTCGCCTGCGTTACGCGGCCGCCCGCATGCGCCACTTTGGTCACGATCACGGAACCGTCCTCGCCCACTTCGCCAATAGGAAACCCGAGGCGCGCGAGGTTCTGCACGTCCTTGAAGCCGGGGTCGGCGAAGTAGCCGCCTGTCACCTGGCCCGCGCATTCGAGCAAGTGCCCGACTACGGTCGCTTGACCTAATGTGTTCCAGTCGTCCATCTTCCAGCCGAACTCATGAATCAATGGCGCCGTGAAAAGCGACGGGTCCGCCACGCGCCCCGTCAAGACGATATCCGCGCCGGCCGCGAGCGCGGCGACAATGGGCGCTGCGCCGAGATACGCGTTGGCCGACACGATGCGGTCAGTGAACGAAGCGACGCTCTCTGCCGATTCCTCGAAATGAAAATGGCCTTGCTGCACGATGTCCAGCACGTCGTCGCCCGTAACGGCGGCGATCTTAAGGCCGTCGAGTCCGAGTTCGCGCGCGATCTCCGCAGTCTTTCGCGCGGCCGCAACGGGGTTGGCCGCGCCCATGTTGGAAATGATGCGCACGCCGTTGCGCGCTGCGACCGGCAGCACCGCATTCATGCGCGCCTCGAGCAGCGGATCGTAGCCGAGCGCCGGATCTCTACGCCGGCTTTGTTGCGCGAGTGCGATCGTGCGCTCGGCAAGGCATTCGAACACGAGATAGTCGAGCGCGCCGTGTTCGGCCAGTTCCACCGCGGGTTCGATGCGGTCGCCGGAATAACCCGCTCCTGCGCCGATGCGCACGCGTCGTTGAGCTTGAGTTGTGGTCATACGGATAGCGCCTATCGGAAAAGCTTCACAAAGGAAACACGCCGAGCACGACGCACGCGATCGTCATGACGATCGACGCGCCGAACAGCAGCGGGAACGTGAACTTCTGGTGGTCCGCGAGATCGATGCCGCACAGACCGACCACCAGAAACGTAGCGGGCGTCAGCGGGCTCACCGGAAAGCCCGTGGTCATCTGACCCAGCAAAGCCGCCTGGCCGACATGCACCGCGGGCACACCGAGTTGTCCCGCGACTTCGGCCACCACGGGCAGCACGCCGAAGTAAAACGAATCGGGGTCGAACAGCATGCTCAAGGGCATCGAAACGAGCCCGAGCGCGATCGGAATGTGACTCGCCATGGGCTGCGGCACAAAGCCGACCGCGGCCTGCGCCATTGCCTTGAGCATGCCGCTGCCCTGCATGATGCCGGTGAAAACACCCGCTGCGAGCAGAATGCCGGCCATCATCAGTGCGGCGCGCGCGTGTGCATCGATTCGTTTGCGCTGCATGTCCACGTTCGGATAGTTCACCATCAGCGCGATACACAAGCCAACCATGAACATGATCGCCGGCGGCACTTTCTCACCCAACACGACCATCGTGCCGAGCACCACCACAGTGAGCACGATGTTGAACCAGAAATTCTTCGGCCGACGCAGCGCCTGTTCCTCTGCAGTGAGCTCACGCCTGGGCAGGGGCACCGAGCCGTCCGCGCCCGCATACCCAAGGCGCTTCTCCTCGCGCCGGCCGAGCCAGAACGCCATGCCGAACACAAACACGAGCCCGACGATCTGCACCGGAATCAGCGGATTGAACAGCGCCGAAACGGGAAGATGCAGCGACGCCGACGCGCGGATCATCGGCCCGGTCCATGGCAGGAAGTTGATGCCCGCGGCCATCGACACCGCGGCGGCGAGTACGCGCCGATCCATTTTCAGGCGGTCGTAAAGGGGCAACATCGCCGGAATCGTCACGAGGAAGCAGACCGCGCCTGAGCCGTCGAGATGAATCAGGAGCGCGAGCAGCGTGGTGCCCATCACGATGCGGGTCGGCTTGGTGCCGACTGCGCGCAATATCCGGTCGATGATCGGGTCGAGCGTGCCTGCATCAGCGATGGTTCCAAAGTAAAGGATCGCAAATACGAACATGCCGACGACCGGCGCGAGGCTCTTCAGCCCCTCGATGACGAACTTGCTGGTCTGAAACCCGAAACCGCCAAGCAGCGAAGCCGCGATGGGCACGATGATGAGCGCGACGAGCGGTGACATGCGTTTCGAAAGGATCGCCCCGAGCAGGACGACGATGGTGGCCAGCCCCAACAATGGAAGCATCAGCTTGTCTCCAATCTGTTTTTTAATGCCGTCCAGCCTAATTTCCCGCCTACAATAAAGCAATTGAAATGATTTGATCGCAACAATCACAAAACGTAATGGACCTGATCTTCCGCGATATTCGCGCTTTCATCGCCGTGGCCCAGGCGGCCAGCTTCACCCGCGCGGCGACGCGCCTGAACATCTCGCAGCCCGCGTTGACCGTGCAGATCCGCCGTCTGGAGCAGACGGTCGGGGTGCGGCTGCTGGACCGCAACAGCAGGAACGTCGCATTGACGCCCGCGGGCCGTGAGCTGCTACCCGTGTTGCAAAAGTCGCTTCAAGACATGGAGCACGTATTGAGCGACGCACGCTCGCTCGGCGACGGCACGAGCGGTACGGTAAGACTCGCGTGTCTGCCCACATTCGCGGCGAGCGTATTGCCCGAGTTGATCCAGGATCTGAAGAGCCAGGTGCCGGGCGCGCGCTTTTTCATTCGCGATGTCGTCGCGGACATGGTGAACATGTTAGTGCGCACTGAAGAAGTCGACATCGGGCTAACGGGGGGCGATTGGTCCGATACGGATCTCGAAGTTTTGCACGCCGGTGTCGATCGGTTGGTTGTCGTATGCCCGGACGATCATCGTTTGGCGCGCGGGCGGTACGTCAAGCTGGAAAGTCTGGCGAGCGTGCCGCTGGTGCTCACCGCGCAGGGTACGAGCGTCAGGGCCGTGGTCGACGCCGCGTTTGCAAGCAGCGGCTACACGCCCGACATCGCGTGCGAACCGACCTACATGATGACCGCTGTGGCGATGGTTCGCGGCGGACTGGGCGTGACGATTCTGCCTGGCTCGGCTCGTGAAGTCCGCGCGGAACCAGGGCTGGTGGCGCGCCCGATCGCAGGTCGGGCGTTCGTGCGTCCCATCACGCTGATCAAAAAACGCGGGCTTACTTTGCCCGCAGTAACCGAGAAATTCGTCGCGGCGATGAAGAAAAAGATCGGGGCGACGCGGCGCACTCCATAGCAAGATCGAGCCGTACACGCCTTCAACCGGTATCGCGTTCTGCCATCAGCGCGCCGAGTTCGCCTGCGTTGCTTGCTCGCAGCGCAGCCGCTCGCGGTTGTCGTTCCTCGCGTGGCGTGGGCATCGTTTGGCATTCCGAATGATCTACGCGTACCGGTCATCGTCCTGCTTGCGATGCACACAGCGGCCGCATCTTCACGAGTCAGTGCATAACCGAGCGGATCAGCGGCTCCTTCGCGGCGACGGGCTGCTCCTGCGCTGGCTCCCCGCAGCGTTGGACGCGATCTGTCCCGCCGATTCCCGGTCAAGCACGGCGCGCGCCCTGTTCATATCGAGCGCACCCTCCCAACGCGCGACCACGATGGCCGCTCAAGCGGACAACTTGCGCATCTCGGCAATCAGATCGGCTTTGCCTTCGAAGCCGATGCCCGGCAAATCGGGCATGGTGATGTACCCGTTCTCCACTTTCACGCCATCCGGAAAGCCGCCATACGGCTGGAACAGATCCGGATACGACTCGTTGCCGCCGAGACCGAGGCCGGCTGCGATGTTCAGCGACATCTGATGCCCGCCGTGAGGAATGCAGCGGCTTGGCGACCAGCCATGCTGACGGAGCATGTCGAGCGTGCGCAGATACTCGACGAGGCCATAGCTCAATGCGCAGTCGAATTGCAGCCAGTCGCGATCGGGGCGCATGCCGCCGTAGCGGATCAGGTTGCGGGCGTCCTGCATCGAGAACAGATTTTCGCCGGTGGCCATCGGCTTGTCGTAGTAATTGCGCAGCGTCGCCTGCAGTTCGAAGTCGAGCGGGTCGCCCGGCTCCTCGTACCAGAACAGGTCGTATTGCGACAGCGCCTTTGCGTACTGAATGGCCGTGTCGAGATCGAAGCGGCCGTTCGCATCGACCGCAAGTTTCTGTCCGTCGCCGAGCACGCTCAGTATCGAGTCGATGCGGCGCAGATCTTCGTCGAGCGACGCGCCGCCGATCTTCTTCTTGACGACCGTATAACCGCGATCGATGTAGCTGCGCATTTCGTCTTTCAGCTTGCCGTGATCCTGGCCGGGGTAGTAATAGCCGCCCGCCGCATAGACGAAAATCTTGCGCTCGGGCTGGCCGTTGCCATAGCGATCGGCGAGCAACTGGAACAACGGCTTGCGTTCGATCTTCGCGACCGCATCCCAGATCGCCATGTCGATCGTGCCGATCGCTACCGAGCGCTCGCCGTGACCGCCCGGCTTTTCGTTCGTGAACATGGCGGCCCAGATCTTGTGCGGGTCGAGGTTGTCGCCGGTCGAGTCGACGAGCGTCGAGGGCTCGGCTTCGAGAATGCGCGGAATGAAGCGCTCGCGCATCAGCTTGCCCTGGCCGTAGCGGCCGTTGGAGTTGAAGCCGTAACCGACGACGGGCTGCCCATCGCGTATTACGTCCGTCACCACGGCGACGAGACTCAGCGTCATCTTGCTGAAGTCGATGTAGGCATTGCGGATGGGGGAACTGATCGCAACGGTCTGTTCGCGGATTTCAACGATTTTCATGGAATGTCTCCGTAAGGCACGGCCGGTTGTCGAAGCAACGGGCGATGGGAGTGCGTAGGTTATGCGCGCCGACCGGCGTTATGATTCACCTGAAGTCACTTCTTTATTAACTCACGGTGAAAAGCGATCTTTCGTCCCAACTGGAGTTCTTTGTCCTGCTGGCGCGCAACGGCAACCTGTCCGCCGTCGCGCGCGACATGGACATCACGCCGCCGGCCGCGACCAAACGGCTCGCGCAACTGGAAGCGCGCCTGGGGGTGCGGCTCGTCAACCGCACGACGCGCAGCATCAGTCTGACGGCCGAAGGCGAGACGTATCTGGAGTACGCGACGCGCATCCTGAGCGACGTGCGGGAGATGGAGGAAGTCGTTTCATCCAGCCGGTCGGTGCCGAGAGGCTTGCTCCGGATCAATACGACGCTTGGTTTCGGGCGCACTACGATCGCGCCGCTCGTCTCCGTGTTCGCGAAGCGCTACCCGCACGTCGAAGTGCAACTGGACGTCACGGACAGGCCCATCGATCTGGTGGAGAGCGGCGTAGACCTCGCGATCCGTTTCGGCGAGTTGCCGGACAAGCGGCTCAACGCTCGCCGAGTCATGTCGAACCGCCGGTTTCTGTGCGCATCGCCGCGCTATCTCGAACTGCACGGCACGCCTCGCACGCTTGCCGATCTGGCGGATCATCAGTGCATCGTTCATCGGCAGAACGACGACGCGTACGGCATCTGGCGACTGGTCCAGAACGGCGATGCGCATGCGGTGAAGGTGCACGGCATGCTGTCGAGCAACGACGGCGATATCGTGCTCGGATGGGCGCTCGACGGTCACGGCATTCTCGTGCGATCGGAATGGGATCTTGCGAAGTATCTGGAGAGCGGCCGCTTGACGATCGTGTTGCCCGAGTTCACGCAGCCTTCGGCCGACCTGTTCGTCTATTACCCGAATAAACGCAATCAATCGGCACGCGCCAGAGCATTCATCGACTTTCTCGTGGACCGCTTCAAGCGCAACACCAATACGCTACCGCCGATATCCGCGTGACGGGGTGGCCGTTCTGTTCGGCGCGGCAAAGCGACCGGTGCCGTGCACTCGAAAATCAATTCGGTTTGGCAGTGGAAACTTCGGGGCTAAACTCCGTTGGTTCATGCGCTGCAGCACATGCGGTTGCGAAGCGATGTCTCGCGGCTCGCGTCCTGTGCGGTGCTTCTCGGGTCGCGCTTGCGCGGCGCGAGAAGCTAGCCGCGATCATCGCGTGAGGTCCCGACATGGACGTCATTCTCGTCATGAATTCCGGCTCGTCGAGTATCAAGTTCGAGGCGTTTTCGGTAAGCGGCGGCACACGCGAACCGATCGCGGGCGGCAAGCTCGAAGAGCAATGGATTGCAGCCGGAGCATCGCCAACACGATGGGATTTACTGCAGTGGAAGGGCTGGTGATGGGCACCCGCTCCGGCAGTCTCGATCCGGGTGTGCTGCTGTGGCGAGCGCGAACGCGCGACATGGACCGCGCATCGACGATACGCAAACTGCGATCGAACTATGGGTCACACCCGACGAACAAAGAATTGATGATTGCCCGGCATACGTTGAGTCGTCTAGACGGCTGAGCATGGAGGCGGTTTGCGCCCAGCCAATCGCGCAACGCAAGCTTCTGATAGCCGGCATTGCCACTGGGCGCTCGACCGCCTACGCATGCACACGCGGCTTTCGCGAGTTGCGCGCGGACCTCGCGATTGCCTATCTCTGCGACGAAGCTTTCCGGCTCTAAAAGCGTTGCCGCTCGAACCCCGGCAGTGCCCGCGTTCCCTCCACGGCGACCGAATGCAGCAGTTCAGGGTTGAGCCCAAGCATGCGCAGGATAGTCGGTGCGACCTGTGTGGTCAGTACCGGTTCGTCGATAGTTTGTCCCGCTCGGCGAGTGCCCGGAACGGACACAACCAGACCGAGATGGTTGTCGTCTGCCGCGTTACCGCCGTGCTCTTCGTCTTTGGATTGGCTCGACATATAGATCACACCCGGATTCGGCTGCACGATGATATCGGGCGTACGGCCGCGCGCCGGATCGCCGAAGGGCTCGGCAATTTGCGAGCCGTACAGGATGTACGCCTGCGGACCATCCGCGCGAATGCCCGGCGCATTGCACCAAGGTTGACGTTGAGCGTCTTCACGACTGCCGGCAATTGACCTTGGTCACGCAACCAGATGAGCCCGACGTCATCCGACTGGACCATGCCAGTACCGACCAGCCCCGTGCCGTCGTTCAGACTGCCGCTCTTCGTCGCGTTTTGCCCGAAGTTGCCATCGAGGTCCAGAAAATTGTTTGCTTCCAGCAATCTCGAGAGCGTGTCACCGTTCTTCACCAGCTTCGAGTGATCGGTCGGCGACTGACCATGTTTGGCCGTGACGATGATTGCCGTGGACGAATCGAGCCCGCGCTGCTTGAGTTCGGACACGACACGGCCCAAAGCATCGTCCAGATAGGCCATCGCACCGGCAACCTGCGGGCCCGGCGTAAAGCTCGCATCCAGATAGCCGCCGCCTGCCGCGACGGTGGCCTTCTGGGCTACGCTGAGCGTCTGAAAGTTGGTGCCGAATAGCGTGGGTACATCGGCCTGCGACTTGCCCGTCGAGTCCTTACTATCGATCTCGGCGTATGGGCGTTGCTGTAGTTCATACCCGACTTCGCGAGCAACGCGAGATTGGGACAGGAGTTGGAACCGATACAGCGGGCGACGTCCTGTTCATGCAAGCCGTCAAAGCTGATCAACAGCACATGCTTCACCAGCTCGCGGTCATGATCGCCGAAAGCACCCGCAACCGCGCCTGCGGCGTGGAGGGCGGCGAGAAACGCAACGCCAGCCGCAGCGGTTCGTCGTACGCACATCCATCTCCTGCTTGTCTCCATATCCGATCCTTTTTCAAGTCATTTTCGAAAGCCCTCGCCACCAAAGCTGAACGTGCAATGAAATTTAGTCATGCCTATGTATCGAAACTTTCGTTTCGCCGACACGAGGGACTTTTCCCGTGCCTCAAAAGGCCGCTGTGCAACATCATCATGCTTATTGCATTTGGTGCACCGCAGTTGATTTCATCGTCCAACGCATGCGATGCTGTCCATTCTTGTATTCCGGCAGTGCCGTATCGGACCCGCATGCCGCAAACAGACGGCATCGCATGACGTAGCGCGACGAGACCAGTGAAGCGCCCATACTCCCCAGGAGGCGAAATGAGCATCCAGTCACAGTCTCGTATCAGCGCAGCGGCAGCCAGCGACGCGCAATCCGTCGAACCGCCGTTTCACGCATCCGCATCGCGGCTCGCTTTAAATCTTTCTAGCAGTCGAAAGCGCACCACGCGACAGCGTTCGCTCACTGCGATTCGCGCCGCGTGCATTGCAACGGTCGTGTTCGCGTCGGCGAGTGGCCTTGCCGATACTCAGGTCGGCTCGGCGTTGCCGCCCGCACCGGATATTCTGTATGGCGATTTGTTCGTGGCCGTGCAGACCGCGCAGATTTACAGCGATCAGAAAACTTTCGTGGACTCGACGCCGAAGATCAACCCCGCGACAATCGTGCAGCTTTACGAAGCACAGAAGAACCAGCCGGGCTTTTCACTGCTGGCATTCGTGAACCAGTACTTCACGCCGCCAGCCGACCAGAGCATCACGCCGCCGCCCAACCAGAGCCTGCGCGAGCACATCGACTGGCTATGGTCGGGTCTCACGCGCACGACAACGAGCGCGCCCGACTACAGCTCGCTGATCCCGATGCCCCAACCGTATGTCGTGCCGGGGGGCCGTTTTCGCGAAGGCTACTACTGGGATACCTATTTCACGATGCTTGGCCTGCAGGAGTCGGGACGCGAAGATCTCGTCGACAACATGCTCGACAACTTCGCGTACATGATCGACACGTTCGGCCATATCCCGAACGGCAATCGCACGTACTACCTCAGCCGGTCGCAACCGCCCTTCTATTCCTATATGGTGGAACTCGCCGCGCAGAAGGAAGGCAATAAGGTCTATCAGAAGTACTTGCCTCAATTGCGCAAGGAGTACGCGTACTGGATGCAAGGTGCAACCAGCACCGCGCGCGGTAGCGCGACGCGCAATGTCGTCATGCTGCGTGACGGCACCCTGTTGAACCGCTACTGGGACGAGCTGGATACGCCGCGCGACGAGTCATACATCGAAGACGTGCAGACCGCGGCGCAGGCGAGCGGGCGGCCGGCGAACGAGGTCTACCGCGATCTGCGCGCCACCGCCGAAAGCGGCTGGGATTTCAGTTCGCGCTGGTTTGGCGACAGCCAGAACCTGTCGACCGTGCGCACCACGTCGATCATTCCAGTCGATCTGAACAGTCTGCTGTTCCACCTCGAGACGACGATCGCGCGTGGCTGCACCATCAGCCGCGATTTCCGCTGCGTCGCGCAATTCATCGGCTACGCGGCGCGCCGCGCGGAGGGAATCAACCACTACCTGTGGAACAGCAAGGGCTACTACGGCGACTATGACTGGCAGCTCGGCAAGGCTCGCGACAATCAGACGCCCGCAATGCTGTATCCGTTGATGGCGGGCGTCGCATGGCCCGAGCGCGCATTCAAAACCGCGCAGACCGTGCAGAGCGTACTGCTGAAGGAAGGCGGTCTCGCAACCTCGACCTACAACACGACGCAGCAATGGGACGCGCCGAACGGCTGGGCGCCGCTGCACTGGATCGCGATCCAGGGACTCAAGCGCTATGGACGCGCCGATATTGCCAGGCCGATCGGCACGCGCTTTCTGGCGGATGTCGAAAACGTCTATAAGACGCAGCAGAAACTCGTCGAGAAGTATGTCGTCGAAGGGGCCGGAGAAGGGGGTGGCGGTGGCGGCGAATATCCGTTGCAGGACGGCTTCGGCTGGACCAATGGCGTGACCTTGATGCTGCTCGACCTGTACGGCAACGGCCAGTAATGTCGGCGCCGCAGACGATGCCTGCAACTTGCGCTCACCGCACGCGGTGAGCGCAAGTTGTCGTTGGACCGAGCGTCATCGCTTCGGCCGTCGTACTTCGAATCAAAAGCCGCGCCGTACAAAAAGCGTTGCGCCTGTACTGTGCGAATGCAGGATAGCGATACGCGCAGTGGCGGAAAAGACCCAGTCGTCGACCTTTAACGTGAGCCTTCGCTGCGGCCCCGAACCGATCGTCAACGTCGCGTTTGCTGATTCGACAATCGAAAGCTGTGGCGCCGTGGACGCAGTGAGATGGAGAACATTCGACGCCGGTTGCAATGCCGGGTCGCGCGTTGGCGAGGTATTCGCGGCGCCGAACTGAAACTGATGCGTCAATGGTGCGCTATAGAAATTCTCGATTTGCGTATGAAACGGCGAATCCTGATTCGACGCGTGTTCCATTTCATAGTGCTGCAAATAGGTTCCCGGCTGCGGAACAGGCGCAATGACCTCCACGGGCAGCGTTGGGATGTTCGCAACCGTCATGGGTGCGGGCGAGTCGAATGCAAAGTCGCCCGCAAACGCGAAGCCACTGTGCAGAACAAAGATAACGCAAACAACCCTTTCGTTCAGGCACGTCATGAGCATGCCTCCAATGAAGGAATTGAAACGTCACACTACTGAACGCCGCGTCCAGGCCGACCGGATCTGAACCGGGAGCCTTCCCGCCCGCTTGCATTTACACAGTGTAGTCAGTCATCCGCGCTTGGCTACTACACAATGTGCAAAGCGGTAATGGCGACGAGCGGCATCGCGCGAGACATCAGGATGATGGTCTCGAAGTAGCACTCCGCGTGCCGCGCCGAAGCGACCCGGGGCATCTGGTTCTATACGTTGAGCAAGTGGCTGTTGTGCGGCAGTGCGCGGCGAGGCGATCCATTGCAGGCTTTACAATGGCGCGAATGAATCCTTGGACAACTGCGCCCGATGACGGACATGCTGACTTCGTTTTTCTGGAGCGGCGACGCGATCCGCAGTCGACGCGTGAGCGACCTCGTGCTATCGGGCATGGTCGACGTGCGCGAGCCCCCTCGTCGCCTGCTGGCGGATTGGGACAGGGAGATATCGTCGAACGTGATACTCGAACCCGGAGACGTCGAAGCATTGCCATTCGCCAGGGCGCGCGCGCGTTGGCCGGACTACGCGCGCTGCGTGCAGGCAGTGTCCGACTGGACGCGCGCACTCGGAATGCCTGCTGCGCTCGCCGCCAGTGACGTCGCCCTCATGGCCTGCCGTGGCGCGAGGTATCACCATGACGGCGATCAATATGGCAGCGCGGCCTTTTGCAATCTCTTCCTGAGCGACGACAAGGAACTCGACCTGCATTTTGCCGCGACCGGCCATCGCATTCCTCTGCGCCGCGGCACGGTTGTGATCTTCGACACTTGCCAGCCCCATGCCGTCGTTCGGCGCGGCAGCAGTGCTTTCAATGCCGCCGACTTCGCGCCGGATCAGGATTGCCTCCAGATTTTCCTCACGTGGGAGCTTCCTATCGAAAATACCGACGTTGCCCAAGCGCTCGGGATTGCATTCGACGTCTGCCCTTCGACCTCCCCGCAACCCGATGCGGAGCAATTGCTGATGAATCACGAACCGGCCACCGTGTGTCCGGAGTCGGGTCGTTGGCGCGGCGGTCGGTAATCGACACTCAGGCCGCGATGCTGCGCTGAGCGGCATGCGCTGCCTCATGCTTAACGACAGCCGTCGAGCGCCTGTATGATGGCGGCCTCGCGCCTCCCGCAAAAGACGAAGGCGGCAACTCATCCATTCACGATTGTCCGGAGAAAAACCGTCATGACGGCCGCAACGCAATTCGATCAGGTTTCCGTTATCAAACGCGCCAACGTTTACTTCGAAGGCAAGTGTGTCTCACACACGGTTCTCTTCGCCGACGGCACCCGCAAGACGCTCGGCGTGATCTTGCCCGGCTCGCTGAACTTCGGCACCGACGCGCCGGAACTGATGGAAGTGCAGGCAGGCCGATGCCGCATCCGCCTCGAAGGCAGCGATGCGTGGACAAGCTACGGCGCGGGCGAGTCTTTCCACGTGCCGGGAAAGAGCCGCTTCGATATCGACGTGATCGAAACGCTCGACTACGTCTGCAGCTACCTGTAAGACGCTCGCGCGCGGTCAAAACCGCTGAATGCCAGCGGGTCGAACCCGTACCGGCCAGCATCCGCGCAAGCGTATCGGTACTGTACCGGCCCCGCTCGCTAGAATGGGCTCCATCGTCTTGCCGCCGACACCGGAGCCATCATGTCGTACCTCACTCTCAGCGCGTTGCCCGCCGGTATTCTGTTCGCGCTCGTCACCAGCATCACGCCCGGTCCCAACAACACGATGCTGCTCGCCTCGGGCGTGAACTTCGGCTTTCGCCGCACGCTGCCGCATCTTTCCGGCATCAGTCTCGGGGTCGTGCTGTTGATGCTGTCGGTCGGTATCGGTCTGGGCGAAGCCTTCGTCCATTTTCCTGTGCTCTACACGGTGCTCGAAGTCGCGAGCGTGGCTTATCTGCTGTACCTCGCGTGGAAAATCGGCACTTCCGGCGAATTGAAAATGAAAAAAGGCGAGCGCCGGCCGATGCGCTTTCACGAAGCCATCGCGTTCCAGTGGGTCAATCCCAAGGCATGGATGATGGTGCTGACTGCGGCGACGACCGTCCACCTCAGCCACAACTACAGCATGAACGCGGTCGCCATGGCGGTCATCTTTTATGTGGTCGGCTTTCCGTGCATCTGTCTGTGGGCCGGCTTCGGCACCGCGATGCGCCGTGTGCTGTCGGACCCGAAGCGTTTGCGCATCTTCAATGTGGCGATGGCGCTGCTGCTCGTGTTCTCGCTGTATCCGATCGCGCTGCGCCTGCTCGGCATCTCGGGCTCCTGAGCCGGCACTGAGACGGCACGCCTAGAGCCTGCCCTGCCCGACTCGCTCGATGAAGCGCCATAACGCGTCGTCGGTCGAGTACGGGACGTTGAAGCGGAACCAGGCGCTGGGCGCGTCATTGGGGCGGAAGTAGGAGCCCGGTGCGAGCCAGATGCCGTGGGTGAGCGCGGCGGTCGCCACTTCGCCAGCCCGCTCGGCTTCGATCGGCAAGCGCGCCCACAGAAAGAGTCCAGCGCGCGGCCGGTGAAACACTTCAAGGCCGAGCGTATCGAGCCGTTCTTCGACGCTCGCGTGCACGATTTTGAGCCGCTCGTTCACCTGCTCCACATGACGCGCGTAGCGCCCTTCGAGCAACACCTTGTCGACGATCCGCTCGATTGCCTCCGACGACGTCAAGCCCACCGCCATTTTCGTGCGCGCCAGTTCGCGCAGCACCCCCTGCTCGGCGACCACGTAGCCGCAGCGCAGCCCCGGCGTCACCGTCTTGGAAAATCCGCCGACGTACAGCACGCGCTGCAAGCCTTCCATCGCGGCGAACAGCGGCGCGCCCGGCGGCGCGAGTTCGCGGCTCACGTCGTCCTCGATCACCCACATGCGCCGACGCTCGGCGAACTGCAGCAAGCGGAACGCCGCCGACATGCCAAACGTCGCGCCGGTCGGATTCTGCAGCGTGGTGTTGACGAAGATCGCCTTCGGCTGGTGCTGCGCGACGAGCGTTTCGAGCACATCGGTATCGACACCCGCCGGCGTGCGCGGCACGCCATGCACGACGAGCCCGGCGAGCTTGAGGATCTGCAGCAGATTGCAATAGCCGGGGTCTTCGACGATCACCGCATCGCCCGCGCGCAGCAGCGTGCGCACGATCAGGTCGAGCCCCTGCGTCGCGCCCTGCGTGAGCAGGACATTGGAGACGTCGACGGGCAGCCCGCGCCGGTCGAGCTGCTCGGCGATCCGCTCGCGCAACGGCGCGAACCCGTACGGATGCCCATAGTCGCCCAGGCGCGCGGCCGGCACCCGGCTGGTTGCGCGCAATGCATGCTGCAAGCCGGTCTCGTTGATCCACTCGTTCGGCAGCCAGCCGCCGCCTGCCTTGATCGGCACCGAGTGGTCGGCGAACACGTCGGACAGCAGCCAGGTGGCGGTGAGGCTGGGCGGCTGCCACTCGGCGACGGCCGCGCGCGGGGATGAAGCGCGCGCGGCCACGCGGTAGCCGGAGCCCCGCCGCGCGACCACGAGGCCCATCGACACCAGCCGGTTATAGGCCTCGGTCACGGTGAACGTGCTCAACGCATGGCTGTGCGCGAGTTGCCGCACCGAGGGCAGCAACGCGCCCGCGCGCAGCGTTTGCGCCTCGATGGCGCGCGCGAAGCCTTGCACCACCTGCTCGACGAGCGTGGGCGCGGCGCGGCGGTCGCGCTCGAGTTCGAGTTCGATCATGGTCAGGACGAAAATCCGGCAAAAGTTGGCGGCGAGCGGACGGCAACCCAACGCGAGTCGGGGCGGCTCGGCCAGGTGGCGCAGCGCTTTCCTCGACACAGTTGACGCCAATCCACCAGCACAGTGAGCACCACACTGCGTCAACTGTTTATGCCGTCATTAAACCGCGAACGCTACAGTTTGGCTATCAACGGAAGTCCCCAAGGGGACGCCACTTCGAGGAGATACCCATGACTTCGCGCCCCGTCATCGACGACCTGTCGTCCTTCTGGATGCCTTTCACCGCCAACCGCCAGTTCAAGGCCGCTCCGCGCCTGCTGGAATCGGCCAAGGGCATGTACTACCGCAGCACCGACGGGCGCGAGGTGCTCGACGGCTGCGCGGGCCTGTGGTGCGTGAACGCCGGTCACGGGCGCGACGAGATCGTCGCCGCGATCAGCCGGCAACTGTCGACGCTCGACTTCGCGCCGACCTTCCAGATGGGCCACCCGCTCGCGTTCGAGGCCGCCACCAAGGTCGCCGAGCTGATGCCGGCCGGTCTCGATCGCATCTTCTTCACGAACTCGGGTTCCGAATCGGTCGACACCGCACTGAAGATCGCGCTCGCCTACCACCGCTCGCGCGGCGAAGGGCAGCGCACGCGGCTGATCGGTCGCGAGCGCGGCTATCACGGCGTGGGTTTCGGCGGCATCTCGGTGGGCGGCATCGCGCCCAATCGCAAGACGTTCTCCGGCGCGCTGTTGCCGGCGGTCGATCATCTGCCGCACACGCACGATCTCGAACACAACGCGTTCTCGAAGGGGCAGCCCGCGTGGGGTGCGCATCTGGCCGACGAACTGGAGCGCATCGTCACACTGCACGACGCGTCGACCATCGCCGCAGTGATCGTCGAGCCGGTAGCCGGTTCGACGGGCGTGCTGATTCCGCCGCAGGGCTATCTGCAGAAGCTGCGCGAGATCTGCACGAAGCACGGCATCCTGCTGATTTTCGACGAAGTGATCACCGGCTTCGGCCGCGTCGGCAAGGCGACCGCGAGCGAATACTTCGGCGTGACGCCGGACCTGATCACGATGGCGAAGGCGATCAACAACGCGGCGGTGCCGATGGGCGCGGTCGCGGCGAGCCGCACGATCCACGACACAATCGTCAACAGCGGCGCGCAAGGCGCGATCGAGCTGTTCCACGGCTACACCTATTCGGCGCACCCGGTGGCGGCCGCCGCCGCCGTGGCGACGCTCGACCTGTATCGCCGCGAAGGCCTGTTCGAGCGCGCGGCCATGCTCGCCCCGACTTTCGAAGCCGCGGCCCATTCGCTGCGCGGCGCGAAACACGTGAAGGACGTGCGCAACCTTGGCATGATCGCGGGCATCGAGCTCGAATCGCGCGACGGCGCGCCGGGTGCGCGCGCTTATGAAGCGTTCGTGAAGTGCTTCGAGGCGGGCGTGCTGGTGCGCTTCACGGGCGACATCCTCGCGTTCTCGCCGCCGCTCATCATCGACGAAGAGCAGATCGCGCACATCTTCAAGACCGTGGGTGACGTGCTGGCTACCGTCGAGTAAGTCGAGCAACGGCATCCTGGCAAGGCAAGAAGAAAGCGGCGCATGCGCCGCTTTTCTTTGCGCAGCCAGGGCACGCGGGTTTGCCGCTGCGCGCGGATGCCGCGCACCCGTACCGGCACGCGTCAGTGATGCGCGCGCGATGCCCGCGTCTGCGCTGCTTTCTTTGCAGCCGCCGAGCGACCCGCTGCACCTTTCGTCTCGGCGGCTTTCTTCGCCGCCGCCGAGCGGCTAGCCGCCGGGCGCTTGGCCGCCGCCGACTTCGCCTGTTTGGACATCGCCGCGTGCGACGCACCGGCGGTGCTCTCGCGTTTCAACGCATTGGTCGAAGCTTGCGAGCGTTTGGCCTTCGACTCCGTGCTCGCGCTCTTTCGCGCGGTGCTCTTGTGCTGTCCGGCGTCGCTGTCCTTCTCGGCTTTCTTGCGCGTCGCTTCGCTCGTCGTGCCCTTCTTCGGGGGCTTCACGTCGACGCCCGCGCGGCGCGCTTCCGACAGGCCGATAGCAATCGCCTGCTTCGGCGACCTGACGCCGTGCTTGCCGGCGCGTACCTTGTCGACCTGTTCCTTGATGAACTCTCCTGCCTGAGTACTGGCTGACTTGCCGGCACGCTTGTCGGCTTCAGCGCGCTTGAGGGTTTTCTTTTCGGGCATGACGGTTCTCCAGTTGACTGTGGCCTTCTCAGTGCAGCAACTGCTATGCCAAAGCGATCCGGCGCATGTGCGTTCCAACGTGAACCACCTTCTGCTTGAGCGCGTTGTCCTCTGGGCGGCTTGCACTTGTGCGCTGACGGTCACTGGCAGATCCAGGTGGACCCGCACAAGCGTCGCAAGCGCGGCAGCACGCCGGCAAAACGCGTTGCGGAACTCGCACGCGTCAGCTGGACGGCGTATGGTGTAAACAAGGGTCGGCGCCGTGGTCCGGCCCGACGGGAGAGCACCATGAAGATACCTACCGTTCGCGCCGGTGCGCATATCGAAGGCGTGCACTGGGTCGCGTAATACGCGGAAGACGTTCACGAGATCCGCGTATTCCGCGAAGGCCAGGAGGTGGATGTGCACAACGCGCCATCCACGCTGTTCGGCGATGAGGAAAACGCGGGCTCGAAGAGCACCGCGGATCATCGCGCGGTCGAAGCCGCGGTGCTTGCTTATCTAAGGCGCTTCGTCATGGAGCACGACGCGGAAGAGTAGCCGTGCGCGGCTTGTTCGCGTCGTGACTGCCGGCGTGGGCCGGTTTTCTTTCGACGCCGGCGGCATGGAAAACCGCCGGCGCTGCCGGCATAACGTGCGCCGATAGCGAGCAGCGCGTTCAGTTTCAGTCGGCAGGCCGCAGCTTCTTGACCTCGGCATCCGACGGCTGAACGCTTGCGCCGTCGATATACCGGTACGACGTCATCACGCCCTTGCCATCCTTCAAGCTGGTCACGCCGACATACGCGCCCATGGTCGACTGATTGTCCTGCGCGCGATACGTGATCGGGCCGAACGGCGTCTCGACCTTGAGGCCCTTGAAGGCGGCGGCAAGCTTGTCGGAATCGACCGAGCCGGCCTTCTTGATGCCGTCCGCGATCGACATCAGCGCCGAATAGCCGACCACCGAGCCCAGCCGCGGATAATCGTGGTACTTGGCCTGATACGCATCGACAAATTTTTTGTTCGCGGCCGTATCGATCGAATACCACGGGTAGCCGGTCACGATCCAGCCAGTCGGGGCTTCCGCGCCCAGCGGATCGAGATAATCGGGCTCGCCGGTCAGCAAGGACACCACGCTGCGATCCTTGAAGAGCCCCCGCGTATTGCCTTCGCGCACGAACTTGCCGAGGTCCGCGCCGAACAGCACGTTGAAAATCGCATCGGCCTTGGCATCGGCGATCGCCTGCGTGACTGCGCCCGCGTCGACCTTGCCCAGCGGCGTGGCCTGTTCGACCACGAACTGCACGTCCGGCTGCGCCGCCGTCAGCAGCTTCTTGAACGTCGCCACCGCGGATTGGCCGTACTCGTAGTTCGGATACACCAGCGCCCAGCGCTTTTTCTTCAGCTTGGCCGCTTCCGGCACCAGCATCGCCACCTGCATGTATGTGGAAGGACGCAAACGGTACGTGTATTTGTTGCCATCGGCCCAGACGATCTTGTCGGTCAACGGTTCGGCCGCGAGGAAGAAGATCTTCTTCTGCTTCGCGAAGTCGGTGAGCGCGAGGCCGGTGTTCGACAGGAAGCCGCCGAACAGCAACTGCACCTGCTCGCGCGCGATCAGTTCCTGCGCGACCCGGATCGTGTCGCCGGGGTTGCCGTTGTCGTCGCGCGACACGACTTCGAGTTGCTTGCCGAGCACGCCGCCCGCAGCGTTCACCTGGTCGAGCGCGAGGTTCCAGCCGTTCTTGTAAGGGCCGAGAAAGGCGGGCTGCGCCTTGTAGCTGTTGATCTCGCCGATCTTGATGGTCTGCTGGGCGCTCGCGGCGAGCGCGGCGAGCGAGCACACCGTCGACACCGTAAGGCGAGAGATCCATCCTGCGCGCGTGGTCATGCTTGTTCTCCGTTATCAGAAGGATTGCTTGAATGGTGGTGCTCGGAATGGGGCTTGTGATGCGGCCGGTAATCGTGCGTTCGAACCGCTTTGGAATTCACTCAGCCCGCGGCGTCGCGCGGATTCGGGCCACGCTCGCCGTGACGTCCCGCCATGCCGGCTTGCCGCCCGCGAACTGCTGACGCAAATACGACACGAGTTCGGCGACCTGGGCGTCGTTGAAACTGTCGCGGTAAGCCGGCATCGTACCCAGTTCGGGCCGCGCAGGCGAGCCGATGCCGTCGAGAATCACGCGAATCAGGTTGTCGGGGCTCGCGCTGTGCACATTGGTATTGAGCGCGAGCGACGGATGCGCGCCGAACAACTGCGGCCCGCTGCCCGTGTGATGACAGGCCGCGCACGCGCCGTCGAAGAGCCGCGCGCCGAGCCCCGCCGGCGCGCCGGTGATCATGCTGGCCCGCTCATATTGACGCGCCGTGGCGGCCGGATCGGCATTGGGTTCGAGCGGATTGAGCGACGCCAGATAGGCGGCCATCGCGCGGATATCGCTGTCGGGCAGCGCCGCCAGATCGGCGATCACCGGCGCCATCGGCCCCGCCGCCACGCCGTGCAGCGGCGCGTGACCGAAGCGCAGATAGCTGAACAGTTCGTCCTCGCTCCAGGGCACGGGCGCGGCCGATCGGATGGAGAGCGCGGGCGCTTCCCAGCCTTCCGCGCTGCCGCCGCCCATGAACGCCGCGCCGGTTTTCTCGGCACCGAATGCGTTGCGCGGCGTGTGGCACGCGCTGCAATGACCGAGGCCGTTGACCAGATACGCGCCACGATTCCATTGCGCGCTTTGGGTCGCGCTCGGCGTGAACGCGTTGCGGCCGAGAAAAAGGCCGTTCCATGCGGCCATCAACGGACGCAGGTTGAATGGAAACCGCAGCTGCGTTGCCGGTGCGCGGGAGCGGACCGGCGTTTGCGACATCAGATAAGCGTACAGCGCGTGCAGATCGTCGTCGGACACGTTCTTGAACGATGTGTACGGGAACGCCGGATACAAACGGTGACCGTCGCGGCTGATGCCTTGCCGCATCGCGCGAGTGAAGGCTTCCAGCGACCAGTGGCCGATGCCGGTCTGGCCATCCGGGGTGATGTTGGTGCTGTAGACCGTGCCGAACGGCGTATCGAGCGGCTTGCCGCCGGCGTTCGGCACGCCGTTGCGCGCGGTATGGCACACAGCGCAATTGCCGAGCGAAGCCAGCAGTTTGCCGCGCGCCACCAGGTCGGGCGCGAACGCGCTTGCGAGCGGCGGGGCAATCGGCGCGATGGCTGCCGGCGCGACCGACAGCGCGCCCAGCCAGCCCGCCGCGCCCGCCGCGAACGCGCCCAGCAAACCGAATCGCCAGCGCTTCTTCTTGCGCGCCGCGGCGGCCTCGGCCTGCGCGTCGGCAAGCGCGGCGCGGATCGTTTCCGGCGTGAACGGGGGGCGCCGAAAGCGCACGCCGGTCGCATCGAATAGCGCATTGGCGATGGCGGCCGCGCCGGGCAGCGATGTCGATTCGCCGACGCCCATCGGCGGCTCGCCGTGACGCGGCATCATCACAACGTCGATCACGGGCACCTCGCGGAAGGTCAGGATCGGGTATGCGCCCCACTCCTGGCTCGTCACCGCGTTGCCGCCGAAGGTCACGCGCTCTTTCAACGCACGGCTGGTCGCCTGGATCACGTTGCCGTGAATCTGATGACGCACGCCATCGGGGTTCACCATCGTGCCGCTGTCCTGGCCGACCACCACGCGCGTCACCGCCAGTTCGCCGCTTTTGCGATTCACTTCGACATCGGCGATCCACGCGGACCACGCTGCGCCGAAGCCGGGGAATTTACTGTGCACGTAGCGCGCGTAAGCGATGCCTCGGCCGCGCGCGATGTCGCCTTCCTGCTGGGGCGCGGGCTGTGCGGGTTGGGCGCTGTGCGCCGGCGCGCGCGGTTGCCAGCCGGCTTTCTCGGCGACGGCCTTCACCAGATCGATCGCGCGCGGGTCGTTCAGATGCTTGAGCCTGAATTCGACCGGATCGACGCCCGCTTGCGCCGCGAGTTCGTCGATGAACGACTCGTGCGCGAACGTATTCGGCAACGCCGACACGCCGCGCAGCCAGGACGCCCGCACGATCGGCGGCGTGTCGTCGCACACGATGCGCATGCTGCGGTAGTCGTAAGGCGGCACGGCTGTACGGTCGCCCATCTCGAACACCTGCGGCTGCGCGGAGATCGTGCCGGTCAGAAGCAGCGCCAACGTGGGCGCGTCGTTCGACGGATAGCGTGTCGCAAAGTCGTACGCAGCCAGCTCGCCGTCGGCGCTCAACGCGCCGCGCACGTCCATCAGCTGCGCCGCGCCTTTCGGCTCCCACGCATGCTCGTCCTCGCGTGACAGCTGCACGCGCACCGGCGCACCGGTTGCGCGCGAGAGCAGCGCGGCGTCGGCCGCGACATCGTCCGCGCAATTGCGGCCGTAGCAGCCTGCCGCATCCATCCGCACGATCTCGATGCGCGCCTCGTCCATCGCCATCAGCAACGCGAGGTCGGCGCGCAGCGAATGCGGATTCTGTGTACCCGACCAGACCTTCAACGCACCGTCGCGATAGTCGGCCACCGCGCACGACGGCCCAATCGACGCATGCATCTGGAACGGCCACACGTAAGTGCGTTCGAGCGTTCGACCCGGGTCTTGCGCGAGCGCCGCATCCACGTCGCCGTCGACGATCAGCTCGCGCCGCGTGGCCGGATTTGCGCGCAACGCGGCTTCCACCTGTTCGCTGGTCTCGAGCGGCGGCAAAGCGTCGACCGCTTTCCAGCGCACGTCGAGCCGCCTCACCGCCTGCTGTGCGATTTCCTCGCGCTGCGCGACGATGCCGACGAAATCGCGAATCACCACCACCTTGACGATGCCGGGCAAATCGCGGATGGACTCTTCGTCGACATGCAGCAGGCTGTTGCCGATGAAGTCGCCCTGCGCGACGCCCGCATAGGGCGGGCGTACGACGCGGCCATGCAGCATGCCGGGCACGCGCACGTCATGCACGAAACTCAATTCGCCGGTTGCCTTGGCGGGAATATCGATGCGCGGCGCACTGGTGCCGACGATCCGGTAGCGCTCCGGCGATTTCAAAGGCGCGTCGCAGGAAAGTTCCAGTTCGACGTGTCGCCCTTTGATCAGTTCTCCGTATTGAATGCTTTTTACCGGATCGCCGCCGCGTTCAAACACGCGGCCGTCCTGGACGTCCAACTGCTCGACGCCGACCTGCAAGCGCGCCGCCGCTTGCGCGAGCAGATAGTGACGCGCCTGCGCCGCGGCGTGCCGCAACGGCACCGCTGAAATCTGGATCGTCGCGCTCGCGATCGTCGGTCCCTGATTCGGTGTTTCGCGGGTGTGGCCAAGCACGATCGACACCCGCGTGAGCGGCACATCCAGTTCTTCCGCGACGATCTGCGCGAGCGCCGTGCCGATGCCCGTACCGAGATCGACATGCCCGTTGAACGCGACCACGCTCCCGTCGTCGCGCACGACGAGGAACAGGTCCGACTCGGTCGGCACGAACGACGAGCGCGAGCCCGGCTGACCGGTCACGCTCTTCACTGGCGCTTGCGGCGGCCGCGCGACGATCAGCACACTCTGCGCGTCATACAAGTGTTTGCGCGACGGCGGCGTGGCGCGTCGGTCGACGCTCAAATCCGGACCCGTCATGGGCGCGCTCCTTCCTGCACGGCGGCGGCCGCTTGCGCGGCGAGCAATTCGGCAGCGCGCTGGACCGCCCGCACGATCTCGATATGCGTGCCGCAGCGGCACAGGTTGCGCGACAGCTCGCGCTGGATCGTCTCGACGCCCGGATGCTGATCGCGATCGAGCAACGCCTTGGCAGTGAGGATCATGCCGCTCAGACAATAGCCGCACTGCGCGGCCTGCTCTTCGATGAACGCCTGTTGCACCGGATGCAGCGCGGCACGCGTGCCGAGGCCTTCGAGCGTCGTGATCTCGCGCCCCACTGCCACCTGCGCGGTCGTCACGCAGGCGCGCGTCGGCATGCCGTCGAGCAGCACGGTGCACGCACCGCACTCGCCCAGCCCGCAGCCGAACTTCGGCCCGTTCAACGCGAGGTCGTTGCGCAGCAGGTAAAGCAGCGGCGTGTCGGCGGCGGCGCACACCCGATGGGTCGCGCCGTTCACGTTCAGCACGAGCGGCGCGGGATGGTGGGTCACCATGTCGTTCACGTGTTGCGGCCCTTGCTCAGAACACCACCGGTACTTCGGTGGCCGGCGGTGTATTACGGCTTCGCCGGCAACGAATCAAGCCGTCGATCATCACCATGCCCACGCCCGGAATGTCGCCGAGCTGCACGCTTTCGAGCAGCGTGTCGGCTGCCGTGTGCTGCGCGCGATCCATGAATACGAGGTCGGCCGGACGGCCCACTTCGATCAGCCCCTGGCGCAGATTGCGTTGCCGCGCGGTATTGCCGGTCGCGAAGCAGAATGCGATTTCGGCCGGCACGTCGGCGAGGCTGGAAATCAGCGCGATCATCCGCAAGATGCCGAGCGGTTGCACGCCGGAACCGGCGGGGCTGTCCGTGCCGAGAATGATCCGGTGCGGGCACTTGAGTTCGATCGCATGTCGTGCGGTCAGCAACGCGATGCGTTCGTTGCCGTTGTGGACGATCTCGAGTGCGCGGCTCGACTGCTCGCACAGGTCGCACACATGGCGGTACGACAGCGACGTATGCCCGCCGTTGATGTGGCCGATCACGTCGGCGTCGGCGGCCAGCACCACGTCGCGATCGATCAGCCCCGAGCCGGGAATCGACGGGCCGCCCGTGTGGATCGTGCTTTGCATGCCGTACTTGCGCGCCCACGCGACCATCTGCGCCGCTTCCTCGCCGCCCTTCACGCTGCCGAGCCCGACTTCGCCGAGCAGCTTCACGCCCGCTTCGGAGAGCTCCTTGAAGTCCTCCTCGACCATGCCCTTTTCGATCACCGGCGCGCCCGCCATCACCTTGACGCCGCCGCCGACACCCGCGCCGCGCATTCCTTCGAACGACCGTTGCGCGGTAATCGCAAGCGCCTTCACACCCAGCACATCTTTAGGACGACCAGGTAAATGTACTTCTCCGGCGGAGATCATCGTGGTCACGCCGCCGTTCAGGTTCGATTCGATCCAGCCCATCTGGTTCTGGCGCGGCGTCCAGTCGCCGAACACGGGATGCACATGTGAATCGATCAAGCCGGGCGCCACCGCGGTGCCTTTGCAATCGACCGTGGTGCGCGCGCCTTCGAGGTCGCAGTCCTTCTCCTTGCCGAGCCCGACGATCACGCCGTCGTCGATCACCAGCGTGTCCGCGTCGAGAATCGGCTGGTCGATGTCGCCCGATAACAGCAGCCCGATGTTCGTTACCGCCACCTTGCCTGACAAGCCTGTCAACGTCTCTGCTGCCATCTGCCTCTCCTTTCGCAACGATTGCCCCACTATCCCTGCATGCACCTGTGCACGCCGAGCGTGAGCCGCATCACACGCTCACGCATCACACGCTCAGATAAGCGCGCCTGACTGTTTCGTTCCGCGCGAGTTCGCCGATCGTGCCGCTAAAGCGGATCTGCCCTTTTTCGAGCACATACGCGCGGTCGCTGACCAGTTCCGCGAAGTGCAGGTTCTGTTCGGACAACAGAATCGACAGCCCTTCGCGCTTGAGTTCGAGAATCACGTTCGCCATCTGTTCGACGATGACCGGCGCGACGCCTTCCGAAGGCTCGTCGAGCAGCACCAGATACGGATTGCCCATCAGCGTGCGCGACACCGTCAGCATCTGCTGCTCGCCGCCGCTCATCTGGCCACCCGGACGGCGGGGCATTTCGCCGAGATTGGGAAAGAGGCGAAACAGCTTTTCCGGCGTCCATTGCGGCGCGCCTTCGCGCGGCGGCTGACGGCCGCTGTCGAGGTTCTCCATCACGGTGAGATCCGCGAACACGCGGCGGTCTTCCGGCACGAAGCCCATGCCCATGCGCGCGATCCGGTACGGCGGCAACGCCGCGATGTTCTGCCCGCGAAACGTCACCACGCCATGACGGCGCGGCAGCAGCCCCATCACCGCTTTCATCGTGGTCGATTTGCCCGCGCCGTTGCGGCCCATCAGCGCGACGACTTCGCCGCGGCCGACCTCGAGCCCGACATCGAACAGGATATGCGCGCGTCCGTAGAACGCGTTGAGGCCGGACACTTTCAGCATCGGCTCGCTCATTGCGGCGCACCTCGTTGTCCAAGGCCCGGTTGGCCCGCTCGACCGGCCGCCGTGCCGTCGAGCGGCGCGTGCGGCCGGAAGGTTTTGCCGGTGCCGAAATACACTTCCTGCACGCGCGGGTCGTTGCGGATCGTCTCGGCGTCGCCCTCGGCGATCAGCTTGCCGCGCGCGAGCACGATCAGCCGGTCGGCGTACGCGAACACCACGTCCATGCTGTGCTCGGTAAACAGCACGCCGATCTGGTGCTCGGTGACCAGACGTTTGGTCAGTGCCATCAACTCGTTGCGTTCCTTCGGGGCCATGCCGGCGGTGGGCTCGTCCATCAGCAACAGCTTCGGGCGATTGGCGAGCGCGATCGCCAGTTCGACGCGCTTCACGTCGCCATACGCGAGCACGCCGCAGGCGCGCTTCGCGTCGGCGCCCATGCCGACCTGTTCAAGCAGCGCGAATGCTTCGTCGGCGTAGCGCAAGCCCGCGGACTTCCAGAGGCTGAAGGTCTTGCGTTCGCGCGACACCAGCGCAGTCTGGACGTTTTCGAGCACGGTCATCGAATTGAAGGTCGCGGCGATCTGGAACGTGCGGCCGACGCCGAGCCGCCAGATGTCGCGCGAACGCATGCCGACGAGCTCGTGTCCGTTCAGGCGAATAGATCCGGACGACGGCTGCAACTGCCCGTTGACCATGTTGAAGCAGGTGGACTTGCCCGCGCCGTTCGGGCCGAGCAGCGCGAGCAGTTGACCGGCTTCGAGATCGAATGAGACGTTGTCGACCGCCGTCAGGCCACCGAAAGATCGGCAGAGATTCGAGACCCGCAGCAGGCTCATAGCCCCTCCTTGATCGCGGCGGCACGTTGCGACGCTTGCGCGGTGCTGGCGTCGTTCGTATCGGCGCTGTCGTCGCCGAAACGCTCGCGAATGAAGCCGACGATTCCTTGCGGGAACGCAATCACCAGCAGCAGGATGACGACGCCCAGCAGCGCCTGCCAATAGTCGGTCTGCCGCGCGACGGTGTCCTGCAACCAGGTGAACACGGCCGCGCCGACGATCGGTCCGCTCAAGGTCTGCAAGCCGCCGAGCAGCACCATCACGAGGCCGTCTACCGAACGGCTCACGCTGATCACTTCCGGCGAGATGGTGCCCTTCGAGAACGCATACAGCGATCCGGCCAGTCCGCAGAACAACGACGCGATCACGAACGCGGCCCACTGCACGCGCTTCACGTCGATGCCGATCGCCTCGGCGCGCAGCACGGAATCACGCGACGCCCGCATCGCATAGCCGAGGGGAGAGAACAGCATCTTGCGCAACAGCCCCACACCGATTACCGCGCAGACCAGCGTGAGGTAGTAATACGCCACCGGCGAGGACAACCAGTTCGACGGCCATAAGCCCAGCACGCCGTTGCTGCCGCCCGTCACGTCGTCCCACTGAAAGACGACCGACCAGACGATCTGCGCGAACGCGAGCGTCAGCATCGCGAGATAAACACCGGACAGGCGCACGCAGAACCAGCCGAACACCAACGCACCGCCGACTGCCAACAAAGGTCCGAGCAGCAACGCCGCTTCCATCGGCAGATTCAATACCTTGAGGAACAGCGCGGCGCCGTATGCGCCCAGCCCGAAGTAAGCGGCATGGCCGAACGAATGCATGCCTGCTGGCCCCATGATGAAATGCAGGCTCGTCGCGAACAGTATCGCGATCAGAATTTCGACCAGCAGCACCGGCAGGTACGGAAACGCGTTGGCCGCGAGGGGCGCGAGCACCAGAATCAGCAGCGCCAGCGCGGCAAGCCACTTAAGGCGCTTGCCGGCCGGGCGCAACGGCGTTTCCGGCGCCGCCATGGCGCGCACCACGGCGCTCGCACGGCCGAGCAGGCCCCAGGGGCGCACCACCAGCACGATCGCCATCACGACGAATTCGGACACCAGCGTGAAGCGGGTCAACGACAAGCCGACGCCGAAGACGCTCACATGACCGATGCCGATGCACAGCGCCTTGATCTCCGCAATGATCAGCGCGGCCACGAACGCGCCCGGAATCGAACCCATGCCGCCGACCACGACCACCACGAACGCATTGCCGATGGTCTCCAGGTCCAGCGACAGATTCGCCGACATGCGCGGCCCTTGCAGCGCGCCGCCAAGACCGGCGAGAAACGCGCCGACGAAAAACACGCCGGTAAACAGCCACGCCTGGTTGATGCCGAGCGCGCCGAGCATCTCGCGATCCTGCGTCGCCGCGCGCACCAGCGTGCCCCAGCGCGTGCGCGTCAACGCGTACCACAGCAGCAGCAGCACGACCGGCCCGATCACGATCAGCGCGATGTCGTAGGTAGGCAGCGGATGGCCGAGAAAAGAGACCGCACCGGCCAGATGCGGCGCGCGCGGCCCGAACAGGTCCTCGGGGCCCCACAGCCATAGCGCGGCGTCGCGAAAGATCAGCACCAGCGCGAAGGTGGCGAGCAGGTGGAACAGCTCGGGAGCCTGGTAGATGCGCCGCAAGACGACCATCTCGACCAGCGCGCCCAGCACCGCGACCACCAGTGCGGCCGCCAGCACCGACAGCCAGAAGCCGCCCGCCGTATGTCCGAAGCGGCTCGCAATGCTGTACGCAACATAGATGCCGAACATATAGAACGAGCCGTGCGCGAAGTTGACGATGCGCGTCACGCCGAAGATCAGCGACAAACCGGCGGCGACCAGAAACAGCGTCGACGCGTCGGCGAGTCCGTTGACCAGCTGTACCAGCAAATTCGAAAGCATCACGACCCTCGGCAGCTTGCTGAACGGCGCGTGCGCGGCAGGCGCAGGCGGCGCGCCCAGCAGACGTTGAAGCGCGTGCGGCCCGATGCGCGCCCGCGTCAACGGCAGGACACTACCCCGAAAGAATTCCTTTTGGGAAGCGGCGAAACAAGCGCATTGCACGACTCAGCGCAAACCGTCTTCGCCCTCGATCTCACTCACCTGCAAGCCGCCGATGCGCGGCAGCGGCCGGCCCGACGCGGTCACCGCGACTGCGACCACGATTTCGTTGGCGCGCGGCGCGTCCGACACGCGCGCCTCGATCGCGTCGAAATGACTGCGCACGAAGGCGGCATCCTTGTGGCCGAGCGGCACGTCGATCGCGGTGCCGAGCGTGCCCATTTTTTTCGCCGACGGCACCAGCGCCGCGCCTTTTTCGACTGCGGCTCGCAGCGGCGCGCCGAGCTTCGGGTGCAGAATCGCGGCCGCATGTTCCAGCTCGCCCGCCTCGCCGACGATCGCAGCCTTGCCGTAGCTTTGCGCGTCGCCGGGCGCGATGCCGAGCGCCTCGACGCACCGGTTGCCGAGCAGCGCGCCCAGTTCTGCGCCGGCTTCGATCAGCGCGTCGAGCTGGGCCTCATAGCGGCCCGCGTAGGGATTCTCGATCACGGCGATCGCGACCGCGCGACGCGCGGGCGGCTCGACGACCTGGCCCATTTCAATGCGAGTTTCATCCACCTGCACGACCAGCTTGCGAAGCTTGATTGCCATTTCGCTCTCTCCGGGTTTCGTTGCTTCGATGTTGCGGCATTGCCATGTTTCGCTGCGTCGATGCAACGCTTCAGCGCAAACCGTCCTTGCCGACGATCGCCTCCTTCGCGAGGCCGCCGACCCGTGCATGCACGCGCTGCCCTGTGCTCATCGCGAGGATGTACACGAGTTCGTCGGCGGCGGGCGCGCCCGGAACGCGCACTTCGATTGCGTCGAAGTGGCTGCGCACGTAGCTCGCGTTCACGTGCGTGAGCGGCACGTCGAGCGCGGTGGACGGCGCGCCGACTTTTTTCGTGGACGGCACGATTGCGTTGGTGGGCACGCCGTGCTTCTCCAGCAGTTCGCGCATCGCATAGCCGCCTGGTACATGCCAGAGCGCGCCGTGTTCCAACTCGCCGCGCGCGCCGACAATCGCGCCCTTGCCGTAACTTTCAATCGACGCGTGCGGTACGGCCATCGCCGTGAGCAGCCGTTGCGCCATATCCAGGCCGATGGGTTTGAGCGCTTCCATAGCGTGCTCGATTCTCGCTTCGTAGCGGCCGGCGAACGGGTTCGTCATCACCGCGGCAATCGCGCCGCGTCTGAGCGGTTGCGCGGGCGCGGGGCCGAACTCGTGAAAGATGTCTTCGACGTGCGTCAGCACGCGGCGTATTTCGAACACGGAGCCTCCGTTATTGTAGGGGCGCGGCGCGCGGACAGTGCGCCGTTTTCATGAATGCCGGCAATGCGCACGCGCCCTTGCAGGAACAGCGCGGCGCCTTCGATCAAGCCTTGCTCTCGCAGACGCTGTGCGACCGCGGCGCCGCGCGCGAGCGCGAGGTCGATCAACGGCTGCGCCAATGCGGGGACGTCGACCGTGACGAGCAGCTCGCCCAGATCGCTATCGTCCTTCAACGACGACGCCGGGCGACGCACGATTGCGGCATGGTCCAGATCCACTGCATTCGCGATCATCGTCGCCGCGGCGTCGGCGCTGGCGGCGTCGCGGGCGAGCACGGTCACGCTGTCGGCAATACCGAGGCTGAAGCTGCGGCCGCGCCAGCCGCTCGTCGCGATGCCGCGCACCGGCATGCTGGCGTCGAGCGTCAGGTTGGCGTCGAGCGCATGATCGCGCGAAAGAGGCGAGCCGGTGCAGTTCGCCAGATCGGCGAATACGCCGACGCGGTACTGCTGCCCTTCGCTCAGATGCAGCGCGATATCGCCGCCATTGTTGATGAACGCACGCGCGACGCCTTCGCGCGCGAACGCACAGATCAACTCATCGGCGACGCTGCCCGCCACGGCCGCCATCGGCGTGATGTAACGCGCGCGATGCGGATGGCACGCGGACCACATGCGGCGGGCCACCTGGCCTTTCAACGCGCTGTCGTGCAACGCCGCGTCGGCGGGCACCGGTTGCCGCAGCCATTGCAACTCGGCGACCAGCTCGGGCAGCACGTCGGCGAAACGCGCCCAGCACGCTTGATACGCAGCCTGTACGGCCGCAGGCTCGCCGCTCGCGCCGAGGATCAGATCGATCGGCCCATGCTGCCAATGCCAGCGGCTTGCATCGAGCCGGATGCGGGTGGGGGACATGAGGGTGGTCGCGTTGGTCGTGTAGCTGTTGGGTTGCGTGTTAGCGGCTGACTCATGCTCAACCGAGCATCGGCGGCATGGTGGGCGGCCACGGATTGTCAGGATTGCGAATCAGCGTGCGGCGCGCGAGCGGAGCCCCTTCGGTATGCCAAGGCCCGTTCGCGAGCACGCTCTGCATCGAGCGTACCGCGTCGAGATGGCCGCCGAGGTCACGGTATGCGTCATATGTCATCGTGAATTCGATCGGTGCGACGATGGCAGGCGTCGGTACGGTGCCGAACGAGCGGTCCGGCATTCGCGATACATCCACCATCACGGTAATGCCGCCACCGGGCCAGACATACGCCGGCGCGCCGCCGCACGTCACGTTGACCAGCTTTTGCTTGATCGCGCGCGTGAGCAGCACCGGGTTCTCGGTGGCGCCCGCGCGCAGGCTGCCGCCCGCGCCGCCGAGAAACAGCACGGTGGCGAGCGACGGCTCGCAGTTCTCGCCAATGCGTTCGACCGTGCGGCGCACCGCGTCCGGCATTGGCGCGATGCGCGGCACCAGATTCCCATCGAGTTCGTACCACTGCGCGTGTTCGCCGGTCGTCGACACCATCAGCAAACGCACACCCGGTTTCGCGACGGCCGGGTCGAACCCTTCGACGATCGCCAGCGGGTCCTGAATGTCCGTGCCGCCCCACCCCGTGCCGGGATTCGCGACCTGAAAGTAGCGGCCGGGCGTCGATTTGCGTCCGCGAATCTTGAGCCCCGAGCGGGTCATGCCGAGGCAGCGACCGGCCTGGTGTTCGGTGAGCACGCCGGTAATGTGATCGTCGACGACCACCACTTCGTCCGCATGACCGAACCATTGCTTCGCGAAGATGCCGATGGTCGCGGAACCGCAGCCCACCCGCATGCGCTTTTCCTCGACGCCGTCTACCACCGGCGCCGCGCCTGCGCGAATCACGAGGCTCGCGCCGCCGTCGATGGTCAGCTCCACCGCCTCCTTGTTGCCGAGCGCGAGCATCATGTCGCACGTCACGCGGCCTTCTTTCTTGCTGCCGCCGGTCAGATGGTGGACGCCGCCCAGGCTCAGCATCTGCGAGCCGTACTCCGCCGTGCTGACGTGGCCGACAATCTCGCCGTGAGAGCGCACATTCGATTGCTCCGGTCCGAGAAAGCGATCAGTGTCGATCTTCACCTTGAAGCTGCAGTAGCTGAAGATGCCTTCTGTGACGACGGTGATCATATCGACGTCGTCGCGCCTGGACGCGACGATGAAAGGCGCGGGCTTGTAGTCGGGATAGGTGGACGACGCGCCGATGCCGGTGACGAATAGCGCGGCGTCCGCGGAAGAATCGTTCGCTCCGGATGACGCGCCGAATTCGACGGCGGTATCCGCCTGGGCGTCATTCGAGCCCACTGCGGCCGCTAACGGCGAGCGCGCGAGGAAGACCACCGGATCGACGCGAATCAGCCGTCCGTCCGCGTTCGCGTAACGATCGCACGCGCCGGTGCGCCCGGCCGAGATCTGGCACAGCACGGGACACGCATTGCATTCGATCTTGTTCGACGCCATCCGCTCGCTGCGCGGTGCGGCCTTGTCGAGCACAGTAGGGCCCGGCGTCGACGCGGTTTCGCTGTCCACACCGTCCGCGCCGAAATCGACCTTGGTATGTTCTGTCATGGTGCGCTTCCCATACGACGACATTACAAGCGGTCCTGCCCGACGGCGCAATGACCCGTGTTGCAGGGGCTTTTGCGTGACACGCCCATTTTCATGTTGCGGCCACTTACCGTTCATGTAGTATCTTCTACACCAACTCGATTGAAATCTACTCGATAAAAATACACTGTGCAACGTGTTTCCGGCCGCGGTAGTGAATGGTGCAGCGCGGCATCGGCACGGGCTCAGCCGAAAGCGCACAGTGCGATCACGGCGCGAGCGCGCCTCACCCACGCACGCACCCCTACCGTGCATGCCGTTTTATTGACGCCAACCAAGAGGTCCGAGACCGCCATGAGTCCCACTGCCGTCCGCAAACCAGGCGCCACCGGCATCCGCGCGAAACAGGCGCAGGACACGCGCGCCAAGCTTCTGAAAGCGGCAATCAAGGTGTTTGCCAAACAAGGTTATGCGAGCGGGCGCGTCGAAAGCATTTCGAAGGCCGCCCGTTCGCATGACCGCATGATCTATTACTACTTCGGCAGCAAGGAACAGTTGTTCGTCGAGGTGCTGGAAACGATCTACACGCAGTTCAACGAGGCGGAAAGCAGGCTCGATCTCGATCTGGACGATCCGGTCCACGGCCTGGAGCAAATGGTGGAATTCGTTTGGCAGTACTACCTTGATCACCCGGAGTTCGTCACGCTGCTGTCGAGCGAAAATCTGCACCAGGGCAAGCACGCGAAGAAATCGCAGAAGTTAAAGGAGATTTCGGGCTACGCGATTTCCGTCGTGCAAAAGTTGTTGAACGCGGGGCACGCGCAAAAGGTGTTTCGCGCCGACATCAGGGCGCGCGACGTCTATCTGATGATCGCGTCGCTCGGCTATTTTTATAACGCCAATCAATACACGTTGGGCGCGTTTCTCGGCGAGCCGTTGATGGAGAAGGCAGCGCTCGACCATTGGCGCGAGGTCATCAAAGACACGGTGTTGCGGGCCGTGCGTTTGCAGTTGCCGGAGCGTAGCGCGGCGGGCGCGGGTGTAGCTGCCAGTGCGGTCCCGGCCCCGCTCAAGGACAGCAAAAGCGTAGGCGAGCCCAAACGCGGGGCCGCATAAAAAACGCGCGCCGGTGGCGCGCGTTTCTCTTCGCAAGACGACGAACTGCCCGGGTTATGACTGCGCCGCCGCGTCGTCTTCACGAAATAGCCTGTCGGCGAGGTGAAACGCCGAATTGGCCGCCGGCACACCGCAATAGATCGCCGTTTGCAACAGCACTTCCTTGATCTGCTCGCGCGTCACGCCATTGTTCTTTGCAGCCCGCAAGTGCAACGCGAGTTCTTCGCTCCGGTTCAGCGCAACCATCATCGCGATGGTCAACAGACTGCGCGTATGACGGGGCAAGCCGTCGCGCGTCCAGATTTCGCCCCACGCATAGCGGGTGATCAGGTTCTGAAATTCTTCGGTCAACTCAGTGCGGTTCGCGAGCGACCGGTCGACGTGCGCGCTGCCCAGCACCGCGCGGCGCACTTCGAGTCCGGCCTCGTAGCGGTCTTCGTCGTTCATTTTGTCTCCGTGAGGAAATCGAGCACCGTCTTCGTGAAGGTGTCGGACCTTTCGATGTTGGAAATATGCGAAGCATCGAGCTCGACGTAACGCGCGCCCGGAATCGACTGCGCAAGTTCGCGGCCTTGTGCCGGCGTGGCGGCCAGGTCGTGCGTGCCGCTGATCACCAGCGTCGGCAGCTTGATGCCGGCCGTTTCGGGACGCAGATCGGTGGCGTCGATCGCGTCGCAATTCGATGCGTAACCTTCCTTGTCGGTATGCACGAAGACATCGCGAATCATCGCCAGCACCACCGGCTCGCGGTCGATGTAGTCGGCCGAGAACCAGCGCGGCAGCACCGCGTCGGCCAGCGCGAACATGCCTTCGCTGCGCGCCTTCGCGGCGCGCGGCACCCACACTTCGGGCGACCCGATGCGCGCCGCCGTGTTGCACAGCACCATCCGCTGGAACCGGTTGCCATGACGCGCGGCGAGCGCAACGCCGGTCAGGCCGCCCATCGAGATCCCGCAGAAATTCGCGCGGGCGACCTTCAGCGTATCCATCAGCCCCAGCACGTCGCCGGCCAACTGGTCGATCGTGTACGGACCCTTCGGCGCTTCGGAATGGCCATGACCGCGCGTGTCGTAGCGCAGCACGCGAAAGTGTCTGGACAGCGCCGCGACTTGCGGCGTCCACATGGACAGGTCGGCGCCAAGCGAATTCGACAACACGATCCACGGTGCGTTGCCGTGACGGTCGCCGTCGATTCGATAGTGAAGCTCGGTGCCGTTGACTGCGGCGTAGGGCATGCCGGTTACTCCTTGCAATGGGCGCGCTGGACGCGCGCGGTGTGAAGAGCCAGCGCGGCGTCCACATAAGCGTGCGCCTGGCCGACGTAGTGAGCGGGATCGAGCAGCTGCTTCAGGCGCTCGGGCGGAAGATGGGCGGTGACGGCCGGGTCGGCGGCGAGCACGTCGAAGAGCGTCTGCCGGTCGCGGAGCGCGGCTTTCGACGCACGTTCGACGAGGTGATGCGCGTCGAGCCGGCCGATGCGGTCGCCGAGCGCGAGCATCACCGCTTCGCCGAGAATCAGGCCATGCGTGACGTCGAGATTCGCGGCGAGGCGCGGCACGTTCACGTTCAGCCCGGCGGCGATCTGTTCGATGTTGGCGAGCGCGCCGCCCGCGAGGCGCGCGAGGTCCGGCAGCGCATCCCACTCGGCTTGCCAGCCGCCGAGCGCGCGTTCGTGCTCCTGCACCATGCCGGCGAACACGGTGGCGACCAGCCCCGGCGCGCGCGTCGCGGCGGTCAACACGGCGGCGCAGCCAACCGGGTTGCGCTTGTGCGGCATGGTGGACGAACCGCCCTTGCCAGCTGCGGCGGGCTCGGCCAGTTCGTCGATTTCCGTTTGCATCTGCAGCGAGATGTCGCGCGCGATCTTGCCGAGCGTGCCGATCAGCATGCCGAACAGCGATGCAGTTTCAGCGATACGGTCACGCTGCGTGTGCCACGGCAAGGCGGGCACGGCGAGGCCGAGTTCTTTCGCGAGCGATTGGGTGACTTGCGGCGCGGCTTCGCGCAGGCTCGCGAGGGTGCCCGCCGCGCCGCCGAATTGCAGCACCAGCACGCGGGTACGCAACGCATCGAGCCGCTCGCGATGGCGCAGCAGCGCGTCGAGCCATTGCGCGAATTTCAGGCCGAGCGTGATGGGCAGCGCTTGCTGCAACCACGTGCGGCCGATCATCGGCGTCGCGCGATGGGTGGCCGCGAGTTTCGCGACCGCGTCGCAGGTGGAGTGCAGGCTTGCGTCGAGCAGATCGAACGTGTCGCGCAACTGCAGCACCGTCGCCGTGTCGATGATGTCCTGGCTCGTCGCGCCCCAATGCACGTATTTCGACGCTTCGGCGTCGGCCGCCTTGACACGCGCGGTGAGCTGCTTGACGAGCGGAATCGCGAGATTGCCGCCGAGTGCGGCGTCACGCGCGAGCGCGTCGGCGTCGAGCTGATCGGCGTCGCATGCCGCTTCGATCGCGGGCACGGCGGACTGGGGAATCACCTGATGTGCGGCGCAAGCGCGCGCGAGCGCGGCTTCCACGTCGAGCATCCGTTGCAGGGTGGCGCGCGGCGCCCAGATGTCGTTCATCGGCTGCGTGCCGCAAAGAAGGCCGGTCAGACGGGCGCTGGAGTCGAGCATGATGACGTCGATGTTCGAGAGAATTGAGAGTGACGGTTGCGTTCGGGCACAGCGCGGTGTGTCACGTTGCGATGCCTCTCGTGCATGCGCCGAAGCGTCGCCCGGCGCGGCATGCACAATGGACGGTACCGCACGCGTTGCCAGGTATTGTGCGCCAAACACGGCCGGCCTGTCGCCGGGTCCGCGGGCAGGCGCATATGGGAGTTGCCGCAACCTGCGCGCCTGCTCGACCGCATAAGCGCTGAAAACCACCGGAAATCGCGGCCGAAAACGCCGCGCCGCCGCCTCAGGTCGCGCGGGCCGCTTGCGTGCCGTCGATCAGCGGCACACCGGTCAGCTTCAGCAGCTGATCGAAGTCGATGTCCGAAAAAATCTCGCGCACCACCAGGCCCTGCGCGGTCACGTCGATCATTGCGAGGTCGGTGTAGATGCGGTCGACGCAACCCACGCCCGTCACCGGATACGAGCATTCGGCGGCGATCTTGCTTTCGCCTTGCTTGGTGAGATGCTCCATCATCACGTAGACCTGCTTGGCGCCGATCGCGAGATCCATCGCGCCGCCGACGGCCGGAATCGCGTCCGGCGCGCCGGTGTGCCAGTTCGCCAGATCGCCCTTGGCCGACACCTGGAACGCGCCGAGCACGCAGAAGTCCAGATGGCCGCCGCGCATCATCGCGAACGAATCCGCGTGGTGGAAGTAGGCGCCGCCCGTGAGCAGCGTGACGTGCTGCTTGCCGGCGTTGATCAGTTCGTCGTCTTCCTCGCCTTTGGCCGGTGCCGGGCCCATGCCGAGCAGTCCGTTCTCGCTGTGCAGGAAGATCTCCTTGTCGGCGCCGAGGTGGTTGGCCACCAGCGTCGGCACGCCGATGCCGAGGTTCACGTAAGCGCCTTCGGGAATATCCAGCGCAACGCGCCTGGCCATTTCATCGCGGGTCAGTTTTTTCATGTCGGTCTCCGTTCAGGCAGCAGCGTCGTGGGGATTGGGCGTCGGGGCATGTGCCGCTTGCGGCACTTCGATCACGCGCTGCACGAAAATGCCGGGGGTTACGATGTTTTCCGGATCGAGCGCGCCGAGCGGCACCACTTGCGACACCTGGACGATCGCGGTTTTCGCCGCGCTTGCCATGATCGGGCCGAAATTGCGGGCCGTCTTCCGATAGACCAGGTTGCCCCAGCGGTCGCCTTTGTACGCCTTGATGAGCGCGAAGTCGGCATGGAGCGGCGACTCCAGCACGTAATGCTTGCCGTCGATCAGACGGGTTTCCTTGCCCTCGGCGAGCCGCGTGCCGTAGCCGGTGGGCGTGAAAAAACCGCCGATGCCGGCGCCCGCCGCGCGGATGCGTTCGGCGAGGTTGCCTTGCGGCACGAGTTCGAGTTCGATTTCTCCCGCGCGATAGAGCGCGTCGAACACATAGGAATCGGTCTGGCGCGGGAACGAACAGATGATCTTGCGCACGCGCTTCGCTTTCAGCAGCGCCGCGAGGCCGATGTCGCCGTTGCCAGCGTTGTTGTTGACGATGGTGAGTTCGCGCGCACCCTGCTCGATGAGCGCGTCGATCAGCTCGGACGGCATGCCGGCCGTGCCGAAGCCGCCGATCATCACGGTCGCGCCGTCGTGGACATCGGCGACCGCCGATTGAAGTGACTCGAAAATCTTGTTGATCATGTCGAATTTCCTTGTGGGGCGCTGCGTGCCGTGGAGCCGACCGCCGCGCGGCCAGCAGCGCCGCCGGGTACGGTCTGCTGGCCAATGCAGGCGGCGGCTCGCGCAGGACGGATGCGAGCTGGCGCCTTCGGTAAGTTCACCGCCGGTTTGTTCTTTACACGAACAGTGATTCGATTAGCGAACGTTTCGGCGATTATGGTTGGGGTTCGGGCAGCTTGTCAAGGCAGGGAAATCCCCTTAATCATAGGTTCTCCCCGCCGGAACGGCGGGCGGCCAGCAGGCGAGCGCGCCTTGAGCCTGAGCAGCGTCGACGCCCGCCGGACCGCGTGCGCCAGGGCGCAAGCCCCTTGACGGAAGAAAAACTCCACTATCGGCGGAAGCGATTTCTCGACTACCCTTTATGTCAATGGCGAATAGCCTTTACACTCGCTGGCTTCGCAGGGTCGCAGGCAAACCAAGAGCATGTCCGAGACACAACTGGATCTGAATCTGATCCCCTATCTGGTCGCGATGGAAGACGCGCGCAACGTCAGCCGCGCCGCGGAACAGCTCGGCGTGAGCCAGCCGCGCGTGAGCACCGCGTTGGGCCGCTTGCGCGAATACTTCAACGATCCGCTGTTCGTGCGCACGTCCAAAGGCATGGAGCCCACGCCGCGCGCGCTGGCCATCCTGCCGGCCGCGCGCGACGCGCTTCTGCGCATCGAGAAAGGCATGCTCGACGTGCAGGACTTCGACCCGGCCACCAGCAGCCATACCTTCTCGATCGCGCTGTCCGATGTCGGCGAAATCGTGTTCCTGCCACGGCTTCTGCAGCTGTTCGCCGAACGCGCGCCGTGCGCGAATCTGCGCTCCGTGACGCTGTCGCCTTCGCAGGTGGAACGCGGCCTCGAATCGGGCGACGTCGACCTCGCGGTCGGCTATTTCCCCGACCTCGGCGGCAACAACTTCTTCCAGCAGCGGCTCTTCACGCACCGTTTCATCTGCCTGATGCGCACGGGGCATCCTCTGTCGCACGCGCCGCTCACGCTCGCGCAGTTCGTGGCGGCCGGTCACGCCGTGGTGCGCGCCGAGGGCCGCAGCCAGGAAGTGCTCGAACAGTACCTGGAAAAGAAACGCATCAAGCGCCGGGCGGTGCTCGAAACGCCGCACTTCATGAGTTTGCCGTTCATCCTCGCGCGCAGCGATCTGCTTGCGACGGTGCCGCATGCGATCGGCTTCGCGTATGTGTCGGAACATGCGTCGATCACGCTGGTCGAGCCGCCGCTGCCGCTGCCGCGCTTCGATCTGCGCCAGCACTGGCATCGCAAGTTCCACAACGATCCACGCCTGGGCTGGCTGCGCGGCGTGGTCGCCGAACTGTTCAACGACGCGATGGACGAGTGGCCGAAGTAAAGCGATCGACAGGGTTCCGCAAACGGCCTGGAGCGGTCCCCAGCACGCCCCGGCGGCGGCGCCCCGATTCGCAAAGGGGACATCGGCACGATTGAACGCAAAACATGGAACAATGGCCGCACTCATTGAACCCGCGCGCTCCATACAGGCTCGACGCGCGATCCCGGAGGAGCGACGCATGACCAGCAGCAAAGAAAACGAAACGAAACCCGCGGCGGCCGTGCAACGTCCGAGCCGCGACGAAGCTGAAGCCGCCGTTCGCGTGCTGTTGCGCTGGGCCGGCGACGATCCGCGGCGCGAAGGTCTGCTCGACACGCCGGCGCGCGTGGTACGCGCGTACGAAGAGTTCTTCGCCGGCTATCAGGTCGACCCGCGCGAGATTCTCGCGCGCACCTTCTCCGAAGTGGACGGCTACGACGAGATGATCGTGCTGAAAGACATCCGCTTCGAAAGCTATTGCGAACATCACATGGTGCCGATCATCGGGCGCGCACACGTTGCATATCTGCCGGGTCATCGGGTGGTCGGAATCTCGAAGCTCGCGCGCCTCGTCGATGCATTCGCCAAGCGGCTGCAGATCCAGGAAAAGATGACGGTGCAGATCGCCGACACGTTGAACGAAGTGCTGCAACCGGCGGGCGTCGGCGTGATACTCGAAGCCGCGCATCAGTGCATGTCGACGCGCGGTGTGCACAAGGCCGGCGTGACAATGGTCACCTCGCGCATGCTCGGCAGCTTCCGCACCGATCCGTCGACGCGCAGGGAGTTTCTGTCGATCGTCGGCAACGCGGGGGCGGTGTCGGTCCCGAACACCTGAGCGCAACCGAAGTCGAGCGACGGGGAAGCTCCGCGGTGGCCAATGCAGGTCCTGCGCGCGGCGCGCGCATCGAACCCCCGGTGCAACCGCATTGACAGGAGCGGCGCAATTGGTAGAACTTCCGTCTTCGGCGGTTTCGACGTGGGGCGGCATTGCAGTGTTTGTCAACGTCGTGTTGACGCGTCTGGGCGTGCCGATTCCCGCGGTTCCCATGCTGCTGTTCGCGGGCTCGGCAATCGCCGCCGGCACGCTCTCCTTCTGGCCGATCTTTGGCGCGGCGGTGCTCGGCGCGGTGATCGGCGACGGCACCTGGTTTGCCGCCGGCCGCCTCTACGGCCCGCGGCTCCTCGCGGCGCTCGGTCGTCTGTCGCCCGCTGTCGATTCGAAAGTGGAGACCGCCCGCTCGCTGTTCGAGCGCTTTGGCGTGCCGCTCGTGTCGGTGTCGAAGTTCGTCCCCGGGCTTGGGCTGATCACGCCGCCGCTGATGGGCGCCAGCGCCGTCGACACCCGCATTTACGCCTTCTGGGACCTGATGAGCGCGATTGCATGGGCGACGTTCTGGCTGCTCGGCGGCGCGGCGGCAGAACGGGAGCTGCACCTGCTGCTCGCGTTCGTCGGATCGCGCGGCGGCACGGTCGTCGATATTCTGCTCGGCACAGGGCTGGTTTATCTGCTGTACCGTCTTCAACTGCGACGCCGGAACCAACGCTCGTACGGGAACGCGACGGCGCGAGGCGCGGCTGGTGCGAGGCGCCGCGTGGCGCCGTCGAAAGTGCTCGACGCGCGTCCCGCTGGAGCGGCGCTCAACGCGCCGCCCCAGATCCCAGGCGCGCTGGCGCTCGATCCTCACTCTCCCGAGCAGTTGGACAACGCGCTGCGCACCTATGACAGCGTGATCTACTGCATCTGCCCGGACAGCGTGACCGCCAGCGAAGTCGAGCAGCGCATGCGCAGCATCGGCTACACGCGGATTCGCGCGCTGCGCGGCGGGCTCGACGCGTGGCAGCGGCGCGGCTTTCCGGTCGAGCTGCTCGCGTCGGCGGGCGAACCGGGCGGCGCATGCCTGGCGCGCTCAGCCGGCGACGCGCGTGACGCGATCACGCTGCGCGGATTCGCGCCGCGCAGCAGTCCGGGCACGTGAAGCGGGCGCGGCGCACACATGGGTCGTTGTCGCGCCGCGCTCGCTGGTGGATGGCCGATGCTCGGGTTCACTGTTGGGTCGGTCAGTCCGGCGCAATCGAGTGCGGCTTGCAGTGCGCCGACCGATACGGCTGCGCCCGGTCGGCCTCGTCGCCGTCGCTTCCCGCTAGCCGTCGTCAAGCGCGCCGGCATTGCCGATGACGGTGGCTGTCGCCGCCACTCGCATCGTCATTTGCTGAGCAGCGCAGCCGCCTTGCGCACGCGGCGTTTGCGCTCCCTGTCGAGCCAGGCCAATGCCGCGCCGGGGTCGAGACCGGTCAACAACCCGCTCTGGTCGCGCACCAGCGCTTCGCTTGCAACGACGTCGTTCAGCGCACCGAAGCGCTTCTGGATTCGCTTGAGCCGCTTTATCGTGGGCTTGTGGCCGCCCTTCAAAACGGGCTCGAAAAAATCGAGCAGATAGCGCACTTTCTTGGCGGCTTTCCTGACCTCGTGAAGGGCCGGGTAGTCGGAGCGCTTCGCGCGGTTCGCGCGCTTCATACGTTTCTTCAACGAATGCTGCGCCGCGTCCACGCGCGTCGCCGCGAATTTGCGCAGCGGCACGCGCTCATGGGCGGTATTCAATTCTTTGGACGCGCCGGCCAGCGCGTCGCGCAGCAGATGCTTTACGTCGGCATTCGCGAGCGTTTCGCGACTGGTCCGCAGTGCGTCGTCGCGCACCTCGGAGAGCCTCGGCGTCATGGCTTGCGCGCCGCTGCCCTCCGTGCTCAGCAGTTCGATTACGATGTCCCAGTCGCGCGTCTTGCCAGCCGCCGACGCCAAGTACTTGAAGAGCGCCCGCTGACGCCTGTTTTCGGCCTCCTCGAGCAACGGGTGGAACGCCCACCATAACGAGCGCAACCGCCGCAGCGACACGCGCAGCTGGTGCAGCGCTTCCGGCGACGTGTCGTCGCGCACCGCGTGCGCGAGTTCGATCGCGTGATCGACGAGCGGCGCCGCATACGACGTGAACGCCGCTTGAGCCGACTGGGCCTGACTGCCGGCGCCGGCTGGCTCGCTGGCGGCGGACTGCTTGTCCGGCTTGCCGCTGTCCCGTTTCATCGATGCTCCCGGAAGCCGATGTCCTTTAAGGGTAGCAAAAATAGTTCTCCATGCAAAAGCCGGCGTGTTTCCCGGCGTGGACGCATCGAAAACCAGCGCAATGCGTGCTTCTCGACGGTGCGCGAAGTGCGACGTGCGCGCGTGCTATTAGCGTGGCGCCACGCGGTCACATGGCGTGGCGCGTGCCGAGCGACTATCTTTGAAGCTGGGGTCCGGCGCGCGGCACCGAGGCGCGAGCCCGCGCGTCATATCCGTCGGACTGTCAACGCACATGGCTTATGGCAGGAGGATGTATGAGAGTACTTATCGTCGGTGCGACGGGGCTGATCGGCGGCGAGATCGTCAAGCTGCTCTCGCCCGAACACGACATCGTCACCGCGAGCCGCAAGGGCTCGGACCTGCACGTCGACCTGTCCGACAAAAGGAGCATCGAGTCGATGTATCAGCAGGCGGGCACGTTCGACGCCATCGTCTGCGCGGCAGGCTCGGCGAAGTTCGCACCGTTGACCGCGCTCTCCGACGACGACTTCGCGTTCAGTCTCGCCAACAAGCTGATGGGCCAGGTCAACCTCGTGCGTTGCGGCGTGCCGCACGTGTCGCAAGGCGGCTCGTTCACGTTGACGAGCGGCGTGCTCTCGCAGCAGCCCATGGAAGGCAGCGCAGCGGTGAGCGTCGTGAACGCGGGCGTGGAAGCATTCGTTCGTTGCGCCGCGCTCGAATTGCGCGGCAAGGCCCGCGTCAACGCGGTCAGCCCGGGCTGGGTTGCCGAAACGCTGGAGTCGATGGGCCGTGATCCGTCGCAAGGCGTGCCTGCCGCGATGGTCGCGCAAGCGTATAAGCGCAGCCTCGGCGGCAGCGCCAGCGGCGAAGTAATCGGCGCTTCGTGAGGGCCTGGCCGCCGCCGTTCATTCGCGCTGTTGATTCGCGCCGTTCGTTCGTATACCTGATTATCTCTATGAAACGTGTGCCCGAGTTGGTATATGCAGCCCCCAAGGAAAGGCGCC
Organism: Paraburkholderia suaedae; assembly: GCF_040812055.1. Classification (NCBI taxonomy): domain Bacteria; kingdom Pseudomonadati; phylum Pseudomonadota; class Betaproteobacteria; order Burkholderiales; family Burkholderiaceae; genus Paraburkholderia; species Paraburkholderia suaedae. The sequence continues at coordinate 259,284 of NZ_JBFOAH010000005.1, read as the reverse complement.
ACCGTTCTGAATTTGCTGCCTGCTGAACAGCGTTCTAACGACACGCTGCCAAGGGCGGCCGGTTTCGCAACCCGTCTTGCCTTCGCCACGGAAAAGCGCGGCCTGGCCGCGCTTTTCCGTGGCACCGCGCACCGCTCAATACACCTCGGGCACGATCATCGAGCTGGGCACCGGCTGGCGGCTGTACTCGTCGTGATAGACGCGCGCGGGCAATTCGACCTGTGGATGCTCGATCTCGTGATACGGCACCTGGCTTAGCAGATGATGAATGCAGTTCAGACGCGCGCGTTTCTTGTCGACGGCCTGCACGACCCACCACGGCGCTTCCGGAATATGGGAGCGCTGCAGCATCACTTCCTTGGCCTGCGTATAAGCTTCCCAGCGGCGCCGGCTTTCCAGATCCATCGGGCTGAGTTTCCACTGCTTCAGCGGATCGTGAATGCGGTTCTGAAAGCGGATCTCCTGCTCTTCGTCGGTAATCGAAAACCAGTATTTGAGAATCTGCACACCGCTGCGCACCAGCATCTTTTCGAATTCCGGCACCGAGCGGAAAAACTCTTCGTACTCTTCGTCGCTGCAAAAATTCATGACGCGCTCGACGCCCGCGCGGTTGTACCAGCTACGATCGAACAGCACCATTTCGCCGCCGGCGGGCAGGTGCGACACATAGCGCTGGAAATACCATTGCGTGCGCTCGCGATTATTCGGCGCCGGCAGCGCCGCCACCCGGCACACGCGCGGATTGAGCCGCTGCGTGATGCGCTTGATCGCGCCGCCCTTGCCCGCGGCATCGCGCCCTTCGAAGATGACCACGAGGCGATGGCCGGTCTGCACGATCCAGTCCTGCAGCTTGACGAGTTCGCCCTGCAAGCGGAACAGCTCGCGGAAATACAGCTTGCGCGCCTGGCGATGCTCGGGCGTGAAGCCCTCCGGGCCGTCGATGATGCGGTCGTCGACCTCCATTTCGAGTTCCTCGTCGTAGGCATCGATGAGGTCTTCCTCGAAACGGCGCTGCCGCTCTGCCAGCCATTCGGCATCGGGTCTCGGATCCTGCTCTTTCATTGCAGCTCTCCAGGCAACGGAAATGATTGGGCGCGCCGCGCTCCGCGCGACGCGAACGCGTCCGATTATCGGCGCGGCCGGTGTCAGCCGTGTTACTCAGCCCTATACTCAGCCGTGTACCGCCGCGCTTGTCCGGGCGGCGTGCGGCCGGCTCGCGGCCGACGGACGCGCCTGTCGCGAGCGAGCGCCGGCCGCTGCCGCAAGTGTCGGTCAGCACGCATTGCCGACCTTCATGATAGCCAGTTTTGCACGAAGGTCCGGCGCGATGGCCACGGTCTAACTCACGAGCCTAGCGCAGCGGCCGCGCGAAACTGAGTTCGTGGCCGTCCGGATCGGTGATGTGAAAATAGCGCTCGCCCCACGGCGCGTCGGACGGTTCGAGCGAGGGCTCGAGGCCGGCAGCCAGCGCTTTGCGGTAGAACGCGTCCACATCGGATACGTAGAAAATCGCGCGGCCCCACCAGTTGACCGGCGCACGCGTATCGGCAATCAGGTTCAGGTACGAACCGCCGAACGCGAACGAGGTAAACGCCTCGCGCGGGCCGCCGAACTTGATCGGAAAGCCGAGCGCTTCGTAGAACGACACGGAGCGCGCCATGTCGTGCGTGGCGAGCGTGATCGCACTGATCGATTCGACGTGCGGCTCAGTCGAGGCCGATGTGGTAGCGGAGTATGACGGCGTGGCGGCGGGCATTAGGTGTCTCCTTGGGGCGTGAGCGAACCCAGTGTCTCATAGCCGGCCGCAATGAACCTGCCGTTCGCCCGCCCTTGAAAACCCCCGCCGCGCCCTGCATCTGCGGGTTCGCCAATCCGGAGCATCGCCATGGGAAGCCGTCCACGCTTCATCGATGACCTGTCGCGCGCCGCATCCGACGCCCCCGGGCCGCACTCACTCAATCCTTTATCCGACGACGCGCTGCTCGACGCGTATTCCCGCACCGTGATCGGCGCGCTGGAACGCGTGCAGCAGGCGGTCGCCTTCATTGCCGTCGAACGCCGCCTGCCCGGCGAGCCGTCTGGCCGCGGCGGCGGCACGCGTGGCGGCACCGGCTCAGGCTTTCTGTTCACGCCCGACGGCTACCTGCTGACCAACAGCCACGTCGTGCACGGTGCCACGCACATTCGCGTGACACTCGCCGACGGCTCGAAGTTCGACGCCGACCTGGTCGGCGACGACCCCAGCAGCGATCTGGCCGTGCTGCGCATCGGCTCGCCGGAGCCGTTGCCGCACGTCGAGCTGGGCGAATCGTCGAAGCTGCGCGTCGGGCAAATCGCGATCGCCGTCGGCAATCCGCTAGGCCTCGCGCAAACCGTCACGACGGGCGTGGTGTCGGCGCTCGGCCGCTCGCTGCGCTCGAACTCCGGCCGCATGATCTACGACGTGATCCAGACCGACGCCGCGCTCAATCCCGGCAACTCCGGCGGGCCGCTGATCAATTCGGCGGGCCAGGTGATCGGCGTGAATACCGCGATCATTCCCGGCGCGCAGGCCATCTGCTTCGCCACCGCCATCGACACGGCCAAATGGGTCATCATGCAAATCTTCGCGCATGGCCGCGTGCGGCGCGCCTATATCGGCGTGGCCGGTATCACGACGCCGATCTCGCGTCGCGTCCAGCGTTATTTCGGTCTGAGTTCGGAGAGCGGCGTTCACGTGATGGAGATCGTCAAAGGCAGCCCGGCAGCGCTCGGCGGTCTGCGCACCGACGACACCATTGTCGCAATCGACGCGCAAGAGGTGCACGACGTGGATAGCCTGCAACGCACGCTCGACGTGTCGCGTATCGACAAGCCGGTCAACGTGACGGTGCTGCGCGGCGCGCAACGGCTCGAACTGACGCTGACGCCAGTCGAGCAGGCGGGCTGAGCGAGGCAACGCTTGGCGCGCTTGCAGCACGGTCGATCAAGTCGCGAGATTCGGAACCTGCGTGCCGCCTCTTCTTCACTATCTCCGCCCACGTCACGCACGCCCGCGATGGCCGCGCGCGATTTCATCGCCTGCGCCTGGCGGCAAGCGCGCGGTGACCGGAATCGACAGCAACGAGAACAGACCGACCACGAGGAACGCGGGCCAGAAGTCGGAGAAGACGATGCTCGAATGGCCCTGCACGTTGTGCGAAATCTGCAGCACGATGCCTGCGATCGTCACGCCGAGTCCCAGCGAAAGCTGCTGGATCACGCTCGCGACACTCGTTGCACGGCCGACATCGCTGCTGGGAATATCCGCATAGGCCAGCGTGTTCAAAGACGTGAACTGCAACGACGGGAAAAAGCCGCCGAACAGCACGACGCACCAGATCAACCAGTGCGGCGTGCCCGGAAAGAACAAACCGTACACCGCGATTGCCAGTCCCGCGCAAACCGCGTTGAACATCAGCACGGTGCGAAAGCCCAGGCGTCCGAGAATGCGCGAGGCCACCGCCTTCATGAAGATCGACCCGAACGCGGACGCGCAAGTAATCGACCCGGCGCGAAATGCCGTCATGCCCACGCCTTCCTGCAACGCGAGCGGCAATAGAAACGGCACTGCGCCAAGGCCGATGCGAAACAGCGAGCCGCCCAGCACGCTCGCATGAAAACTCGGAATGCGCAGCAGCCGCAGATCGAGCACCGGCAATTCGACGCGGCTCGCGTAGAGCGCGTAGAGCGCCAGCAACACGACACCGGTTGCGCACATGATGATCGACACGAGGTTCGATACGAGTTCCCCACCCACCAGCGAAAGCCCCAGCATGAACAGCGACGCCCCGCTCGCGGACAGCACGAAGCCGATCCAGTCGAGCCGACCGGGGTGCGCTTCGCGCACATTGGCGATGTGCTTGTTGGCGAGCCAGATGCCCAGCAGACCGATCGGAATATTGATGACGAAGATCAGACGCCAGTGCAGATACGTCGTGATGAAGCCGCCGAGCGGAGGTCCGACCACCGGCCCCAGCAAGGCCGGCACGGTCAGATAGTTGACCGCGCGGATGAACTCGGACTTCGGCACCGAACGGAAAATGATGATGCGGCCCACCGGCACCATCATCGCGCCGCCGATGCCTTGTACGAAACGCGCAAGCACGAAGGTGTCGAGCGACGTGGATGCCGCGCACATCAGCGAGCCGGCCATGAACACGCCGATGGCCGTGCGGAACACCGTGCGCGAACCGAAGCGGTCGGCCACCCAGCCGCAGATGGGGATGAACACGCCGAGGCCGATCACATACGCCGTGACCGCGAGCTTGAGGGTGATGGGGTCCTGGCCGAGATCGCGAGCCAGAACAGGCAGCGACGTCACGATCACCGTGCCGTCCACGTTTTCCATGAACATCGCGCAGGCGACGATCAGTGGGACGATGAATGCGCCTAAAGCGAGAGGCATTGCGGGACGTGCGGCTGCTAGGCCGTCGATGTAAAGCGACGATTATGGCATTGGAGCCGCAACAAATGTTGTTGCTTTTGGCTGCGGACGTACATGCGACAAAGGGGAATCGGCGTGCAGCCGGTTCGCCTTTGTCATTCAACGGGATGCTTCGGACAGCCGCTCAGCGCGAAGCGCTGACGAGTGGTTGCAATTGCGGCAGGATTTCGGTGTTCGCGCGAGCGACGTCGTTCGGAAAGTCGATTTCGATCCACGGCGCGCCTGTCACGTCCGCGGTGTCGAACACCTGGCTGCGCTCCAGCAGCAGATCGCGGACGGCTTCTTCGTGCGGCATGTTGGCCCGCCCGCTTTCGACATAACCCGCGACGATCTGCGTAAAGCGTCGCGCGGTTTGCTCGCGCAGGCGGAAGAACCCGACCGACTCGCCAATCGTGTCGTACTCCAGATTGACCGCGAGCTGCTTGCGCAATTCGACCGGTACGCCGTCTTTCAGACACAGCTTGACGGGCTCGTCGCCAGCTTCGAAATCGCGGTCGATCAACAGCCGGTTGACTGTTTCGCCCGCCACCAGCGCGCTCAGAATGCGCTCGTCATAGAGCACGTCGGCGTCCATCAGCAGCACGTCGCCGCCACGCGTGAGCGCCTCGGCCACCGTATGCACGGTGAGCACGCTGCCCAGATCGAAACGCGGGTTCAACACGGTCTCGACCTCGTGCGGCCAGTCAATGCGCTGCAGCTCCGCGAGCACCGAGTCCGGCTGAAAGCCGAGCGCGAGCACGACATCGGTCACGCCGGCGGTTTCGAGCATCTGCAGATGCCGTTCGAGCAGGCTCATGCCGTCGAATTGCAACAGACACTTCGGGAACTGCGCTTGCGGAGGTTGCTGAAGACGCAGGCCGAGGCCCGCCGCGAGGATGATGGCACGCATGCGCGGTCCTTTGCAAACTACCCAGATCAATCGGCAACGGGCACGCGCGCGGTAGCGCGCCGCCGTTGCCAGCTTCTTTCGCTGATATGCAAAACCAGCAGCCCTGGCAGCCCTAGCAGGACTTCGCGCGCGCGCTTGGCGAGCGACAACGCCAGCGCCGCATCCGGCGGCAGACCGACCAGCGGTGCGAGCAGCAGATAGCCGCCCTCCTGCACGCCGAGCGAGCCCGGAATCATGAAGGCTGCGCCGCGAATGGCCTGCCCGATGCTCTCGAGCAGCAGCGCGTCGATCCAATCCACCGGATGGCCGAGAAAGCGCAACGCGAGCCACACTTCCACCGTGCCGACCACCCAGCCGACCAGGCTCAATGCGAAACTCGCCGCGACCCGGCCGCGCTCGCGGTAGAGCGCGTTCACGGCGGCGTCGACCGCGTCCGCGCGCGTCATCAGCGTGGACCAGTCGCGCTTGCCGAATACTTTCGATACCGCACCGAGCAGCCGGCCGAACAGGCCGCGCCGCTGCGCATAGTAAAAGCACACGATCATCGCGCCTGGCACACCGGTGGCGAGGAGCGTCGCGGTCCGCAGATCGTGCAGCGCGCCGTGCGCGGCATACCCGCCGAACAGCAGCAGACCGCCCAGTGCGAAGACGATTTGCGCGAGCGCCTGCGCGGTCGTGCTGACGGTGATGACCGATGCGGCGTGGCGCATGCGCATGCCGCGTTGGAACAGTTGACGCACCATCGCCACCGGGCCGCCGATCTGCCCCGCCGGCAACAGGCTATTCACCGATTCGCCGATCCAGCGCGCGAACAGCGCGTCGCGCAACGACGGCTCGCGATCCGCGCCGTCGCGGCCGCGGTGGAACAACACGGAGATCGCGCCGGCGTCGAGCACGAGGGGCACCAGGTGAAACGCCGCGACGAGCGCGAGTCCCCAACCCGCTGCGAGCAGCGTCGCCGCGACCGAGCCGAACCCCTGCCACGCGAGCAGGCCGACGAACAGCGCCGTGCCGATCGACAGCAAAAGCAGGGCCGTGCGAGTCATGACCGGTCCCTGCCGCGCGACGCCATTTGACGGAACACCTGGCGAAAACCGAAGTACGCAATCGCGTCCTTCATGTTGGAGACGAAACGGCGCCACGGGCGCATGTTGGGGTCGGTGACGTACTCGAACGTGAGCGACACGCGCATCTCGTTCGGGCCGGCCGGCGTGATGCGATGGCGCAGCTTGTCGCCGTCGAAAAACACGAGGCCACCCGGCGGAATCTGCACCGAGCCCGGCTGATCCGGCACATCCGGGTTGCGGGTATGCAACTCGTAGTCGAGCCTGCACGAGGATTCATCGATCACGCCGAGCAGCAGCGTGTAGCGGCGGCCGTCGTAATACGAAGTATCGTAGTGCCAGCCGATGTGGTCACCCGGCCGCGTGTAGTAGTACAGCGCGTACGCGTGCGGGTCGTCGGCGGGCGAGACCTGCAGTTTGTCGCCGCTCAACTGCTCGAGCCAGCCGATCAGTTCCTTCGAGCGATACAGCTCGGCGATGAACGGCGCGAGTCGGTCGATCGTATGACGGCTCACGCTGCCACCCTGCTTGTGACCAGGCAGATAGTTGCGGTTCACTTCGCCAAGCAGCGAACGCGCGCTGTGAACCAGCTGCGCGGTGACCTCGGGTGCGAGGAAATCTTCCAGATAGAGGAACGCCCCCTGCGCGGCGAAGTCCTTGCGCAGGCGCAGGGTGTCGAACGTGCGCGTGCGGGTCGCAACCGCGTGGTCGGCATTCGGCGCGGCGGGCGCCGAAACGCGCCAGGGTTGAGCCGGCGCGCCTGCCATCACGTCGTTGTGGACCGGCGTATTCATTCGCTAGCCCATCTGGCGGGTTTTCGAAGCGCCCGCTGCGTTGCCCGCCGGACGAGCGGCGCGGCGCATCACGCGCCAGCAGTCGAACACGACCCAGACGGCGTACAGCGGCGCACCGGTCGAGGCGACGACTACGAACGGGAACACGACGTTCGCGAGCGTGACGATCGGCAGCAGATACAGCACGTCTTCCGTTTCGAAGCCTCCGACCGATGCCTGCTTCGTGCCCGCCTTGCCGGCCATCTCCTCGATGCGCATGCGCAGGAAGAAAATCAACGCGACGGCCACGCCAGCCACCGCGCCGAGCATGCCCGGCTCGAGCTTCACTCCGCGGATCTGCGCAGCGCCCGCGCCGACACCCATGCCCACGAACAACATCACGGTCACCACTGCGTCGCATGCCAGGTCGTAAAAATGACCGATCCGGCTCGACTTGCCGCCGATGCGCGCAAGTTCGCCGTCAGTGTGGTCGACGAAATTCGACAACACGATTAGCAGCGCGCCCGCATTGGCCCATGCGAACTCGCCGTGTGCAAGGCACAATGCGCCCGCCAGCCCGATCAGCAAGCGCAGGGTGGTCAGGTGATTGGGCGTGACCCATGTGTCGACCAGCGGCGTCACGAGCCGCCGGGCGAGCCGGGCGTCCCATGTGCGGGGCGCCGGGACACTGATCGGAGAAGGGAGTTGCGAAGTCATAACCCGGAAATATATACGGGATAGAAGAAGATTGCTTTCCTCCCATACGTTTCTTTCAAGGCTTTGAAGTTACCGGCGCGTTGGCCGTGCAGCAGGTTTCGCCGAATCGCGATACAGTGCGAACCCAGTTGCGCCTGTCAGAGGGAATCGCCCGGGTGCGCAACGGCCTGTGGGTCCCGGCATCACACCGCGACCTGTTGCAAAACCACGACGTCGAACGCAGCTCGCCGCTCTCGCCTATGAAACACCTGAGTTCTACTGTACTACTCCTTCTGGCAACCGCGCTGCCCGGCGGCGCCTTTGCGGCATCGGTGGACAGCGCCCTCGACTGCAATGAGAGCGCCCATCAGTTCATAGCCGAGCTCGCGCAGCAGCAGTTGATCGTTCCGAAGCCGATGCGCGTCGAACAGAATTCGATCAATGCGTTCTCGCCGGCCTCGGGCGCCGATGTGACTGCGTTCGGTTTCCGCGTGTTCGCGGTCGTCGGCTACGAAAAGGACGACCCGATGTTCCGCGTCGGCGACGGCGAACCGCTCGCACGCTCGGCCTATGGGGTCGTCGTGCTGGGCAGCGAATCCGGGGTCCAGCGCGCGCTTGCCGGCACCGGCAGCACTGCGATCGTGCACCGCGTGGCACCGCTCATTACGGCGATCTTCTGCAAGCGCAGTTGAGGCGGCGCTGAAGCGGCGTCACGGCTCACTGCAAGCGCCGGGACACCGCACGACCACTAGCCTGGACGGCGAAATCCGTTTTCCACCCATGCCGTAGCGCTCGCCTTCGTCAGCTTGAAAGAGGGGGTGACCTGCACCTGCGCAAGCTGTTCACCGAAGGCGTCCAGCGCGCTCAGCAGCGCATACGGCTCTATTTCGTCGGGGACAATGTCCAGCGTGACGTCGAGTTCGTCATTACCGTCCGCGCTCGCCACGCGTACCTGCTTGTGCATTTGCGCGCGCAGTTGCTGCTCGTGACGGCGCAGCACTTCCGACGCAGTCTTCACCAGCGTGTTGAACGCCGACGTGTCGAGCGGCTTCGGATCCTTCTTGTTGCGGCCCATCGTCCACGGTCCGACGAGCGCCGGTTCCGCTTCGCCGTCCTTGATCATTTCGACGGCCCAGCCTTCGTCGTCTTCATTCTTGATGACGCGCGCGGTCCAGCCATCGTCGCACCATAAACGCGCTTCGTGAACGCTCTCGCCCGGCTGGGACGAGCCTTCCAGGATGAAATCGGCAGCAGGGTCGGACGATGGAAGGGGTGTATCGGTCATTGCAGGTTCACTCACGTTCGCGGGGCGGGAAGACAGATCTGAATCCCGCAATTCTACCCGCCCAAGGCATCCCATCTGCGCGCGTAGGACGAACGGACAAGTCGTTTTGAGCCGATCACCCTACGCGATTCTCTATATCGTCAGTCGTCCATGCAGTGATTGCGGCGCAAATTGACCGACCCCGTCTGCCAGCGGGCACGCGCCCCGTGCCGTCACATCGCGGGCCCCTTTTATGGATGACGACGCTTGCGCGCGCTGAGTATACTGACGCCCGTTGCCGCTCTTGTCGGCCGCGTTGCGGCGCCCGAACGGCAGCTTGATCGCGAAGCATGACGTAGCGCTTCGCCCGCGCCCCAAGTTCCCGTCCACGACCGGGGACGTCGACGATCGGACCATGAAAAAACTTCTCCTGCCCACTTGCGCTGTCGCTGTCATTGCCTCTCTCGCCGCTTGCGGTTCGAGCGGCCCCGCCCGCGACGCGTCCCTGCCGATCGTGTATGTGTCGTCGCAACGCGCGCCCGCCGCGATCGCCGATTGCCTTCATAGCCGTTTGCCGCGTGTGCGCACGTCGCACGTCGGCAGCGCGACGCAACTCGCGGTCGGCTCGGATTCGAACAACTCGTACGTCGTCACGCTCACGCCGCATAACGCGGGCTCGGTCATCAAGGTAATGCGTCCCGCGAACGCACCTGAGGATCCGCCGGAAGCCGAAATGCGCTTCGACATCGCACGCTGCGCGACCTGATAGCGCGCTGCGCCTCGCCATGCCCAAGGCGGCCGCTGCGCAAATCTTTATCGCGTGCAGCGGCTATTTTTTTATCTGCGCATCTGCCAACATAGCCGCCCTTTGTCTTTGCAGCGACGCTGCGCGGCGGGACTTTCGATGGCATCCAGCAAGGCACATCATGCGACCGGTTTCGCAGCAGGCGCGATTGCTGCGGCGCTCGTCGCGCGCATCGGCGGCGGTTCGTTTCCCGGCATGTTGCTGAGTTTCGTCGCGGGCGTCGCGGGCAGCACGGCGCCCGACTGGCTCGAAGTGGCGTGGTGGTCGCGCGCGCGGCGTTTGTGGATCACGCATCGCACTTTGACGCATTGGGGCGTGGGGTGGCTCGCGCTGCTCGCGCTCTCGTACCACTGGCTCGGGCATTCCATCTATGCAGCGCCCGCGTTCGGCTTCGCGTGCGGCGGGTTGATGCACCTGCTCGCCGATTGGCCGAACCCGCTCGGCGTGCCGTGGATTGCCGGACGGCACTCGCTGAATCTATGGAACAGCGGGCACTGCGATCTGATCGTGGTGGCGGCTGCGTGGGCGGCGGCCTGGTTTATCGGCGCGCATGTGTGGTGGCATGGCGCGCATCAGTTCGCGCTGTTGCGGCATTGGCGTGCGGGGTGAAGGTCGTCGGCTTGCAGCTGGCGTGCGACGCGACGTTACGCACGCAAGGCAGGCGACTCAGCGCGGCCCGTCAGCGCCGCCCGTCATCGTTGCGCTCCACTTCACGCACCTTGCCTTGCGACACGCTGCTGCCCGGCGGCACGCTATGGGTGAGCCACACGTTGCCGCCGATCACCGAGCCGCGTCCGATCGTCACCCGCCCAAGTATCGTCGCGCCCGCATAAATGACCACGTCGTCCTCGACGATCGGATGCCGCGCGTTGCCCTTGATCAACGCACCGTCGCCGTCGGCCGCGAAGCTCTTTGCGCCGAGCGTCACCGCCTGATACAGGCGCACGTGCTCGCCGATGATCGCGGTCTCGCCGATCACGACGCCCGTGCCATGGTCGATGAAGAAGCTCGGCCCGATGGTCGCGCCAGGATGGATGTCGATGCCGGTTGCCGAGTGCGCGATCTCGTTGATGAAACGCGCCAGCAACGGCACGCCGAGGCGGTGCAATGCGTGCGCGAGCCGGTGATGGGTCATCGCCCACACACCCGGATAGCACAGCAGGATTTCGGTGATGTGCTGCGCGGCGGGGTCGCCGGTGAAGGCCGCCTGAATGTCGCTGACCAGTAGCGCGCGAATCGCCGGCAGTTGCGTGCCGAACTTGCGCGCGACGTCGAACGCGCGCGCTCCCAGTTCGGCATCGGGAGTGGTCGCGAACTCGGGCAGAAAGCGCAACGCGCGGCGGACCTGTTCGGCGAGCAGCCGCAACGTGCTTTCGAGTGTATGGCCGACGTAATAGTCGACGGTTTCGTCGGTCAGATCCGGCGCGCCGTAATGCGTGGGAAACAACGCGGCGCGCAGACCGTTGACGATGCCGATCACGGCTTCGCGCGACGGCAACTCGCGAATGCCGAGCGGATGCCGGGTGCGGTGCAATTGTTCGCGCGAGGCGCGCAAATCCGCGACGATCTGTTCGAGACCCCAGTTCGGGGAAGGCACGTTAGGCATAGAAGGACAGCGCCGAGCGGCGAGCACGGGGGGAAGTGAATATGCCGAGAGAGTACCGCGTTTTGGCACCCCTCGCGCGGGAGCCCGGCCGGCCGGTGGGCGCACGCCGACAGACCTGCGTCCGGCAATTGATGGACGCGGGTCGCGTGTCCTGTTCAGATGGTCACACTGCTTGCGTCGATCCAGCGCACTGCCCAGTCGCGCGCATGGGCGATGGCGGTGGCCTCGTCGGGGAAGCGCAACTCGGCGGGGAAGAAACGGTTGGCGACCAGTTCGCCGTCGCTCGAGCGGGAGATGACCACATAAGGCTGCCAGGTGCCATCGACCGCGCGCGCCGGCGCGCAATTCAACAAATAGCCGCGATGTGTGAATGCAGCATCGAAGTGCATGTGTCACCCGCCCTGACAGCCCCGTAGAATGTTTTGAGTCGCGCGACCGTTGTTGGGTGGTTTGCGACCACGAACGGATAGGTTCACCCGTGTCGTCAATTAACCGCGCTTCGCTCGTCGGAGTAAGATCATACTCTGTAGAAAATACGCGTCCATTAAAAAAAACCAAAAGAATCCCGAACGCAATCGCCTGGCGAAATGTTCGTTACATGCGTCAGATGGCGGGCATTATGCTATTGCAAGGCAACCCGCGCGAGCAAGTCGAGCCGGGCGGAACGCATTGTGCTGCCCTTCAACCATGTCCCTCTTCAAGGAGAATGCATGATGAACAGCGATACCGACAAGCCAGCAGCCGTGGCGCCCGCGGGCAAGCGCGGCCCCGCCACGATGGAGCTGCACAACGACCGCACGCACGACAGCACCGTCGACACCGACGGCAAGAACCTCGAAGCCGCACGCATTGCGGGCCTGAGCCCGATCGCGGCGGACGAGATCACCACTAGCAACGCCACGCTAGACAACAGCGTGCCCGAGGGGCTCGACGGAATGGCCGGCTTCGATAGCCGGATCGGCGGCAATCATCTATTGCTGGCGCTCGAGCCGGGCTACGCCGTCATCGACAAAGGCATGGTCGAACCGCAAGGCGCCTATTCCGCCGACCATCAGTTCGACGACCCGCGCCCGATCGGCAGCCGCAGGGATCGCGGGCGCATTCATTATGCGCTGAATCATTTGCGGCCCACACGGGTCATCGAATTACAGCGTGTGAAATAACGGTGCGGGAGGCAGGTTCTGTTTGTGTTTGTCGCTGGATTTTAAACTCCCGGTTTATTCCTATTAACCGAGGAATATCAACGTGTGCCGCGCTTAAATAATGGGTGCGCGCCTTGCTTTATTTTCCGCACTGCACAGCGGGTTGCGAATGCCTGCGGTGGCGGCGAGTTTTTTTGCGGCGAACAACACTGCGGAACCGGTTGCACGCAGTTCGCACCGAGGCTGCATTTCCATCGCACTCAACGGAGCATCGGATGAAAAAAATCGTCGTGATCGGCGCCACCGGCACGCTGGGCCAGGCAGTCAGCGCGCAATTGCGAGCCCGCCATGAAGTAATCGAGGTGGGCGCGACGCGCGGGCAGTATCGCGCCGACATCACTGACCCCGCGAGCGTCGAGCGGCTCTTTGCGGAGATCGGCAAAGTGGACGGCATCGTCACCGCGACCGGCAAAGTGCACTTCGGACCGCTGCCGGAGATGAGCGTCGAACAGTTCTGGCTGGGTCTGCGCGACAAGCTGATGGGCCAGATCAACGTGGTGCTGCTCGCACAGCAATACATGAACGACGGGGGCTCGTTCACGCTGACGAGCGGCATCATCGGCGACGAGCCGATTCGCCTGGGCGCGAGCGCGACGGCGGTCAACATGGCGCTCGAAGGTTTCGTGCGCGGCGCGGCGATCGAATTGCCGCGCGGCATTCGCATCAACGTAGTGAGTCCGACGGTGCTGACCGAAGCGATGGACGCTTATGCGCCCTACTTCCGCGGCTTCGAGCCGGTGACTGCGCAACGCGCTGCGCTCGCTTATGTGCGCAGCGTGGAAGGCGCGCAGACGGGGCGGGTGTATCGCGTCGGCTATTGACGACGGCCCGATGGAAGAGCGCGCAGAACGACCCGTCAGCCTGCCATGCGCGCTCGCCGTATCACGCGTCCCGGTTTCGAGGTAGGGCGCCCCCGTGGCGCGGGCTTTGCGTCGCAAAGAGCTTCCATGAACCCGTTGCGTCTCGCGCGGTGAAGCTCGCTCAGTGAATCTCCGGCTCGCGCGGCGCGTCGGAATCGGGGGCGGCTTGCGCCCCGCCGCGCTGCAGAAAGTCGAAGTCGCAGCCTTGATCGGCCTGCAACACATGCGCCTGATACATCGCGCCGTAGCCGCGCGCGAATCGCGGCGCCGGCCTGACCCACGCGGCCTTGCGGCGCGCGAGTTCTTCATCCGACACCAGCAGGTCGAGCCTGCGGCGCGGCACATTTAGTTCGATCATGTCGCCGCTGCGCACCAGCGCGAACGGTCCGCCGACAAAGGATTCCGGCGCGACGTGCAATACGCATGCGCCATAGCTCGTGCCGCTCATTCGTGCATCGGAGATGCGTACCATATCGCGCACACCTTTTTGCAGCAGCTTGCGCGGTATGGGCAATTGCCCCCACTCGGGCATGCCCGGCGCGCCTACCGGGCCCGCATGCTGAAGCACGATCACGCAGGTTTCGTCGATGTCGAGTGCTGCGTCGTCGATCCGCTCGGCCATGTCGTCGTAGTCCCGGAACACGACCGCGCGGCCGGTATGCACGAGCAGATGCGGTTCGGCCGCGCCGGGTTTGATCACCGCGCCGCCGGGCGCGATATTGCCGCGCAACACCGCGAGACCGCTGTCCGGCACCAGCGGTTTGTCGACGCGGCGAATCACTTCGTCGTTGAAGATCTGCGCGCCTTCGAGGTTCTCGCCGAGCGTGCGGCCGTTGACGGTTTTCTGGGAACGGTCGATCAGCTCACCCAGTTCGGCCAGCAGCGCACGCAAACCGCCCGCATAGAAAAAGTCCTCCATCAGATACGCGCCGGTCGGCCGAACGTTCGCCAATACCGGCGTGCGGCGCGCGATGTCGTCGTAGCGATCGAGCGTCAAGCCGATGCCTGCACGGCGCGCGAGCGCGATCATGTGCACGATCGCGTTGGTCGAGCCGGACAGCGCGAGGCACGTGGTCACGGCATTGTCGACCGAGCCGGCGGTCAGCAGGTCCGACGGCTTGAGGTCTTCCCACACCATGTCGACGATGCGCATGCCGGTCTTGACCGCCATCCGCGCATGGCGGGAATCCGCGGCGGGAATGGATGCGAAACCGGGCAGCGTCAAGCCGAGCGCTTCGGCCGCGCTCGTCATGGTCGACGCGGTGCCCATCGTCATGCAGTGCCCCGGCGAGCGCGCAATGCCGCCCTCGATACCCTGCCAGTCCTCCTGCACGATCGTTCCGGCGCGCAGCTCGGCCCAGTACTTCCACGCGTCCGTGCCGGAGCCGAGCGTCACGCCGTTCCAGTTGCCGCGCAGCATCGGACCGGCGGGCAGGAAGATCGCCGGCAGGTCCATCGAGATCGCGCCCATCAGCAGCGCGGGCGTGGTCTTGTCGCAGCCGCCCATCAATACGGCGCCGTCGACGGGATAGGAGCGCAGCGTTTCCTCGGCTTCCATGGCGAGGAAATTGCGGTACAGCATCGTCGTGGGCTTCTGGAACGGCTCGGACAGGGTCTGCACCGGCAGTTCGACCGGAAAGCCGCCGGCTTGCCAGATGCCGCGCTTCACCTCTTCGACGCGCTGCTTGAAGTGGGTGTGGCACGGGTTGATCTCGCTCCACGTGTTGAGAATCGCGATCACTGGCTTGCCCGCATATTCCTCGCGCTCGTAGCCCATCTGCGCGCTGCGCGAGCGATGACCGAACGAGCGCAAATCGTTCACGCCGTACCAGCGGTGGCTGCGCAAGTCCTCTGGGCTCTTTCTCTTCGTCAAGGTCGGCTCCGCCAATGTCGTGGCGCGTGCGTCAGCGCTTGTGCTCCTTCACGCGCGAGACGATCTGCGTCGGACTCACGAATTGCAGCGCGATCAGCACCCAGATCAGCGTGATCGCCATGTAGATCATCGCCATCGCATCGATCGATTGCGGGGCGCGCACGCCGGTTGAAAATACAGCGTAGTACAAGGCGACCACCAGCGTTTGCGTAGCGGGCCCCGCCGTGAAGAAAGTCAGTTCGAACATCCCGATGGTGCGCACCAGCACCAGCAGTCCGGCCGCGAGCATGCCGGGCACCAGCAGCGGCAGCAGCACGTAGCGGAAATAGCGGAACGTGTTGGCGCCGAAAATGCGTGCGGCCGCTTCGAGATTCGGGTCGATCTGCTCGATGAACGGCGTCATGACGAGGATCACGAACGGCAGCGCCGGCACCAGATTCGCAAGAATCACGCCGCTCAGCGTGCCCGCGAGCCCGACCTTGTACATGACGGTCGCCATCGGAATGCCGTAGGTGACGGGCGGCACCATCAACGGAAGCAGGAAGATCAGCATCGCGATGCGCTTGCCGCGAAATTGCACGCGCGCGAGCGCATACGCGGCCGGCGCGCCGAGCAGCACCGACAGCAGCACGACCGCGCCGACCACCTCGACCGTCACCCACAGCACGCTTGCGAGCTGGAAGTCGCTCCATGCCTGCGCATACCAGTGCAGCGTAAAACCTTGCGGCAGCAAGGTGCCGAACCAGCGCGTCGCCACCGAATTCACCGCGACGGTGGCGATCAGCAGCACCACGTTGAGCAGGAAGAACACCATCACCGCCCACACCAGCACGCGCCACACGCGGCCCGGCAAACCGGCGCGCTGGGTTTCGCGCTTGACGGGTTCGCGCGCGCCATTGCTCTCATCTTCGGACGCGGACCAGCCGGGCTGCGCCGCACGACGCTCGCTCGTCATCAGCCTTTGCCTCCCGTTGCCGGACCGCTGTAGAAGAAGCGGCGCGCGCCCAGCAACGCGGCCACCACCAGCAATTGCACGAAGCCCATCACCATCGCGATCGCGGAGGCCAGCGAGTAGTCATAGCTTTCGAACGCGGCTTCGGCCGCGGCGATCGACATCACGCGCGTCGGGCCCGCGGGCGCACCGAGCAGCACGGCCGATGGGAACACCGAGAACGCCTGCACGAACGACAGGCACGCGGCCATCGTCAGCCCCGGCACCAGCAGCGGCAAATAGATGCGGCGGAACTGCTGCCACGGACTCGCGCCGAGCGTCGCCGCCGCGCTCGCGAGCGTCGGGTCGATGCCGGTCATGTACGACAGCGTCAGCAGAAACGCGAACGGAAAGCCCGACACGATCAGCGAGATCAGCACGCCCCAGAAGTTATGCGTGAGGCGCACCTCGGTTGCGTACAGGTGCAAGCCATGCAACGCTTGCGGAAACCAGCCGTTGGGGCCGAAGTAGGTCAGCATGCCGTCGGCGATCAGCACCGTGCCCAGCGTCACGGGAATCACCAGCAGCGTCGTGACGATCTTCTGATAGCGCGAATAGCGGCGCAGCGCGAACGCCACCGGCACGGACACGCCGACGTTGATCAGCGTCGCGGGCACCGCGAGCTTCAGCGTGACCAGGATGGTCGGCCACATCGACGTGTCGGTGAAGAACGTCAGATAGTTGGCCCACAGGCCGCCGCCGTTCATCGGCCGCAACGACAGCGCGAGACCGTATGCGAACGGATAGATGAACATGGCAGCGATGAACAGCAACGCCGGCGCGACCAGCCAGGCCTTGGCGTCGCGCGGCGCGAGCGGCGGCGAGGCAGGCGGCAGACCAGGCGGCGACAGCGTGGGCGTGTTCATGCGCCCTCGGCGTCGTAGACCAGCACGCGCGCGGACGGCACACGCAGACTGATGCGCTCGCCCGGCGTGAATTCGCCGACGCAGCGCGCCCACACGCTGCCGAAGCCGGTCTGCACGCGCAGCAGCGAATCGTGCCCCCCATATTCGACGGCGTCGACCAGCGCGTCGAATGCGTTATCGGCGCCGGATACGGTGTGCTCCATGTCCTCGGGGCGCAGCGCGACGCTCACGCGTTTGCTGTTGAAGCTTGCCATCGGCGTGCCGATCAGACGCACGCCGTTCGCGCTTACCGCTACGCCTTCGCCCTCGGTGCCTTCGAGCGTGAATTCAGCCACGTTCCGATAGCCCATGAATCGCGCGACGTGCAGATTGTGCGGCCGCGTGTACACCTCTTTGGGCGACGCAACCTGCTGCACCACGCCTTCTCTCATGACGACGATACGGTCCGCCATCGACAGCGCCTCGTCCTGATCGTGCGTCACGTAAAGGGTCGCGCGTTCGAGCTGGCTATGAATGCGGCGAATTTCCGCACGCATTTCGATGCGCAGTTTGGTGTCGAGATTGGATAGGGGCTCATCCATCAGAATCAGCGGCGGCTCGATCACGATCGCACGCGCAATGGCCACACGCTGCTGCTGACCGCCGGACAGCTGGCCGGGCAGCTTGTGCTCGTGACCGACCAGTTGCACGAGCTGCAATGCTTCGAGCACGCGCCGCGTCGCTTCGCTTCTGCCGACGCCGCGCATCTTCAGACCGAAGCCGACGTTATCGAGCACGCTCATATGTGGAAACAGCGCGTAGTTCTGAAACACCATGCCGAAGCCGCGCTTTTCCGGCGGCAAGACGTCGATGCGTCTATCGTCGAGCCAGATGCCGCCGCCGCTCAGCGGCTGCAAGCCGGCAATGCAATTGAGCGCGGTCGATTTGCCGCATCCCGAAGGTCCGAGCAAGGCGATGAACTCGCCGCGCTGGATCGTCAGGTCGAGTCCCTGCAGCGCCGCGATGGCGTGGCCTTGCGCATTCGTGAAACTGCGGCTCACCGAATCGAGCCGCAACTGTTCAAAGTGATGCTTCATGGCGGTTTCCTGGCACGCGCGACGTGTCGAGCTTTCGAGCTATCGACTTCGAGCTCGGTCGACACGTCACGCGTGAATCACGGCGGAGGCGGCATGCATCGCTAACGCACGGACTATTTGGTCTTCTGCGCGCCGACGTCTGTGTCCCACTTCTTGAAGGCCGCGACCATCGCCGACGCATTCAAGGGCAACACATGCGGTCGATCAGCCAGCAGCTTCGCGTATTCCGGTCGGCCGTATTTCTTCAACACCTCCTGGCTGTGCGCGGGCGCCTGCTCGACAGTGACGCCCTTGATCGCGGGGCCCGGATAGAAATAGCCGTCGTCATAGGTCAGTGCCTGCTGCGCCGGTTCAAGCATGAAGTTCATCATCTTGTAGAGCACGTCCAGCTTTTCCTTCGGCACGCCCTTCGGGATCACCATGTAGTGCGCGTCGTTCACCCACGTCATGTTGTCGAATGCCTGCACGCGAAATTCGGCAGGCACGATGCCGAGGGCACGCGGATTGATGTCCCAGCCCGTTACCGTGACGGTCATGTCGCGCGTGCCCTCGCCGAGTTCCTTCATCACCGCCGAGGTGCCGCCAGGATAATAAGGAATGCAATCATTCAGCTGCTTCAGGAAAGCCCACGTCTTGTCCCAGCCGTGAATCGGGTCCTGCGGGTCCTTGTCGCCGAGCACATAGGGCAGGCCCATCAGGAACGTGCGACCAGGACCGGAGTTCGCCGGCCGCGCATAGATCAGCTTGTCCGGATGCGCCTTGCACCATTGCAGCAGTTGCGCGGGCGTCTTCGGGGGATCGCTGACTTTGGCGGGGTTGTATTCGAGCAGCGGACCGGCCGGCATATAGGCGACTTCCAGACCGTAGCCCTGTGCGAGGTCCTGCATCTTGCGCGGACCCGGCGCGTATTTGTCGAGCACGCCGGGGAACTGCGCCGCGTTCTCGGGCAGCAGCTTGATCCACAGATTCTGTTCGATGCCGGCGGCCAGCGCATCCGTGCCGGTCAGCACGAGGTCGATGTCGGAGCGGCCCGCGGCCTGCATCGCCTTGATCTTGCCGGGCAACTGCGGAGCAGGCGCGTTCGTGAACGTGAGATTGGCGACGAGATTCGGATACTTCGCCTTGAAGGCCTCGAAGCCCTTTTGCGTGAGTTGGAGATCGCCGGCCACGTCGACGATGTTGATCGTGACCGGATCAGCCGCGTGCGCGGGGGAGGTGACAACGGCGCTTGCCGCGAGACATAGGGACACCAGCTTGAGCGACAACCTGCATGAAACAGTCATTGCGTCTCCTCGCTTCTTGGTATGGATGTCCGCCTGTCAGATGCTCTGCGGGCGGTGTCTTTCTACTCATGGAACATAGCTAAGCGCTGCAGCCGATGTCAAGCAAATAACTTGGCCGCATCGGCTCGAAGAATGGCGGTTTCTTGTGTTGGAATGCCGTATCGTCGAAACGTTATGCGCTGGGTCCAAGGGCAAACCCGCGGGACCTGGCGAGTGCGGTTCTCGCGGTTTCAGTGAAGCCGTGAACGCAATGT
Organism: Paraburkholderia suaedae; assembly: GCF_040812055.1. Classification (NCBI taxonomy): domain Bacteria; kingdom Pseudomonadati; phylum Pseudomonadota; class Betaproteobacteria; order Burkholderiales; family Burkholderiaceae; genus Paraburkholderia; species Paraburkholderia suaedae. The sequence goes on along the minus strand of NZ_JBFOAH010000005.1, from coordinate 239,317 downwards.
GCCGACGCTTGCGCTCAGCCGCCCTGCACGCCCTGCGTGTTGACGTACAGCGAATATAGACCGTGGCTTGCCGCCATGAACAGCCGGTTGCGATGGCGCCCGCCGAAGCACACGTTTGCGCAGCGCTCGGGCAACGCAATGTGCCCGAGCGGTTCGCCCTGCGCGGTGAACACGCGCACGCCGTCGAGTTCGTCGGTGCCCATGCCCCAGCCGCACCACAGGTTGCCGTGGATATCGACGCGAAAGCCGTCCGGCGTGCCCGGGCCCGCGTCGATCAGTACGCGGTTGTTCGACAGCGTGGTGCCGTTGCCGACGACATCGAATGCGCGAATCTTGCGCGGCTCGCCGCGCGATTCGACGATGTACAGCACGGACTCGTCCGGCGAAAACGCGAGGCCGTTCGGGCCGAGCACGCCGTCGGCGACCATCGACACTTCGCCGGATCGACCGTCGATGCGATATACACACGCCGGCAATTCGGACTCCTGCTGCTCGCCTTCGTAGAAAGAGTCGATCCCAAAGGTTGGGTCGGTAAACCAGATGGAGCCGTCCGATTTCACGATCACGTCGTTCGGCGAATTGAAACGCTTGCCGTGATAACGGTCGGCGAGCACGATAATCGAGCCGTCGTATTCGGTGCGCGTCACGCGGCGCGTGAGGTGCTCGCAACTGACGAGGCGGCCCTGGCGGTCGCGGGTATGGCCGTTCGCGTTGTTCGACGACTGGCGGAAGACGCTGACCGCGCCGCTCGGTTCGTCCCAGCGCAGAATGCGGTCGTTCGGAATGTCGCTCCACAGCAGATAGCGGCCGTCGCCAAACCAGACCGGCCCTTCCGACCACCGCGCGCCCTGATACAGGCACTCGACGGAAGCGGACGCGAGAATCAGCGACTTGAAGCGCGGATCGAACGTGCGGATGCAGGGGTCGGGATAGCGTCGGCTGTTGTCGGTCATGCTGGTGCTGTGTGCCTGCGCGCGCGGGATGAAGGCAATGACGGTAGCATCGGCGTTGCAATGTTGTCAAACAACTGGGACCAGATCAGGCGAAGGGATTGCACCCGTACGCGTGAAGATCGCGGCGGGGGTTAGCCGCCGCTCGGTACGACATACGGGCCGAGCAAACAGCGCGGCCTCGCCACAGTATCGGCAACGGCCGATAATCTGACCAATTAGCACGCGCACGCCTCACAATCGGCCGATAATACTTTCATACTGTATTGATAATAATATATCGGTCGAAAACCAAAAACATCTCCGCGCGAAAACCCCCAGTTCGCTGCTGCGCGCATCTTAATCAGGCTAAAGACAGACCGCAATAAAAGACATCGATTGCTGTCGCGCTACCCGCGTCGCGGCGATATTGTGTGCAAGTGCCGACGGCGCCGGGAAAATAATTTAGTGTTAGATTGTCGGCAGAAAAGCAGCGGCACGGAATGCGGTGCCGCGATTAACCGCAACAAGATGGTCGCGAGCCTGAGAGAGTTAAGAAATTGGCGCTACATTTTATCGAGCAGATGGCCCCGCTACTGGACGCCGCCGACGAGGCGCAATGGTTCGGTGCAATCGCAAGTCTCGCTAAGACGTGGGGCTTCGACAGGCTACTGATCGCCATGTTGCCGCGTCCGACCATGCGCCTGGAAGATGCGTACATCCGCAGCACCTACGCGGCGGCATGGCGCCAGACGTATGACAAGGAGGGGCTGGTTCACATCGACCCGACCGTCGAGCATTGCATGACGCGCGCCGCACCGCTGATCTGGTCACCGGACGTTTTCGCCACCGCCGCGCAGCAATCCTTGTATGAAGAAGCCCGTTCGTACGGGTTGCGCGCCGGGGTCACGATACCAATTCATGGGCCCAACCAGGAAGCCGGCATGATGTGCTTCGTCAACGACAGCAAATCGAACGACGACTTCGAGCGCCATGTCAACGCGACGCTGCCGAATCTCGTGTTATTGCGCGACCTGGTAATCGATACCAGCCAGCGGCATCTGGAGACGCACGCTCAGACTTTCTTACCCCAGCTCACGCCCCGTGAGCGCGAGTGTCTGAAATGGACAGCACGCGGCAAATCCACGTGGGAGATATCCCATATCCTGAACTGTTCGGAAGCGGTGGTGAACTTCCACATGAAAAACATCAGGACGAAATTCGGTGTGAATTCGCGGCGTGCGGCCGCCGTGATTGCTGCGCAACTGGGGCTTATTGACCCGGGCTGAACCACGCAGCTGCGTCGCGGCTATACAGCACCCGCTCGGCGCGGCCGAGGTCGGCGTCGGAAACCGTTTTGGTGAAGTACAGGCCCAACAGGATCGCGACCGGCGCCGGAATTTCGGCACCGGATTCAAACCGGCTGCCGCGCGACTGCGTGACGCCAAAACGCGCCCAGAAGCGGCGCTGGCTCTCCTTTTTCTTCTTGCGGTACGCAATGATCAGCACGCGATCCACCGCCGAGGAAACCTCCGCTGGACGCGCCTGAAGGCCGGTCTGCGGGTGCCAGTGATTTTCGAGAAGTTCCATTTGGATGCCCTGTCGGTTGAGTGCGGATACGTGTCTCGAATTCTGCGTTACCCGATAAGCATGCACACCTATCCAGGTAGGTAGGTGGCGAAGCAATTCAGAATGCATAAGTTTTCCAGCGTATTGGGACCCCCAACACGTTCAGGAGAACGTCATGCAAACAGCCATTCGGATTGGAATGCGGCAGGAATTCGACAACGCTGAAATCAACGAGATGTACCGCCTGCGGGCTCGGGTATTTCACGGCCGGCTCGGCTGGGACCTGCCGACCATCGCGGGCATGGAGATCGACGGGTACGACGCCCTCGGACCGCACTACATGCTGATTCATGCCGATGACGGCCAGCTGCGCGGCTGTTGGCGCCTCATGCCCACCGAGGGGCCCAACATGCTGAAGGACACCTTTCCCCAACTGCTGCACGGTACGCAGGCGCCGGTCGGGCGCGACATCTGGGAGTTGAGCCGGTTTGCCATCGAAACCAGCGGCGAAGGACAGTCGTTCGGCTTCACGGACCTGACGATTCACGCGATTCAGGAAGTCATGACATTCGCACAGCGGATGGGCATCACGCGCTACGTCACCGTTACCACGACGCCGATCGAACGGCTGCTGCGCAGGACCGGCATCGACATCAGCCGGCTCGGGGCGCCGGTGCAGATCGGCGTCGAGCGGGCGGTCGCGCTGAACGTCGCGGTGAGTCCGAAGACGCTGACCGCCCTGTTTGGGCCGATTGCCGTGGCAGCGTAGCGCGCGGCAGCGGGTGGCGGTTCCGCTGACCGGCCGCAACGGTCAGCGAAACTCAGGGGCCGAACATCCGCGCGAGCGCATTCTCCAGGTGCAACGGTATCGCCGTTGCAGCGCCTTTCGCGCACGGTCGGCGACGACGTGACAGAGCGTTCGGCCAGTGCTTGTCCGGTTGGCAAGCGCTCGCCTTGTACTCGGGTTCAAGAATGAGGATGTCGGCGTAGATCTTGTCGGGCAGGTCCGTGGTTTTGCACCCGGCCATCAGCGGGGGAAAAGCCGCTCGTCTGATTTAGCCTGATTGTCAGGGCAAGGTCGGCACTCGTTTGCGAATATGGCGTTTTTTATTGAATGCAACGGTCGAGAATGCGACGGTAATTTGATTTACATCGGGTCGGGTGGATGTTTTGCGGCGATCATCTAAGCTTGGTTGGTAACAAACATCAACGAACTCAACGAACGCCGTCGTCATCAACGGCTGCGGCAGACGGATTTTTCAGACGCGGAGCCGATATGTACAAACGCATCCTTGTAGCGGTCGACGGCAGCAATACTTCCCGCCGTGCATTCGAAGCAGCGCTCGATATCGCCAAATCCAACGGCGCCCTTCTGAGGCCCTTTTATGTGGTCGAAAACACGCCCATGTATTTCGATTCGCCAGGCTACGATCCGTCCATATTGCGTAACAGTCTGATCGAAGAAGGCACGGAACTGCGTGCGGAGTTCGACAGGACCATGGCCGAACATGGCGTGAAGGGAGATGCCGCCGTGAGCGAAGCGTCGTCGCTCGCCGACGTTTCGCAGATGGTGCTGCAGGCCGCCGCAGAATTCGATGCGGACCTGCTGGTCATGGGCACCCACGGCCGACGCGGTTTCCAGCGGCTGATCCTCGGCAGCGTCGCCGAACGCTGCGTGCGCCAGGCAACCCTGCCGGTGCTGCTCATTCCGTCGGCGGCCGGTCAGGAGAAGGAGCCGGGCTGATGCGGCTCGGGTTGCGGCTCGGGTTGTGGCTGTCGTTGCGAGTGTGGTTCGTCGTGTAGAGCGGCCCTGCGCAGTGCCCCGCGGTTAACGCGATCCGGACTGCGCGTCGCCGGAGAAGCGCTGGCGGCGGTGTCAGGATTTCAAAGCCGCGGCCCGATCGGCACGCCAGCGCCAACAGATGCCGATCGCCGATTCGCCGGTGCTGCGGCAGGTCCAGGCGGCCAGCCGCCGCTGGCCGGCGTCTGCCGCGCCCCCGTCCCTCTTCTGCGCGGCGCGCGCGTCTTGGCATGGTCCCTGCGAGCAGGTACAGTCTTTTAGTCATTCCCTCGCAAGGAGAGCCAGCGAAATGAATTGCGACCCCGCCCCACATCACACGCTCGTCCAGCGTCTGATCGATGCGCGCCAGGTCACCGACGCACTGTTTGCAATCGTCAAACCCGAATTCCTCTACGAGCGGCCGATCCGCGAACGTCACCGGATCGTGTTTTACATTGGCCACCTGGAAGCGTTCGATCGCAATCTGTTCGACCGACGGGTGTGCGAGTTGTCGGCGTTCAGTCCCGAACTCGACCAGCTTTTTGCGTTCGGCATCGATCCCGTCGACGGCGGCTTTCCGACCGATCAGCCACACGACTGGCCGTCGCTCGACACCATCCGCGAATACGCGTCGCGTGCGCGCGCGCAGATCGATCACGCGCTCAATGGACTGGCGAATGCCGCGCAGTTGGGCCACGACGGCGCTCAGGCCGGTGGTTCAGCGCAGTTGCTGAACGTCGCGATCGAGCATCGGTTGATGCATGCCGAAACCCTCGCGTACATGCTGCATCAGTTGCCGCTTGCGCAGAAGGTCACCGATCTGCGCGAGGACGTGATGACGCGGCCCGAGCGCCGCGAGGGGTTGTCGTCGATGGTCAGCGTGCCGGCCGGTGCGACCGTGCTCGGCATGTCGCGCGATGGCGGGCGTTTCGGTTGGGACAATGAATTCGACGAACTGCATATCGATGTGCCGGCGTTCGAGATCGATCGCTACATGGTGACCAACGGCGCGTTTCGCGAGTTCATCGAGGCCGGCGGCTATCACGAGCCGAAGTGGTGGTCGCAAAAGGACTGGGCATGGAAAGAGGCCGGGCAGATCGCGCATCCGGCTTGCTGGTCGCAGCGCGACACAGCGGCAGGCAGCGCGGCTACCGGGGACAACCGGTGGCTGCTGCGCACCATGTTCGACGAAGTGCCGCTGCCGCTCGACTGGCCGGCCTATGTGAGTCATGCAGAAGCCAGTGCGTACGCACGCTGCGCCGGCAAGGCCTTACCGACGGAAGCGCAGTGGCAACGCGCGGCACATGGCGCACCGCACGCCGGGTCGGGCAATTTCGATTTTCGCAGCTGGGACCCGAAGCCAGTCGACGCCTTTCCCGAGAACGTCAGCGCGTTCGGCGTGGAAGGTCAGTTCGGCAACGGCTGGGAGTGGACCTCGACGCTTTTCGATGCGTTGCCCGGCTTCGAAGCGTTTCCGTTTTATGCCGGCTATTCGGCGAATTTTTTCGATGGGCAACACTACGTGCTCAAAGGCGGTTCGGCGCGCACCGCGGAGTGCATGCTGCGGCCGGCTTTCCGTAACTGGTTTCAGCCGCGTTATCAGTATGTGTATGCGGGGTTTCGCTGCGTTTCGGCGATGAGTGAAGCGTGATCGATACCGACCGTCGGGCATTGCATGCTCAGCCAATCCGATCAGGCCCGGAGACGACGATCGCTTGACCCAGGCGGCCCATGTCGGCCGTTGATCGTCGCTGCGAAGGATCGTCAGATCGGTGTAAAGAACGGACCTCTTCCCGTGAGTACGGTACGTCGACCGCATCACCGTCCCCCGCATTCGGCGCTATGAGCCATCAGTCCGGGCAAATTGCCCGGACTCCCGCGATCCGTTCGCTACCGGCAATCGCGGCACCTCACGCGCTGCAAACGGGCTGCAAACGGGCTGCAAACGCGCGCTCGACGAAACCATGAACCACGCGCAGACGCCCGTCGCGCGCGAGCGTTCATCTCGAGTCCGATCGCCCGGAACAGGCCGCGCGGCCGCATAACGGCGTGATAACAGCGGCATGCTTTTAAAGCACAACCTTCGACCGTCAGACCGATCAAGACATGAGGAGCGACTGCAAACTGGACCGGATTGACCTGCGCATTCTCTCGCAACTGCAGAAGAAAGGCCGCATTACGAATGTTGAGCTTGCCGATGCCGTAGGGCTGTCGCCCAGCCCTTGCCTCATCCGTGTGAAGCGTCTGGAGAAAGCCGGCTATATCGTCGGCTATGGCGCGCAAATTCAGCTTGAAAAGCTGGGGGACGTGCAAATCGTATTCACCGAAGTCACCCTGGCGGATCATCGCCGGGAAGACTTCGTCAAGTTTGTTGCGGCCGTGCGCGATGTGGACGAAGTCGTCGAATGCCATCTCGCGAGCGGCGGCTACGATTATCTGCTTAAGTTCGTCACGCGCAGCGTAAGCCACTACCAGAGCATCATCGAAAGCCTACTCGAACGCGACATCGGCATTGAAAAGTACTTCAGCTACCTGATCATCAAGACGCCGTTCGTCAAGACGCACTACCCGCTGGAAACACTGTTTTCCCAGAACCACGATTGAGCGGTAGGGCAAAGCAAGCCCGCCCCTGACTCGCGCGAATAGCTTTGTCGACGCACGCCGCTGCATAAAAATCTCGCGAGACCGCCGTTTCCTCCTATTCGGCCAGCTCACGATGCAAGGCCCGATACTCCTGCGAAAGTTTGTGCCCCGGATCGAGGTGAATCACGGGGGTCGCCTGTTGATGCGATTCGCGGATCTTCACGGACGACGACAGCCGCGAAGCCAGCACCGGCAAGCCCTCACTGACGAGTTCGTCGACGAGCTTTTGAGGCAGGCTGGCACGAGGCTGAAACTGATTGATGACAATCCCCTCCACCTCCAGTGCTACGTTGTGATCCTGCTGGATCTCTTTCACGTTTTCCAGCAGCGTGTACAGCGCGCGACGAGAGAAGTCATCACAGTCGAACGGAATCAGACAACGCTCGACCGCGATTAGCGCAGAGCGGGTGTAGAAGTTCAGCGCCGGCGGCGTGTCGATATAAATTGCGTCGTACATGTCGAGTTCATTGAGCGCATCACGCAACTTGTAGATCTTGTAGCGGGATTCGAGTTTGCCGTGCAATGTGTCGAGATCACTATGAGCGGGCATCAAGTCCAGATTCTCAAACCGCGTCGGGTGGATGAAGGACGTGACTTCTACGGGCCTGAAGCTGAACGTCAGCGCAGTTTCAAAGAAGCCGGCGACGGTAGGGTGCACTTCGCCGGCCTGTGGGCCGAGCAGGTATTGACTTGAATTTGCCTGGGCATCCAGATCGATCACCAGAGTGCGCAGACCTTCACTCGCGCTGATGGCCGCCAGGTTGCAGACGATAGTCGATTTGCCGACACCGCCTTTCTGATTGAATACGACGCGCCGCATGTTTTCCCCTTGAATAAAGCGAATTTGAATGATCAAGCATACCTGAGTCGGCGCACGGTTGGGCCGTGAGCCTCGAGCTGGCGCATCGGGCAATATTGGTTCTCTTCTGAGCAATACCGTAGTCGATCCCGAGCGGACGCTACCTGCCAGTGAAGCGTTGACCGGCAAACGGGACCGCTGCGTGATCGAGGCGTCAACCCGGCTGGGCGACTCGTCCAATTCATAGGGCGTGGCCGACTTTGTCAATAGATGGGCCGATTCAGATAGTGGTTTCCCGTGCTGACGGGACTAATATCGGCTCAACGTTAGCGCCGGATCGCCGTCAAGTCTGCACTGCCCGCGCCCTGTGCGATCGCATCTCGGCAGTTCCATCATGAGCCACCGTGGCCATCAAGACATGTCAACACTGGCAACCTGGCGCGACGGCAGAAGTTCTGCCTTGCGGTATGTCGAGGCGTCGCCGTGAAGAATCAGCCCTGCGCGGGCGGTAGCGCTTCGGAATCAGACAGTCCATTCATTCGGTAATAACTAGTTGAGCGACAGATGAACGAAATCGGCGGTTACGATATTGAAGACCTGCAAGTGGGCGTCAGCGCCACGTTTGCGAAAACCATTACAGATGCGGACATCCTGTCCTTCGCAGCCGCATCCGGCGATAACAACGCAGTCCATATCGATGAAGCATTCGCGCGGACCACGCCGTTCAAGGGGCGCATTGCCCACGGGATGCTGTCCGCAAGTGTGATTTCCGCGGCTCTCGCAAAGCACCTGCCGGGCCCGGGTACCGTGTACCTCGGACAGACGCTGCGCTTTAAAGCACCTGTCCGACCTGGGGATATCGTGCATGCAACGGTTGTCGTGAAAGAACTGCAGTTGGAAAAGAGCCGCGTGGTGATGTCTACCGTCTGTACGGTCAACGGAAAAACAGTAATCGACGGCGAAGCAGTCGTCATGATCACGTCCAATGCGCGTCGTCTGGCTGAACGCGCGGCCGCCGCCGAGCAGTCGGTCAGCGCGAATGAATCGGGGGGTTGCCATGACCTTCGCGTTTAACGTACCTACCGAATACGTGCAGGGCTTCATCAAGTCCGGGCAGCCGTTGTGGGGCGCCATGATGCGCCAGGATACGCATTGCAGTGCTCTGGACGACACAATCCCTGGAGCGCAGCCGCCGCAAGCGCGAGTCGATGCTATGGCACTGCTCGCCGCGTACTCGGCGTACTGGCCGCGGTTGGCGTCCGTCTGGACCCACACGCTGGCCAGCACAATGGGCGCGCAAACCGCGCCCGTGATCGCCCCGGAGCGCACTGACCGTCGCTTCGTCGCGGAGGATTGGCGCAAGAATGCCTGGTACTGCCTGCTCAAGCAGAACTACCTGCTCAACGCCCGGTTGCTCGAAGACGTCATTGGTGCAGTGGTGCTGAGCGAAAAGGACAAAAGGAAGCTCGAATTCTTCGCGGGCCAGTTGATCGACTCGCTAAGCCCGGCCAATTTCGTCGCCACCAATCCTGAGGCGCTCAAGCTCGCATTCGAATCGGGCGGCGACAGCTTGCGCGACGGTTTCACCAATCTGCTTGCCGACCTGCAGCGCGGCAACATCTCGATCACAGACGAGACCGCCTACGAGGTCGGGCGCAACGTGGCGGCTTCACAAGGCGCGGTCGTGTTCGAGAACGATCTGTTCCAGTTGATCCAGTATGCGCCAGTCACCGACAAGGTATCCAAGCGCCCCTTGCTGATCGTGCCGCCCTGCATCAACAAGTACTACATTCTCGATCTCCAGCCGGAGAACTCCTTTGTGCGCTTTGCGTGCGAGCAGGGAATGACGGTATTCATGGTGTCGTGGCGCAACGCGGATGCCGCGATGGCCCACACGAGCTGGGACGACTACGTCGAACAGGGCGCGCTGACCGCCATAGACGTTGCGCAGGCGATTACTCGCGCCGATCGGGTCAATGCCGTCGGCTGGTGTGTCGGAGGCACTATTTTGTCGTCGGCCACGGCGATCTCGCGAGCGCGCGGCGAGGACAAGCTCGCTAGCATCACGTTGCTCACCACGATGCTGGATTTCGAGGAACCGGGTGAGCTGGGCGTATTCATCGACGAAGCGGGCGTCGCTCAGCGTGAGACTGCAATCGGGAAAGGCGGGATCTACTCCGGCAAGGAACTGGGGTTCACGTTCCAGACATTGCGGGCAAACGACCTGATCTGGCCTTACGTCATCGACAATTACCTGAAAGGCAAAGCGCCACCGGCATTCGACCTGCTGTACTGGAACGCCGACAGCACGAATCTTCCGGGACCGATGTACACCTGGTATTTGCGCAACATGTACCTCGAGAACAACTTGTGCAAATCCGGGCGATTGACGATGTGCGGCACACCCGTCGATCTTGCACGCATCGACGCCCCCGCCTATGTGCTGGCAACCGAGGAAGACCACATCGTGCCATGGCGATCGGCTTATCGGTCCACACATCTGATTGGCGGTCCGACTCAGTTCGTTCTCGGCGCGAGCGGGCACATCGCTGGGGTCGTCAATCCAGCGTCCAAGAACAAGCGAAGCTTCAAGACCAGTGGCGATTCGACCGGCGATCCGGACGCCTGGCTTGCGTCAGCAGAAACCCGGCCCGGCAGTTGGTGGAACCACTGGATCGAGTGGCTCAAGCCGTACGCCGGAGAATCGGTCAACGCACGCAAGACACCAGGAAACGCCATTCACAAGCCGATCGAGCCGGCGCCCGGGCGGTATGTGAAAGTGCGCGCGGCATAGTTCGCGCTCCGGACTCCAATCAAACGGTCCGAGGTACGGGAAACACACCATCGATCCTACTCATCCAATTTATTTATTATTATGAACTCCAAATCAATCCATTCTAATCCGGAACTGGACGACGTGAAGCCAGGCTCGACAGCGAACCGCGTTGGCTCCGCTGAAAAAGACGAGCGCGAAAGCAGCGCTCGGCGCGCTGCATCGACGGGCAAACGCGCGCCAAAATCCAATTGGGCATGGGCCGACGGGTCGCGACATTTCGACTGGATGGACTGGCATGACCATTCGGCTCTGCCGATCTCCTCTGACTTCGAGCTGTAGACGTATATAGCCTGTGACCGAACCGGGAGTGTGCCGTACAATGAACGGACGTGTCCAATAGCGAGCCGCTGCCGTTCGTTACTTTCTCTGGCTGACATGGCCACGATGGGACCCATGCCCAAAAGGGGCGCTCGGCGATGATTGGCGGGCACAGTGCGTCGCGCGAGCTCCCGCAGCGCAGCGTGTCTCCCTGGCCGCCTCCATGGTGAACTGACGTCAACAAGCCTCGTCAACGCTCATGCACTCGCCCAGCGCCACCGTCCCGATCTCACTCCTCAACGGGTTCCTTGCGGCCGCGGGTGCGCGGCCAGGTCTGGTCGTCAAGTATCTGGACGAGGCGAGCATCTCACCTGCGCTTCTCAGCGAACCGGGCGCGCGCGTCACGGAAGAACAGTTTTCGACCTTATATCGTGCGCTCGCCATCGAATTCGACGATGAAATGCCTGGCATCTTCGCGCGTCCCATGCGCAGCGGCACACTGAAGTTTCTTTGCCTGAGCCTGCTCGATGCGCCCAACCTGGAAATTGCCATGCATCGGTTCGGGCAGTTCTTTCACATCGTCCTCGACGACTTCAGGTTCGAATCGCGCCGGGACGGCTTGATCGCGTGCGTCGCGCTTCATCCTGATCCATCGTCGAACGTCAGCAAGCTGGGGCAGCAGCTCATGTTAAAGCTCGCCCACGGCGTGGCTTCGTGGCTGATCGGTCAGAAGATTCCGCTGCTGCAAGTGGAGTTCGCGTTTTCCTGTCCACCGCATACGGTGGATCATCTGTATCTGTTTCCCGGACCGGTGCGTTTCGACTGCGAGAAAACGTTGATGCGATTCAGTACAGCGTATTTCGACATGCCCATCCGCCAGCGCAAGACAAATCTGCGCAAATTTCTCGCCCGCGCTCCGGAGGACTGGATTTTCGTGTCCTTCAGCGAGCAGCTCACGAGTCACCGCGTCAGGCAGTACCTCGCATCGTGTCTACCGGACGTGCCGACCATCGAAGACGCCGCGCGCAGTCTTCATTGCTCGGTGCGAACATTGTGCCGGCGACTCGCTGCCGAGGACACGGCATTTCAGACGCTCAAGGACGAGCTGCGGCGCGATATCGCTATCCAACGACTCACCGGTACCCGCGACGCGATCGCCGCGATCGCAGGCGACGTCGGCTTCGACGACCCCACTGCATTTCATCGGGCCTTCCGGCACTGGACCGGCAGCACGCCGGGCGAATACCGCAGACAACCCTGAGCCCTTGACCACCTGCGTGGCGAAGCGTCGAGCGGCGAAGGGTTTGGCTCAGCCATACAAGGGTCAACCCTCATCGGCGACGGGTGGCGTTCGGGAATCGTGGCCGGTTTTGTCAATAGAAGGGCTGATTCAGGTAGTCGGTTCGCGCGCGGGCAGGACTAATATCGGCTCATCGTTACCGCGCCGGCACACATGCAGCCTCTCCTGCCCGCGGCTCTTCTCCGATTGCTTTTTCTGGAAATCCACTATGAGCTACATGGCCCCCGTCAAGGACATGCTGTTTGTCATCAATGAACTTGCCCATCTCGATCGCGTGTCGGCACTCGCAGGCTTCGAGGACGCTACTGCCGATACGGCACAGGCGGTGCTCGACGAAGCGGCGAAGTTCAGCGCCGACGTGATCGCGCCGTTGAATTTCGAAGGCGACAAAAACCCGAGCACCTGGCGCGACGGGGAAGTCTACGCGACGCCTGGCTTCAAGGAAGCCTTCCGCCAGTTTGCCGAAGGGGGCTGGCAAGGGGTGATGCATCCGGTCGAATACGGCGGCCAAGGGCTGCCTAAACTGCTGGCGACGCCCTGTATCGAGATGCTCAACGCCGCCAACCTGTCGCTCGCCCTGTGTCCGCTGTTGACCGACGGCGCGATCGAGGCGCTCCTGACCGCCGGCACGGATGCGCAAAAGCAGGCTTACGTGCCGAAGCTGATCTCCGGCGAGTGGACCGGCACGATGAATCTGACCGAACCCCAGGCCGGCTCGGATCTGTCGTTGGTACGCACGCGCGCCGAACCCCAGAGCGACGGAACGTATCGCGTGTCCGGCACCAAGATTTTCATCACCTGGGGCGAACACGACATGGCGAAAAACATCGTCCATCTCGTGCTGGCCCGCACACCCGATGCACCCGAAGGCGTCAAAGGCATCTCGCTCTTTGCCGTGCCGAAGTTTCTCGTCAACCAGGACGGCTCGTTGGGTGAGCGCAACGACGTGCACTGCGTGTCGATTGAACACAAGCTGGGCATCAAGGCGAGCCCGACCGCCGTGCTGCAGTTCGGCGATCGGGGTGGCGCAATCGGGCATCTGATCGGCGAAGAAAATCGCGGCCTCGAATACATGTTCATCATGATGAACGCGGCCCGCTTCGGTGTGGGCGTGCAGGGCATCGCCGTGGCTGAGCGCGCGTATCAGAAGGCAGTGGCCTACGCGAAGGATCGGGTGCAAAGCCGGCCGGTCGACGGCTCCGCGAAGCAGTCAGTGACGATCATCGAGCACCCCGACGTTCGGCGCATGTTGGCGACCATGCGGGCGCTCACCGAGGGCGCGCGAGCCCTCGCCTACGTCGCAGCCTCACATAGCGACATCGCGCATCGCCACGCGGACCCAGCCGTCCAGGCGGAACATCAAGCCATTTATGAATTTCTCGTGCCGATCGTGAAAGGCTGGAGCACGGAAATGTCGATCGACGTGGCAAGCCTGGGCGTACAGGTTCACGGCGGCATGGGCTTCATCGAAGAGACGGGCGCTGCGCAGTACTATCGCGACGCCCGTATCCTGACCATCTATGAAGGCACCACGGCGATTCAGGCGAACGATCTGATCGGGCGCAAAACGTTGCGCGACGACGGAGCGGTGGCGAAGGCGATCCTCGGCCAGATCGATCGGACGTTGGGAGAACTGCAAGACTGTGGGTCGTTCTCGTCCAATCCGGCGTTCCGGTCGTTGCATAAGCGGCTCACGGCCGGCCGCGAGGCTCTGGCAAACGCGGTGCAATTCATGCTCGATAACGCCAAACGCGATCCGAACGCAGTGTTTGCCGGCGGGGTGGCCTATCTGAAGCTGGCTGGCATCGTACTGGCGGGCTGGCAGTTTGCCCGCGCGCTGCTGGTGGCGGCCGAGAAACACGCCGACGACACATCGTTCTACGACTCGAAGATCGCAACCGCTCACTTCTTTGCCGATCACATCCTGCCCCAAGCCGTCGCGTTCGAGGCATCCATCGTCAGTGCGAAGAACAACGAAGGCATGTTGGCGCTGAGTGAAGACCAGTTCTAAAGAAAAGGCAGGCAGTCGTGACAGACGCAAATCTCATTGAGCAGTACGGCCCGCGCGAGTCGATGGAATACGACGTGGTGATCGTCGGCGGCGGCCCGGCTGGCTTGTCTGCAGCGATCCGCCTGAAGCAGCGCGCCGCGGACAAAGGCGTCGAGCTTGGCGTGTGCGTACTGGAAAAAGGCTCGGAGATCGGGGCGCATATCCTGTCGGGCGCGGTGATGGACCCGCGCGCCATCACCGAACTGATCCCGGACTGGAAGGAAAAAGGCGCGCCGCTTACCGTGGACGTGACCGAAGACCGCTTTCTGTTTCTGACGGAAACCGGCTCGAAAAGCGTGCCGACCTGGGCGCTGCCGGAGAACTTCAAGAACCACGGCAATTATGTGATCAGCCTCGCGAACGTCACGCGCTGGCTGGGCCAGCAGGCCGAAGCGCTGGGCGTCGAGATTTTTCCGGGCTTTCCGGCGGCTGAAGTGCTTTACCACGACGACGGTTCCGTCAAAGGGGTCGCGACCGGCAATCTGGGCATCGGCAAGGATGGCCAGCCGACCGAGAACTTCCAGCTCGGCATGGAACTGCACGCGAAATACACGCTCTTCTGCGAAGGCGCGCGCGGGCATCTGGGCCGTCAGCTGAACGATAAGTTCAGGCTGCGCGAAGGCGTCGATCCGCAGGTCTACGGGATCGGCATCAAGGAACTGTGGGAGATCGATCCGGCAAAGCACAAGCCCGGTCTCGTGATGCACACCGCCGGCTGGCCGCTGCAAAACGATACGTATGGCGGCTCGTTCCTCTATCACATGGATAACAACCAGGTGGTGGTCGGCTTCGTGGTCGGCCTCGGCTACACGAATCCGTATCTGTCGCCGTTCGAGGAATTCCAGCGCTACAAGACGCATCCGGCGATCCGCGCGGTTCTGGAAGGCGGCAAGCGCGTGTCATACGGCGCGCGCGCGATCACTGCGGGCGGCCTGATGTCGCTGCCGAAACTGGTGTTCCCCGGCGGCGCGCTGGTCGGCGACGATGCGGGCTTTCTGAACGCATCGCGGATCAAGGGTTCGCATGCGGCGATCAAGACCGGCATGCTCGCCGCCGACGCCGCATTCGATGCCGTACAGGCCGGCCGAACCAGCGATGAACTGACGGCCTACCCGGAGTCGTTCAAAACGTCGTGGCTGCATACCGAGCTGTACCGCGCGCGCAATTTCAAGCAGTGGATGAGCAAGGGCCTGTACCTGGGCACGCTGATGGTCGGCATCGAGCAGAAGCTGCTGGGCGGCAATGTACCGTGGACGCTGCATCATCAGCATTGGGATCACGAGATGCTCAAGCCCGCGTCGCAGTGCAAGCCGATCACGTATCCGAAGCCGGATGGCAAGCTGACGTTCGACCGGCTCTCGTCAGTGTTCATTTCGAACACGAATCACGAAGAGAACCAGCCGGCGCATCTGACGCTGAAAGACCCGACCGTGCCGGTGAACGTGAACTGGCGGACCTATGCGGGTCCGGAATCGCGTTACTGCCCGGCCGCGGTGTATGAGTTCGTGAAGAACGACGACGGCAGCGAGCGGCTCGTGATCAATGCGCAGAACTGCGTGCATTGCAAAACCTGCGACATCAAGGACCCGACGCAGAACATCGTGTGGGTCACGCCGGAAGGCGGCGGCGGGCCGAACTATCCGAACATGTGAAGCGTTACGCTTGCGCCCCCTATCGCCGCCGGGGACGCACGCCGGCTAGAACGTACCGCTGCGCGCGTCGGCGCCCATGCGGTAATTCCGGTTACTCTGATCAGGATTGCGGTTCACCAACGCTCGCGCATAGAGCGGATGGTGCAGACTCCGCACTTCATGTTCGAGCCTGAAGCAGTGCGCGCCGCTCACCGGATCGATCAGATCGGCGAAGCGGAATTGATGAGGTTCCTCGCCATACGTCAACTCGCGCGCGGCGAGTCGCGTGTAGGCTTCTGAGAAGTTTGCGATATAAATCTGGATGTGATGGCCATCGTATTCCGGACTTGCCGCGAGCGTCTCTGCGTAGACGATTTGCTGATGCGTGCCGACCGCGACTACCGCCAGCTGCAAACCGTCGGATTCGCGTGTCTGAACGGACGCATTCAACATCTCGCGGTAAAACGCGGCAATCGGCCCCGTGCAACCGACCGGCACATCGAGTTGCACATAAGCGATGCCGAGATCGATCCCTGACCATGGAACCTTCGCCTCACGCGCAGCCGGATCGAGGCAGTCGTAACGGTTGCCCCATGGACAGGTGACCTCTACGCGATCAGCCCGCTCGGTCCATCCGAACGCAGTGCCGTCCAGCACCGGCCGAACGTCGCGCAACCGCGCAAGCAGCGAACGACGCTCGCCCACCACGAGCGCAACATGCCCGCGCAGCCGCTGGGGGTTGCCCTGCGGCAAGTGGATCTGCGAACGGCCGATGTTGATCCACATGTTCGTCACGCCGGTCATCAGATAGGGATCGCGCGTGAGCCCAAGTCCGCTGACATAGAAAGCAGTCGCGAGACGCTGGTCGGGTATCGTGAGGTTGACATGCTCTAGCAACACCAGATTGCTTGTATCGTCGTGTGTGTAGTCGAACCGTTGCATCGGGTTGCCCTTGGACAATTCAAACATCCGCTACTGTGATGGGGACGGCGCGGCAGGCATTTGCCACGCGTCCTGCCGCGAAGCGTTGAATCGGAGAACGTTGCGCCAGTCGTCGATTATGCTCTTGCTATATGATGCATATCAATTGCGAGGTTGAAGCTTGCCGCTGACTACTTCGGATTTGGAAAGCCAAGCGCATCCGCCTTCGTTCTCAGTTCCGCGAAACGGCCGCCTGCCGGGCTCACGGCCGTGTCGGGGACAGCGCCGCCCGGCGTAACCTGGCTTTTATCCAGTTGTGCAATGCCCGTCACCGCCGAAGTCACGCTGGACACCGCACACGCCGCGCCGAACACGGCCTGCGTGACGGGGATGGCGGGCGCATCCGTGCGCGGGGCGGCCGCCAGATTCAACGCATAGGCCAGGTTGACAGTTCCCGGGTCGCTTGCCCGCACGCCGAGCGGGTCGAGCCCGAAGCGCCATGCAAGCAGCTGGTGAATCGAACTCGGATCGAACGGATAGCGCGACACACTGTTCGCACGCACGCGCGTACCCAACAACATGCAAGGCACGCGAAAGCCGAGTCGCCCGTCGTTGCCCACGGCGCTTTCAGCGGCCGACACCGGCCTCACGGGCGGCGCGACATGTTCCATGAAGCCACCCCATTCGTCATAGACGATGATCAAAAGCGTCTTGCTCCAGTTCGGGCCTGTCCGCAATGCATCGTAGATCTGTCCCAGCAGCACCTGGCCGTTGCGCACGTCGGCATGCGGATGGTCGTCGTTCGAGGTCCCTTGTGTTTCACCGCCGAAACTCGGATCGACCATGCAGAACGACGGCAGCGACCCAGACGCAGCATCGGTCAGGAACTGGGCAAACGGCTTGGAGCGTCCGACGTATCGGGTTCCATAGAGCGCCGTGAACGGCACGTCGTGAAAATAGTAGGTTGACGAAACGTTCTTCGCGTCGAGCCGGTCCCAGATGGTCGGTAACGACGACGAGTCGAGCGTGTCGCTCAGACGATCCGTTTCACCGCTATGCAGGTAGATCCGGTTCGGGTACGTGTCGGCGAGAATGCCGCTCATGTAGTAGTCGCAAACCGTGTATTGCGCAACAGCGCCTCGATAAAACTCGAGGTCAGCGGCCTGAAAATAGCCGATTGGCAGAAGGTCGCCGGGTGTGAGGCTGGTGCCCACTGTCCGCAGAAAGCCGTTCAGCGCGCCGTTGGCCAGATGGATGCGGCCGGCGTCGTACGAGTGGTTGGGGTCCGCAAATGCGCAGCCCTGGAACCCATAGGCAGGATCTGCCGTGAGCGCAAACGACGTGCGCGCTGTGCCGAACACATCGGTAAACGTGCGCCCTTGCTGCGCGCCCTCGGCGTTTGGAACCCAACCGAGCAGGTGGTCGAAGGAGCGATTTTCCATCGTGACCAGCACGATGTGGTCGATGCCGGAAGTCGCCGGATCGGGCAGTTGAGGACGCGGAAGGTTTGCGCGATCCGGCGGGATTGCGCCGACCACAGGATGCGTCGACCCGCTCGATCCGGCGCCGCCACCTCCGCTCCCGCAAGCCGACAACGCGACCGAACTTGCCAGTGCGGCGAGAATTTTTCGGCGCCCGGGATCGGGCGAATGGGTGGGCCGAGTGCTCATATTGTTATCTCCTATGGGTCCATGAGTGGGTCGCGCGGCCGCGTTCGTGCCGCCGTGGTGCGACGCCAATCGAGGGACGTAGCATTTATTGTTCCCCCTGCCGCCGTGTAGCGACGACCTTTGAAGATGAGCATGGCTTTACGTACGTCCCCGCAGCATGCCGACACCGTCGAAGCCCGACCGGCGCTCCAGGTGCCGGCTACCCGCCGCTAACCGCGGCTCAAGGAATCGTTGAGCAGTTCGAGCGTTTCGAGCGCTCCGCCCGCGAGTCCGATACCGCGATAGGCGGCAATGCCCGGATCATTGGGATTGATACGGATGATGTGAGAGCCGACACGCTCGCTGAAATGACGAACGGTGGGGATGGTCTTGCCGGCGCCGATCTCTACGACGACAAGTCGTTTGACCGAAGCGAGCCACGCATATAAGCGCGTCTCTTGCGCTTGCGTGCGCAGCGCGTTCCAGTCGAAGTCCCCGAACATGAGAATGTTCGGCCGCGCGATTGCTCCGCAGTGCGGACAGGCCGGCACATCGCCAAGCAGACGACAGTGAGCCTCGTCGACAATCGGTTCGAATGCCTGCGCCGACCATATCGCATCCGAACACAATTCGGAGCACTGCATCATGTGGATCGAGCCGTGGCATTCCGCTACGAGGCCGTCATGAAAACCGGCTTTCTGAAATTGACCGTCGACATTGCTGGTGAAAACCGCCGCTCCGTCCGGCATCGCTTCAGCCCAACGACGCAGTATCTGGAAGCCGCGGTGAGGCACGGTGCGCCGATAGAGCTGCAGTCGGTGTCCATAGAATCCCCAGTAGAGCTCCGGAGCGCTGGCTAATGCTCGCGGGTTGGCCATGTCCTGGAACGTCAATTGATGATCTTTCAACGGCGGATAGGCGCGCCAGAATCCCTGGGCGCCGCGAAAATCGGGCAGGCCCGAGTCCACTCCCATACCGGCACCGGCCGTGATCAGCAAGCCGTCCGCCTCACGCAGCCATGAGACCGCGCGCTTGAATTTCTCGCCTTCTTTCATTGGGTCAGCTCTCCTCAGGCGACAATGATGCGGTGGTCTCAGCGGTTCGGCAAGCGCATCGATTGCGCAACGACTGACACTGTTTCGGGGTCGGTGGTTGTCGATGTTCATCAGTGGGTGAGCAAACGCCGCTCGCGGTGCGGGCATGTGACCTGCTACCGGATCTCCTGTAGAGCCAACTATTCGACCGTCCATCCGACAGTCAACCCGGAGCCCGATAATGAAAGCCAAAGGACTGATTTGCGCGAGCGCTCTCGCCGTTCTCTGCGCGTCGCCGGGCACGTTCGCCCAGGTGGCCGGACTGCAACCGCTCGGCGGCACCGTCGAGCAGACCAATGCGCTGCTCAAGGGTTGGAGCGTGCGCCGTGCCCTCATCGACGAGCCGGTCTACAACGATCTCAACGACAAGGTCGGCAGCATCTATGACGTCATCATTTCGCCGGACCGCAAGGCAACGTACGCCGTTGTGTCGGTCGGCGGCTTCCTCGGCATGGGCAAGCACTATGTAGCGATCCCGGTCGATCACTTCGAGATTCGCGACGGCAATCTCTTCCTCGCGGGCGCGACGAAGGAAGCGTTGAAGTCGGTGCCTGAATTCGAGTACAACAAACTGGAAAAGGCGACCAGGCCGCATAAGGTGAAGGCAGAGTAGCGCCTGTCCGGCGACGGCGGTCTTCACGCTCGCGCCGGCGTGGACCGTCGCATTCAACGATTGCCGGCCGTCACCAGTTCGAGCGGCGTTTCGATCACCTTCGACAAGTCTCTTTGCTTTCTGCGCTCGGTCAGCGCCTTCAATGCCACATCGATGCCGAATACCGCTTGCCTGTCGGCAAACTGATTGACCGTCGCGAGCACGCGGCCGTCGGCGAGCAAGGGCTTGATGGCGTCGATGGCGTTATATCCGGTGACATACACAGCGCCGCTGCGGCCCGCGTCGCGAATCGCATCGACCGCACCCATCGCCATGTTGTCGTTGCCGCATAACAGCGCGCGTATCTGCGGATGCTCGCCGAGCATCTTCGATGCAACGTCGCGCCCTTTGCCGTATTCCCAGTTGCCGGGCTCGGTCGCGACGACCTTCACGCCGGCGGCGTCCATCGCGTCTTTGCTGCCGGCCGTGCGTTGCTTTGCATTGCGGTCCGCAGGAATGCCTTCAATGATGCCCACTTCGTCGCCCGGCCCCAGCTTCGCGGCAAGATAATTGCCGACCAGCGTCGCGCCTTTGCGATTGTCCGGCCCGACGAACGGCACCACAATGCCGGCCGACGCCTGGGCTGCGTCGTCGAGCGGATTGTCTATGGCGATCGTGATGATGCCGGCCTTGATCGCGCGCGCCACGACAACCGTCAGTGCCTTCGAGTCGGTCGGCGCAATGACGATCGCATTCATCTTCGCCTTGATCATCTCGCCGACCATCTGGATTTGCGCGGCCGTGTCGGTCTCTTTCACCGTTCCCCGAATCGTCAAGGCGAATTGCGACGCGTAATGCTCCTCATAGTTGCGCGCGGCGCCGACCATTGCCACCGTGAACGGATCGGCGAGCGACTTCAACACGAGTCCGATCTTGAGCTTGCCGCCTTGCGCGTCGGCGCGCGAGGCGCCGGCGAGACTCGCCGCGGCCAGCGCGCCGGCAATCAGCATGCGGCGTCGCGGATTGAGCGTCATCGCTTCCTCCTTTCAGGCCGGGCTCGGGAATGGCGCTCAACGATCCAATGCATGCGGATCGAGGCCCGCCCCTCTCAATGCCACCGTGATCCTCAAACGCCCGTCACCGCGAGCAAACGAGCCGCGATTTCGTCGAACAGCGGCCGGCTATCGATATCTTCATTCAGGCAGCGGTCCCTCAACGCGATCAGCGTCGCGGCGCCGGGCGCGTGCTGATCGCGTTCGTTGCATCGTTCGAGCAGTTCTTCGAGCAGACAACCATACGCTCTGACTTCGAGGCGCTGCAGCGCGATCGCGGTGGGGGCATCGTCGGCGGCATGAAAAGATGCTGCGCCGAAATCGCCCAGCAGCGCATGACCCTCGCCATCATGCAGGATATTGTGCGCATACAGATCGCCGTGCATGACGCCTCGCTGATGCAAATGACTCGCCGCCGCTGCAATGCCGTGCGCAATACCCAACAACGAGCCCAGCTCAAAGCGCGTGCCCGGATGGTAGATGTCGCGCGTGCACGATTCGAGGCTCGGCGGACCGGCGAGGTTCGTGTATTGCGGATCGATCAGCTCCATCACGAGACCGTGCGCGCCCGCGGGATGATCCTGCACTTTTCCCGTTAGCGGGATCAGGTTCGCATGGTCGCCGCCCTGAATGCAAGCGGCCATTTCGCAGTCGGGCAAGCCGTCGCTGGTCACGGCGCCCTTGAACACCTTGACGGCGACCGCGCGCGATGCGTGCTCGTCGCGGCGCATGAATTGCGCGCGATAGATGACGCCGGATGCGCCTTCGCCCAATGGCCGTTCAAGCGTCAACTCGTCCCAGCCAATGCCGGCGATCGGCGTATCGGTCAGCGCGGCCTTCTGCAGCGCCTCGCTGAACGGATTGCCGGCATAAGCGAGCCAGCAGAGCCGCGGCAGACGCAGCAGCCACGCCGGCAGTCCGCTCAGCCGGTTCGCCGCGAGCCGCAGCAGCTCGAGCCGCGAGCAGGCGGCCAGTTCCTCGGGCAGCGCGCGCAGCCGGTTGCCGGCCAACATCAGCTTCTGCAATTGCGTGCAGCCGCCAATCTGCGCAGGCAGCGCCTCTATCGCGTTGTCGGTGAGAATCAGCCAACGCAGCTGCCGTGGGAGCGCACGGCCGGACACCTTGCGGATACGGTTGGCCTTGAAGCCGACCATGCTCAATTGCGGGCACTCGCCCAGCACCTCCGGCAACTCCGTGAACGGGTTGTTGGACGCAAAGAGAATCCGCAATTTGCCCAGTCGCGGCAGATCGTCGGGGAGTGCCGTAAGCGCATTACCCGAGAGGTCGAGTACTTCCAGCGTGTCGGCGAGATCGAAAATCTCGCGCGGAAATTCGCGCAGGCCGCACGCCAGTTTGAGATGGCGCGAGCCCGTCAGTCGTCCGGCCCGCAGTTGTTCTAAAGTCGTCGTCACAGTGGTGGAAAAGATGTCTGGCTAGCGGTGCGCGCCATATCGAAGCTCCCGATTCTACTGAGTCATGGGCGAGACGCTAGCACGGCGTGGTGCGGCGGCGCCCCTATCGCGCGCCATGCCGCCGACATCTTATGAATCGAACGGCAAAGACGGTACAGTGACAGGCCGGCTGCAATCCAGCCAGCAGGCGTGAGCCCGAATCAAATAGCAAGAACTGGAACGTCTTCGGAGAGAACGGGTTTTACGCTGTCGAATAGGGGCGCGCTTTCAGTGCGGATTCGCTGACCGGCGTCACCCGCCTCTGTGCCGCCAATCAGCCAGGAGCAAGCAAAGTGACATACGCATACAAATTGATGGATTCGCCCGTCGGCCAGTTGAAGCTCGTCGCGAACGGCGAACGCCTCGCCGCGATCCTGTGGGAGAACGACAAGCCCAACCGGGTACGGCTCGGCGAATTAAGCGAAGAGAAAGAGCGTCCCGTACTGGTCGAAACCGAGCGGCAATTGAATGAGTATTTCGCCGGTACACGCCAGACATTCGATGTCGCGCTCGATTTTCAGGGCACGCCGTTCCAGCAAAAAGTCTGGCACGCGCTGTTGACCATTCCGTACGGGCAGACTCGCCGCTACGCGGAAATCGCGCAGCAGATCGGCAATGTCAATGCGGTGCGAGCGGTCGGCGCGGCGAACGGCAGGAATCCAATTTCCATCGTCGCGCCTTGCCATCGCGTGATCGGCGCGTCGGGCGAACTGACCGGTTTTGCGGGCGGCCTCGCCAACAAGATGCTGCTGTTGTCGCTAGAGGCCGGACAGACTTCATTGGAAGCGGCGGCTTCTGGTCAGACGCATGCGCAACCTCGAACTGAAACGCGATCTGCCGCGACAAAGGCCCAGGCAAAGGCCGCCCGCGATGTGCGGGGCCGGGGTACCCAGGCGGCGCTGTTCGGCAACTAGCCGCGAGCGCGCGGCAATGGGCCACCCGTTGGCCGGCATGAACCCGGATAACAGCGCTTAATGCATCTATCCTTAAGAAGCCCTTTGGGCATCAACTAGGAGGATGACATGCGCATGCTTCTCAACATACGAATCCCGCACGAACCGTTCAATACGATGGTGCGCGACGGCAGCATCGGCGACGTGATGGCGAAGATTCTCGAAGATCTGAAACCGGAGACGATCTACTTCACCGAGCAGCGCGGACACCGGGGCGCTGTGCTCGCGGTGAACATCGACGACGCATCGGCCATTCCGTCGCTCGCGGAGCCGTGGTTTCTCAAGTTCAACGCGGACTGCGAACTGCGCATTGCAATGTTGCCGGAAGACCTGATGAAAGCCGGGCTGGACAAGCTCGGCTCGAAGTGGAAATAGCGGGCAGACAGCGAGGCGGGTGACGCGCGTTCGCAATTCAGCGGCGCGCCTTCACCCGCCCATGCAATCGGTCACGAGCGCGCCCCGCAGTGCTCCCGAAGAATCGCCACCGCAGCCGTGGCCGCGACCTGGCAGCCGAGGACGATGTGCTCCTCTGCCGTATCTTCGATAAAGTCGTGACTCACCCCGCCGATGCTCGGCACGAACATCATGCACGCCGGCATGCAGCGCGCGATGACCTGCGCATCGTGCGCGGCCCCGCTCGGCATGCGCAGCCATTGTCCCGGCGCGATGCTGTCGGCGGCTCTGGCCAGATGGTCCGCGAGCGCCGCATGCATGGTCACCGGTGCCATCGGCGCGTCGAGGCTCGTCAGTTCCACGCTGACCTGATTGCGCGCATTGAAGTCGCGCACCAGTTCCGCGAGCTTGTTCTCCATTGCCTGCAAGCGCGCGGCATTGGCGTCGCGGAATTGCAGGTACATGTCGGCCGAGCCGGGCACCACACTCAACGAACCCGGATCGAGTTCGATGCGGCCCACAGTCCACACCGTATCGGCATCCGCGAGTTGCGCGAACGCGTGGTTCATCGTGCCGATAAAAGCGACCAGCGCAGCGCCAGCGTCGCGACGGATCGCCATTGGCGTGGTGCCGGCGTGATTGCGCTGCCCCGTGAAGCGCAAGCGCAACTCGCGCAAGCCGACAATCGTCGTGACGACGCCGATCGCTTTGCCGGCCGCTTCGAGGCGGCCACCCTGCTCGATATGCGGCTCCAGATAGGCCACGTGGCGCCCGGGTTCGAAGCGCACGCGCGGCCGTTCAGCCAGACCTGCGGCTTGTAGCGCATCTGCGAGGCGCTGGCCCTCGCGATTCGCGGCGCACCGAAGCGAATCGTCGATCGGATCGCCGACGAAACTGCGGCTACCGAGCAAGCCCGAAAACGTGCCCTCTTCGTCGATCCACGATGCCACGTCTATCGCGAGATGTCTGGTCGCGTCGCTTTGCGCGAGCGCGCGCGCGATCTCCAGTCCGTAGATCACGCCCATCGCGCCGTCGAGCCAGCCGCCGGTCGGTTGCGTGTCGGTATGAGAGCCGATCACGAGCGCCGGGCCGCTGTTGCGCGAACGCCCGAACACCGTCCCCACGCCGTCGATGCTCGCGTCGAGCCCCGCTTCCGTCATTCGTTCGACGAGCCATCGGCGCGACGCCAGGTCCACGGGCGAAAGCGCAAGCCGCACCACGCCGGGCCCGGTAGCACCGAAACTACGCAGCCGCTTGAGGTCGGCCAACAAGCGGTCCGGATCGATCGTCAGCACGTTTAGATCTCCTTTCATTGATGGGCGCGCTGCCCGGCCACCGTGCAGTGCGGCGGCGAAGCATGCCGTAAGCTTGGCCCATTAACATAAGCCAACCCGGATTATGCGGCGCGCCTCACCTCATTGATCGACTCCCGATAGAAAGAAGCCACGGCATGACCACACTCGAAGCATTCAATCAGGCGCTTTTTCTAAAGCTCAATGCGACGCCGTCGACACCCGCACCGCTCATCGGCCTTGCGCGCTTCATCGCCGACTATGCCATCTATCTCGTGCCGCTGGCGCTGGTCGCAATGTGGCTCTCCGGCGACCCACGCCGACGCGAAAGCGCGCTGCGGGCGTGCTGCGTGGCCTCGCTCGCACTAGGCATCAATCAGCTCATCGCTCTGGTGTGGCCGCATCCTCGGCCGTTCATGCTCGGCATCGGCCATACCTTACTCCACCACGCACCGGACTCGTCGTTTCCGAGCGACCACGCGACCATCTTCGCGTCGATCGCACTGAGCTTTCTGGTAGACGGCGTGCGCCGCTATGGCGTCGCCATGCTGTTGTCGGGTGTGGGGGTGGCGTGGGCACGCGTCTTTGTCGGCGTGCATTTTCCATTCGACATGGCGGGCGCGGTCGCTGTCGCATACGTAGCGTTTCTGCTGATCGCGCCGCTCTGGCGATGGTTCGGCGAGAGCACGACGCGAGCGCTGATCGCGGTGTACCGCAAGCTGCTGGCGTGGCCGATTGCGCGCGGCTGGCTGTCGCTTTAGCGCCGCGCATTCCGTTGGCCGCGGCAACGCCCGAAATTGCCGACGCCCCCGCGGCTTTTCCCCGCGCGGGCACGATGGCGCCAGGCTTTAGCGCACCAGACAAGGCCGCTTGTTATCAAACTTCCAGTTCGGAATCAGGTATTGCATAGCGACCCCGTCGTCGCGCGCGCCCAGGCCGTGCTGCTGATACAGCGCGTGCGCCTTTTCGATCTCGTCCATGTCCAGTTCCACGCCGAGCCCCGGCGCCTGCGGCACCTTCACCTTGCCGCCGACGATCTGCAACGGCTCGCGCGTCAGACGCTGACCGTCCTGCCAGATCCAGTGCGTGTCGATCGCCGTGATCTTGCCGGGCGCGGCAGCGGCGACATGGGTGAACATCGCGAGCGAAATGTCGAAGTGGTTGTTCGAATGCGAACCCCAGGTGAGTCCCCAGTCGTTACACATCTGCGCGACGCGCACCGAGCCCTGCATGGTCCAGAAATGCGGATCGGCCAGCGGAATATCCACCGACTGCAGCTGGATGGCGTGGCCCATCTGGCGCCAGTCGGTGGCGATCATGTTGGTTGCGGTCGGCAGGCCCGTCGCACGGCGGAATTCGGCCATCACCTCGCGGCCCGAATAGCCGTTTTCCGCACCGCACGGATCTTCCGCATAAGCGAGCACGTCGTGCTGATCGCGGCACAGGCGCACCGCTTCGGCAAGCGACCACGCGCCGTTCGGATCGAGCGTCACGCGCGCGCGGGGAAAACGTTCAGCCAGCGCGGTGACCGCTTCGATTTCCGCATCGCCGGCCAGCACGCCGCCCTTGAGCTTGAAATCGTTGAAGCCGTAGCGGGCCTGCGCGGCCTCAGCCAGCCGCACGACCGCTTCGGGTGTCAGCGCCTGTTCGGTACGCACGCGCTCCCAGTCGTCGCGCCCTTCGGCGCCGCTCGCGTACGGCAGATCGGTCTTGTTGCGATCGCCGATATAAAACAGGTAGCCCAGCATTTCCACTTCATCGCGTTGCTGGCCTTCACCGAGCAAGGCCGCGACCGGCACGCCCAGATGCTGGCCGAGCAGATCGAGCAGCGCGGCTTCGAGCGCGGTGACGGCGTGAATGGTCGTGCGCAGATCGAACGTCTGCAAGCCTCGGCCGCCCGCGTCGCGATCGGCGAACTGCGTGCGCGCTTTGTTCAGGACTGCTTGCAAATTGCCGATCGACTGACCGACGACGAACGCCCGCGCGTCGTCGATTGTCTTGCGGATATTCTCGCCGCCGGGGACTTCGCCGACGCCGGTGTGGCCCGCGCTGTCGCGCAGAATCACGATATTGCGCGTGAAGAACGGACCGTGTGCGCCGCTCAGATTCAGCAACATGCTGTCGCGGCCGGCGACCGGCACGACGCGCAGCTCGGTCACGATCGGCGTGGCGTTCGATCCGGAAGGTTTCGTGGACATGAGGATTGGCTCTGTTGGTGAGTAAGCCGGCGGCTGGACGTCATCGCAACCGTTGCGTGCGCTCGACGCGGACACCGGCGGGAAATCGGAAAACGCGTGACGCACGATCGACCGTGCTGCGCTCCAGTGTAGTCAATGCGCTTTGCTCTGCAATGTCTCGGGGAGCGCGCTGCGCTCGCCGCGGCGAGTGCGCGTGAAGAAACCGGCCGCGGCCGCGATCAGCGAGGCGACGCCCAGGCCATACAGGCCGCCGGTAATCGAACCGGTGTGCTGCTGCAGATAGCCGAAAGTGGCCGGCGCGAAGAACCCGCCGAGATTACCCAGCGAGTTGATCAGCGCGATCACGCCGGCGGCCACGCGGGCATCCAGGTAGCCCTGCGGAATCGGCCAGAAGAGCGAGGACGCCGCCTTGAAGCCGATCGCGGAAAAGCAGATCGCGACGAACGACGTGACCGGATTGCCGGAGGTCGACGCGAACAGACCGCAAGCCGCGATGACGAGCGCCACCGCGAGCCATGCCTGCTGGAAGCGCCATTTCGCCGAGAGCAACGCGAAGCAGTACATCGCCACCATCGCAATCAGCCACGGAATGGCGTTGAGCATGCCGACTTCGAAGTCGGACAGGCCGCCCATCTTGCGGATGATGGTCGGCAGCCAGAAAGTGGCCGCATAAATGGTCAGCTGGATCGCGAAATACAACAGGCAGAACAGCACGATCTGGGGGTCTTTCAGCAGCTTGAGCGTCGGCAGATGCGCGCCGCCGTGCGCTTCGCGTTCGGCCTGCTCCGCCGCGATCGAACTCGATAGAACGCTCTGTTCTTCAGCGGTGAGCCACGACGCGTCGCGAATATGCGACTTGAGCAGCATCCAGCTCACTGCGCACAGCACGATCGAAAATCCGCCTTCGATCAGGAACATCCACTGCCAGCCTTGCAGCCCGAAGCCGCGAATGGACAGCAGCGTGCCGGTAATCGGACCGGACAGCACGGATGCGAGTGCCGAGCCGGAGAGAAATACCGCCACCGCCTTGCCGCGCTCTTTCTGCGGCAGCCATTGCGTGAAGTAATAGACCACGCCGGGGAAGAAGCCGGCTTCGGCCACGCCGAGCAGGAAGCGCAGTACGAAGAAGGACGTGTCGTTCCACACGAACGCCATGGCCGCCGCCACCAGCCCCCACGTGCCCATGATGCGGGTGAGCCACGCACGCGCGCCGTACTTCTGCATCAGCACGTTCGACGGCACTTCGAACAGCGCGTAGCCGATAAAGAACAAACCGCTGCCCAGGCCATAGGCCGCGGCGCCGATGCCCAGGTCCGCATGCATGTGCGAATTGACGAAGCCGATGTTCACGCGGTCGATGTAGTTCGCGATGAACATGATGAGGAAGAGCGGCAGGACGTGCCGCTTCACCTTGGAAACGGCGGACTCGAGCGGGTTGATTGCGGCGGTGAGAGCAGAGGTCAAGGTTGTCTCCAGAGTCGATCGCGCGGGCGACCGTCGAACACGAGGCGGGCGGCGGACGCCCGGTGTCATATGTCGTCTGATGACATCTTATCGTTAATCGCGTGTCAGTTTCTATTGGGTGTTTACCCTGCGAAATGGGCTTCGTAGGCGTGATCAGTCGTTCTAAAGCGGTTCTGGAAGTTTCGGAACCGCCGAAAATACGACGTCTGATGACAGTACTGCTTTGCTACCACCAGTCTCGCGCCGAGCGCCCCTTCGACACCAAAAGCAGCCGTCGTCCCGCAGCAAGGTCCAGCAGGCAGCCAGCGCCGCCGTCCAGCCGGGAATCGAGTAAAGTCCTGTGCGATACTTTGCGGACAGTCCCGATTACCGCACCGCCGCTGTCGCCCGCACGTTCAAGCGTCCGCATCCCGCCGAACAGCCAACTAGCCACAAAATGTCCAGCCTAACTGAAAAGGTGGTGGCCACCCTTTCCGATGAAATCCGCCGTGGCGCCCTGCGGCCGGGCGACCGCATTCCCACCGAAGTCGCGATGATGAAGCAGTTGTCGGTGAGCCGCTCGGTGGTTCGCGAGGCAATCTCGCGCTTGCAGGCGGCCAACGTGGTGGAGACGCGCCACGGCATCGGCACCTTCGTGTTGGCGCCTGCGGCCGAGAAGCCGGTGCAGCTGGCCGCCGCCGACCTCACCAGCATGCTGGACGTGATGGCGATCATCGAATTCCGTATCGACGTCGAAGCGGCCGCAGCCGCGCTGGCCGCAGCACGGCGCACTGAACAGAACCTCAAGCAGATCCGCGCGGCGCTGGGGCGCTTCGAGTCAGAACTCGAACGCGGCAGCACCGATACGCTCGCGCACGACATCGAGTTTCATCTGCAGATCGCGCGAGCGAGCGGCAATCGCTACTTCTTCGACGTGCTCAGCCAGCTCGGCCGCGCAGTGAGCCCGCGCACCCGGCTCGGATCGGCCGAGATCGCGGAACTCGACCATATCGAGCACCTGCGCAACGTGCTCGGCGAGCACCAGATGATCTATCGGGCGATCGAACGGCAGGACCCCGACGACGCGCGCGCCGCGATGCGTATGCATCTGAGCAACAGCCGCGAGAGGCTGCGGCGCGCGCACGAGTTGAGTCGAGGCGAGGGCTGACTGCGGCGGTCGGGGTGGTCGCGGGTTCGCCGCATGCTCGGCTTGGCCGAGGCTCAATTTTCACGATACGAAACGGTGCGTTGCTGGGTAAAAACTCGTGCTGCGAAGCACAAACCTGGCATTTCGCAATGCCGCCCCACGTTGCACATCGCAAAATGACTCTCTCAATACACTGATTTTTAAAGGCTTTTTTTGCTGGACGGAAACACCGAAGACTCTCTTGCGCCGCTACTCGCTGACGTAGACTCTTTCACAGGAGCGCAGGATTCAGGCAGCCGAATTGAATGGGCCGGCAAACCGCGGTCGGCGGGGCCATCCAACCGATGCATGAATCCACTGCGCAGCGCGGTTTCTTTAATGGCAATTGGGAGACGAAAAATGAAAGGTTTCCGCTTCGGTTCGACGCAGGGCGCGTTTTACATTTTGCCGGCTCAGGATGGTTGGGAGGCAACCTACGGCAACGAAACGCTCGGTGAATTTTCGAGCCCGCAACAGGCAGCCGACGACCTCGCCCGCGGCTTGACCTGCCCGCATCTGTCGGAGAGCGACGACACGTCCACGCTCGAAATTCCAGAGAAACTGTCCGATTGGGAAATCGTCCACGTGTGATGGCGGTCATCACCGCTGGCCAAATGAACGCAGAAACGACGATGGCGCTCTCGAGCGCCATCGTCTTGCTTACTGCTTACTTAGTGGGTCGTTTGCCGCTTGCGCAGCCGCGTTGCCACGCAACGCCGACTCGACTTATGCGACCGAGTCCACGATTTTGTTCAGCGTCGCGCTCGGGCGCATTGCCCGGCTCGTCAGTTCCACATCCGGACGATAGTAGCCGCCAATGTTGACCGGCTTGCCCTGCACCGCACCCAGCTCTTCGACGATCTTCGCTTCGTTGTCGGCCATCGCCTTCGCGACGCCGGCGAACTGAGCCTCCAGCGCTGCGTCTTCGGTTTGCGCGGCCAGTGCTTCGGCCCAGTACATCGCGAGATAGAAGTGGCTGCCGCGGTTGTCGATACCGCCCACCTTGCGCGCCGGGGACTTGTCGTTGTCGAGGAACTTGCCGGTCGCCTGGTCCAGCGTCCTGGCCAGAATCTGCGCCTTCGGGTTGTGGTACGCATTGCTCAGGTGTTCGAGCGACGCGGCCAGCGCCAGAAATTCACCCAGCGAGTCCCAACGCAGGAAGCCTTCTTCAACCAGTTGCTGAACGTGCTTCGGAGCCGAGCCGCCCGCGCCCGTTTCAAACATGCCGCCACCGGCCATCAGCGGGACGATCGACAGCATTTTCGCGCTGGTGCCCAGTTCCATGATCGGGAACAGGTCGGTCAGGTAGTCGCGCAGCACGTTGCCGGTGACCGAGATGGTGTCTTTGCCGGCGCGAATACGCTCGACCGAGAACTTCGTCGCTTCGACCGGCGTCATGATGCGGATGTCCAGACCGCTGGTGTCGTGATCCTTCAGGTACTGCTCGACTTTCTTGATGATCTGCGCGTCGTGAGCGCGCGCCGCGTCCAGCCAGAAAACGGCCGGTGTGCCGCTCGCGCGGGCGCGGTTGACCGCGAGCTTGACCCAGTCCTGCACCGGCGCGTCCTTGGTCTGGCACATGCGCCAGATGTCGCCCGCTTCCACCGGCTGCTCGAGCAGCACCGTGCCGGCTGCGTCGGTCACGCGAACTACGCCGTTTGACGGGATCTGGAAGGTCTTGTCGTGCGAGCCGTATTCTTCGGCGGCTTGCGCCATCAGGCCGACGTTCGGCACCGTGCCCATCGTAACCGGGTCGAATGCGCCGTGCTTCTTGCAGTCTTCGATCACGGCCTGATAGACATCCGCGTAACAACGGTCCGGGATCACTGCTTTCACATCGTGCAGTCCGCCATCCGCGCCCCACATCTTGCCCGACTCGCGAATCATGGCCGGCATCGACGCGTCGACGATCACGTCGCTCGGCACGTGCAGGCTGGTGATGCCCTTGTCCGAATTGACCATCGCCAGTGGCGGGCGCTGCTCGTATTGCGCCTTGATGTCGGCTTCGATCGCCGCGACCGTTTCGGCCGGCAGGTCCTTCAGGCGCGCGTACAGGTCGCCGATACCGTTGTTCGGGTTGAAGCCGACCTTCGCCAGCGCGTCGGCGTGCTTGCTTAGCACGTCTTTGTAAAACACCGACACCACGTGACCGAAGATGATCGGATCGGACACCTTCATCATGGTGGCTTTCAGGTGCACCGAGAACAGCACGCCCTTGCTCTTCGCATCGGCGATTTCCGCTTCGATGAAGCTGCGCAGCGCTTTCTTGCTCAGCACGGAAGCGTCGATGATCTCGCCGGCCTGCACCGCCGTCTTGTCCTTGAGGACCGTCTTCGTGCCGTCGGCGGCCGTCAGTTCGATCTTCACGCTACCCGCTGCGGCGATCAGCGCCGACTTTTCGCTGCCGTAGAAATCGCCGCCGCTCATGTGCGCGACGTGCGACTTCGAGTCCGCGCGCCACGCGCCCATCTTGTGCGGGTGCTTGCGTGCGTAGTTCTTCACCGACAGCGGCGCGCGGCGGTCCGAATTGCCTTCGCGCAGCACCGGGTTGACCGCGCTGCCCTTGATCTTGTCGTAGCGAGCCTTGACGTCCTTCTCGGCGTCGGTGGTCGCGACGTCCGGGTAGGCCGGCAGCTTGTAGCCCTGGTCGCGCAGTTCCGAAATGGCGGCCTTCAGCTGCGGCACGGATGCGCTGATGTTTGGCAGCTTGATGATGTTGGCTTCGGGGCGCGTGGTGAGTCCACCGAGTTCCGCGAGATCGTCTGAGCCCTTCTGTTGCGCGCTCAGGTAGTCCGGGAATGCAGCAATGATCCGGCCGGCGAGCGAGATGTCGCGCGTTTCGACGCTGACGCCGGACGAGCGCGTGAACGCCTTGACGATCGGCAGCAGCGAATAAGTCGCCAGAGCAGGCGCTTCGTCGGTCAGGGTGTAGATGATCTTCGGCGGTGTGGACATGTTCGATGCTTTGCTAGATGAAGTGATAGACAGAGCGTGGGTAGCGCTGAGCCAGCGAAGTTGCGACGAAGCAGCAAAAACGCAGCGCAACCTACGGCACTACTTTTTACGGCCCGACCGTGAGTATATGCGCGTTTTGCTCCGTTCGCTGCGAAACAAACAGGTCCAGAGACCCTCGTCGAGGGGGACAAGCCCCGCCAGATAAGGCTTTCAGGCCGATGACAGCTGTCTTGAAACTGATGTCTTATAGATGACTTGCGGCGTCCCCAATGGCTTGGCCGGCACTGGGAAGGCGCGCAAAAATGGGATCGCAGTGCTTCGGCGCGCCCGCAAGGCGCCCTCACATCACCGCGGCCCGCTCATCGAAAGCTCGCGCAAACGTCACGCTGATGTGCACGCCCTTGCCGCCCGCGCCGGGCTTCAGCGCAATCTCGCCATGATGCGTGTCCGCGATTTCCCGCACGATCGCGAGGCCCAACCCCGTTCCTTCCGTATCCGCCGACGCCCGGAAGAACGGTTCGAACACCCGGCTGCGCGACTCCGCTGGAATGCCTGGGCCGTCGTCGAGCACGCTGACGGTCACGCTATCGGCGTCGGCCTGCACGGCCACCGTCACGTGGCCGCCGCTACCGGTGTAGCGAATCGCGTTCTCCGCGAGATTGGCGATCAGCGCCTGCAGCAGGCCGCGATGGCCGGCCACCGGTGCGGGACCGTTCAATTCGGCGCCGAGATCGATATTGCGCGCCTGCGCAAGCAGTGCGAGGTCTTCCACGACTTCCAACGCGAGCGGCACGAGGTCGACGGTTTCCATCGCGAGTTGGGTGTTGTCGGCGGCCTCGGCCTGCGCCAGCAGCAACAGCTTGTTGGTAAGCCCCACCATCGAACGATTGCTCCGGTGCATCGCGGCAAGCGCTTCGTCGAGCGCGGGATTCATGCCGTCCTGCTGACGCGCGAACTGCAACTGCGTGCCGAGCAGCGTCAGCGGCGTGCGCAACTGATGCGCGGCGTCGGCAATGAAACGCCGTTGCGCGGCCACCTGCACGCCGAGCCGCGCGATGCACTGATTGATCGCTTCGACGATCGGCCGCAACTCGGTGTGCAGACGTTCGACGCGAATCGGCTCGAGCTGCATGGGATCGCGGTCGGCAACTTCCTCTTTGACTTTCATCAGCGGGCGCAATTCGAACGTGAGTCCGATGCACACCAGCGCGACCGCCAGCACGATCATCGCGATCTGCCTCAGAAGTTGCGGCTGCCACAATTGCCGGGCCATCGCGTCGCGTGAACGCATGGTTTTGCCGACCGTGATCCGCACCGGGCGCGTCGCGCCATTGTCGTACATGAGCCGCACGATGCCGACCGCGCGTACCCGCTGACCGTGCAGCACCGTATCGTAGTGGTCCGGCGTGTCGGCCGCCTGCGACACACGCGGCGCGAAATCCGGCGTGCCCGCGAGGAGCCGCCCATCGTCGACGCGCACGCTGTAGAACACCTGGTCGCCATAGGGGGACGCGAACACTTCGAGTGCGGCGGGCGGCACGTCGACACGCAGAAAGCCATCGACCCATTCCACTTCGCCCGCGATCATCCGCGCAGACGAGATCAACTGATTGTCCTGCACCAGATCCGCCGTGCGCCGCACGTTGTCGTATTCGGCCTTGCCGGTGACGAACACATATAACGCGAGCGGCACCAGCAACCACCACAACAGGCGCATCCGCAGGCTATTGGTCATCGTCTTTCTTGCGCAGCAGATAGCCCAGCCCGCGCAGCGTGACGATAGCCGCGGAGCTGCTGTCGAGCTTCTTGCGCAGACGCGAAATGTAGATCTCGACCGCGTCCTCGCTCGGCTCGTCGGCGAGCGTGAAGATTGCATCGACCAGCGCCGGCTTCGTCACCGTTTTGCCGAGCCGCAGGATCAGCGCCTCCAGCACGGAACGCTCGCGCGGCGTGACGTGCAGCGGTGCGCCTTTCAGTGTGAACTGGCGCGTGTCGATGTCGAACGCGAGATCGCCGCACACCACTTCGCTCGCCTTCGACGGCGACTGGCGGCGAATCGCCACCTTGATCCGTGCGACCAGCTCGCGCACTTCGAATGGCTTGACGAGGTAATCGTCCGCGCCGGCACCGAGCAGGTCCACCTTTTCGTCGATCGACCCGCTCGCGGTCAGGATCAGCACCGGCGTCGCGTCGCCGCGCTGGCGCAAGCGGCGCAGCACGTTCTTTCCGGATAGCTTCGGCAGATTCAGGTCGAGCAGGATCACGTCGTAGTGATTGGTGCGCAGCAATTGATCGGCCGCGTCGCCGTCCTGCACCGCGTCGAGTGCGAACGCCTCCTGCTCCAACATCTTCGCGAGCCAGTGGGACAGCGTGGGGTTGTCTTCGATCAGCAGCAGCTTCATGGCGGGAACGGCAGGAGTCAGGCCGTCGATTGTGCCGTAAATCAAGCGGTTTGCGCGCTTGCCATGCGATTTGCGGCCTGCGCTCGCGCGCGGCCAGTCTGGGCTGGCAGCTCGCCTCGGGTTAACACCCATGATTTGCCCCACGCTCCGAAAGCTGCCAGAAGGTTTCCAGTTTTTATAATCGCCGTCATTCACCCAGAAAGCGCCGCGCGTCGATCATGCGGTGACTAAACCTAAGGAGACTGCTCCATGCGTAACTTGCGCCAGATTGCCGCTGTATCAGGTGTTGCGTTCACCCTCGCCGCCGCCTCGGCCGCCGCTCACGCCGAAAAGCTCACGATCATGGTCGGCGGCGCCACCAAGATCATCTATCTGCCGGCCAAGCTCACGGAACAACTCGGCTACTTCAAGGACGAAGGCCTCGACGTCGAGATTCTCTCGCAACCGGCCGGCGTCGATGCGGAAAACGAACTGCTCGCGGGCGCGGTGCAAGGCGTGGTGGGCTTCTACGATCACACGATCGACCTGCAAAGCAAGGGCAAGGAAGTTCAGGCGCTGGTGGTCTTCGGCCAGGTGCCAGGCGAAGTGGAGATGGTGTCCACCAAGGCGGCCGGCAACTTCAAGAGCATGGCCGACGCGAAGGGCAAAACCCTCGGCGTGACTGGGCTCGGCTCGTCGACCAGCTTCCTCACGCAATACCTCGCGCAGCGTGCGGGCGTGCCCTCCACGCAATACACGCTGCTGCCGGTGGGCGCGGACAACAGCTTCATTGCGGCCATCAAGCAAAGCCGCATCGACGCCGGCATGACGACCGAGCCGACCGTCTCGCAACTGCTGAAGACCGGCGACGCGAAGGTGCTGGTCGACATGCGCACGCTCGAAGGCACGCGCGCCGCGCTCGGCGGCACTTATCCGGCTTCGAGCTTCTACGTGCAGCGCGCGTGGGCCGAGTCGCATAAGGACGACGCCGCCAAGCTCTCACACGCGTTTGCGCGCACGCTGAACTTCATCTCGACGCATAGCGCCGAAGACATCGCCGCGAAGATGCCGAAAGACTATTACGGCAACAACAAAGACCTGTATGTCGGCGCGCTGAAGGCGTCGCTGCCGATGTTCACGAAGGACGGCAAGATGCCCGCCGACGGCCCGGATACGGTGCTCAAGGTGCTGTCGGCGTTCAATCCTTCGGTGAAGGGCAAGCACATCGATCTCGCCAAGACGTATAGCAACGACTACCTGTCGGCGCCGGTCAAGACCGCGGCGAAGTAAGTCGCTTTCAACATCATGAGCAAGCAGGAAAACCGAGAGGCCTCCCCGATGAATCAAGCTATGTCACGCGATACGCCAGCGATCGAAATGCGCAACGTGTCGTGCCGTTTCATTTCTCCGGACGGCAAGGCGACGATCGCATTGCGCGACTTCAGCATGTCTGTGGCACGCGGCGAATTCGTCGCGGTGGTCGGCCCCACCGGTTGCGGCAAGTCAACCACGCTCAGCATGATCACCGGACTGCTGAAGCCCACTACCGGCGAAGTGCGTGTCATGGGCGCGCCGGTGGACGGCATCGACCCGCGCATCGGCTTCGTGTTTCAGGCGGACGCCGTATTCCCGTGGCGCTCGGTGCTCGACAACGTGGCTGCCGGTCCGCTGTATCGCGGCCGTTCGAAGTCGGCCGCCTACGACGAGGCCAACGAATGGCTGCGCCGCGTGGGTCTGGACAAGTTCGGCAAGCACTATCCGCATCAACTTTCCGGCGGCATGCGCAAGCGCGTGGCGCTCGCGCAGACCTTCATCAACAAGCCGGAAATCCTGCTGATGGACGAGCCGTTCTCGGCGCTCGACATGCAAACCCGCACGCTGATGCAGGACGAACTGCTGCAATTGTGGGGGGGTGCGGGCTCCGTCGTGTTCGTCACGCACGACCTCGAAGAAGCGATTGCGCTCGCCGACCGCGTTTTCGTGCTCACCGCCCGCCCGGCAACGCTGAAGAAAGTGTACGAGATCGATCTGCCGCGTCCGCGCGTCACGTCGGAAGTTCGCTACGACCCGCGTTTCATCGAAATCTCGCGCGACATCTGGCACGACCTGCGCGAAGAAGTGCAGATCGGCTAATCAAGGAACGGCAAATATGTCTACTACCTCTCAACACATGATGCCGTCGGGCATCGATGCCGCGTCGCTCGCCCAGGTCGAACGCGTCGCGCAAAAACGCATCCGGCAGCGTCGCGCGCTGGTGATCACGCTGCGCGTACTCGTGCTGGTCGTCGTGCTCGGCGGATGGGAATTGTCCGCGCGCCTGAAGTGGATCGACCCGTTCTTCTTCTCGATGCCGAGCGCGATCTTCGATCAGATCGTCGACTGGTTCGTGAACGGCACCTCGCAGGGGCCGCTGCTCACGCAAGTGTGGGTCACGCTCGAAGAAACCGGACTCGGCTTCCTGATCGGCTCGGTGGCGGGCATTTTCTGCGGCATCGTGCTCGGCCGCAACAAACTGCTGTCCGATGTGTTTAGCCTCTACATCAAGATCGCCAACTCGATTCCGCGCGTGGTGCTCGGCTCGGTGTTCGTGATTGCGCTGGGTCTCGGCATGGCGTCGAAGGTGGCGCTGGCGGTGGTAATGGTGTTCTTCGTCGTGTTCGCCAATGCTTTCCAGGGTGTGCGTGAAGCGGATCGCTACATGATCGCCAATGCGCAGATTCTCGGCGCGTCGCGCCGTCAGGTGACGACTTCGGTAGTGATTCCGTCGGCGCTGAGCTGGATTCTCGCGAGCTTGCATGTGAGCTTCGGCTTCGCGCTCGTCGGCGCCGTGGTCGGCGAATTCCTCGGCTCGAAGCAGGGTATCGGTCTGTTGATCTCCACCGCGCAAGGGGCGTTCAATGCAAGCGGCGTATTCGCGGCGATGATCGTGCTGGCCGTGGTCGCGTTGGCCGCCGATTATCTGTTGACCGCAATCGAGCACCGTTTGCTGAAGTGGCGGCCGCAAGCGGTTTGAGCTAGCCCTATTGAGCGGGCAATTCGGCCCTGCATTTCCCGGTTTAGAAGATCGATGCCGTTCAGTCCAGTGCGGGGCTGAACGGCATTTTCTTTGGTAGCTCCGTCGCTGCACGCCCCAGTCACGAGGCTCGGCGCCTGACGTCACGCGCGGCGTTGCAGTTTAGCCAGTCCAGCACCGCAAGGCCCTTTCGCCGCCGCCCGTTTTGCGCTACGTTGACAACGCCGGCCAGTCGAGCAGATACAGCCGACACGGCGATACGCATGCGGAATCCATCCCCTCCACTACTGGAGCGACGAAGATGAGTGACGTGCACGACGGCGCACAGAAGGACCCGATCGATCATGTGGTCCTGCTGCTGATGGAGAATCACTCTTTCGATCAAATGCTCGGCTGTCTCGACGCGGTGCACCCAGGATTGGACGGCGTGCGCAACTCGGCGTCCCGCTCCAATGACGACGGCAAAGGGCATACATTCTTCGTTCGCGAGACGCGCGAGCGGCAAATGCACCTCGATCCGGATCATGGGCATCGTGCGGTGCTGGATCAGATTGCAGGAGGCAACAGCGGCTTCGTACGCTCCTTCACCCACGACTACCCGCACAGCAGTCACGCCGCGCGGCAAGACATCATGGGTTATTACCCGCTCGGTTTTCTTCCCGCGCTTCACACGCTGGGTTCGCGGTTCACCGTGTGCGACCGATGGTTTGCGTCGATGCCGGGCCCCACCTGGCCCAACCGCTATTTCGCGCTCACGGGTACCTCGAAGGGAGAGGTGGGCATGCCCTCGGGGCTCGATGCGCTCAATCCCGTGTGGTACAACGGCCAGGACCAGGACACGATCTTCGACCGTCTGAATGCCGCGCGCAAAACGTGGAAGATCTACTTCTACGATTTTCCGGCCTCGCTGCTATTGAAAAACCAGCGTCGGGCGGAGAACCTCGCCAACTATCACCTGTTCGACACCTTCTTCAGCGACGCGGCCGGTCCTGCCGACGCATTCCCGCAGTTCGTACTCATCGAGCCGAAGTACTTTGGCGAAGCGCAAAACGACGACCATCCGCCGCACAACGTGATGAAGGCACAGAAGCTGATTGCGGATACCTACAATGCACTGCGTTCCAACCGGGCGTTGTGGGAAAAAACATTGTTGGTTGTCCTTTACGATGAGCACGGCGGCTTCTACGATCACGTCGTGCCGCCGTCCGACGCTGTCGCGCCCGACGAGCACACCGGCAGCTTCAGCTTCACGCAGCTCGGCGTGCGGGTGCCCGCCATTCTGGTGTCGCCATGGTGCGAGGCAGGCGTGTGTCATGCGCAATTCGATCACTGTAGTGTGCTCAAGTATCTCTGCGACAAGTGGCAATTGCCGCCGCTCGGCAATCGCACGCGGGCCGCGGCCAGCATCGGTCTCGCGGTTCGCTGCACGGGCGAGCCCCGCACCGATACCCCGGCGTATATCCGCGTGAGCAATCAATCGCTGATCCCCCAGCATGTGGAGTTGGAAAAGAAATCGTCGAACGCCAACCAGCATGGGCTGCACCATTTCGCCGACCATTTGCATGCGGAACTGGATCGACTGGCGTCGAATGTGGTGAAGTCGGCCGCGGATTTCGCCCGCACGGAGAATGCGTGGGTTCGCTTCAAGAGCGCATTCGGTTCGGCGTTGATGAGTGTCGGACAGTGGCTCAGCCGGGACTTCTATCAAGCGAAAGCGCAGCGCGAGGCGCGTACGAGTCGGGCGTTCACGCGCTTATCGCAAGCCGCGCCTGGCGGCGGGAAAGCGCCGCAACGCGACGCGAGCGCGCCCAAACAGCAAGGTTGAGCACCGGACGCGAGCCCGCATGGGGTCGCCACGTTGCGGGTCTTTGTCTCAAAATTGGCAACAAACCTTGCCTGAATCGGCTCTTACTCTCTCCAGTTCACAAAACTACAATGCAATCACTGACTACGAACGAGAACGTTCGCAGCAAGACAAAAACCGAACTGGAGGTAGTTAATCATGAAATCGCTCATTCAAGCCGTTGTTATCGCCGCTGTGCTGGCCGCTCCTGTCGCTTCGTTTGCGCAGTCCAACCAGCCCATCACCCGCGCCCAGGTGCGCGCCGAACTGGTTCAACTCGAAAAGGCCGGCTATCAACCGGGTCACGCCGATCCGCACTACCCGGCTGACATCCAGGCCGCGCAAGCTCGTGTCAATGCGCAAGACGGCACCGCACAAGCGGCAGCAAGCGGCTTTGGCGGCACGGTAAGCGGCTCGACGCAATCGGGCCGTGTGGCTGCGGCCCCGGGTGCGAAGTCGATTTATTTCGGCCAGTAAGCAGCCGTCAAGCGGTAGCGAGTTACCAGCGAGTTGCCCGGCGACATCATCGCAGGCAGTATCTCGTGCACTCACCCGCACTTAGCGCGCCCTGAGGCGCGCACCCGACTCAAATGAACTGGCCCGCGACCGAACCATTGCGATCGCGGGCCAGTTTTTGTATTCCACACCTCCGTCATCGGGTTCCCGATGACTTCGCCCGGATCTTCGCGGTCTGGGCACTTTTTCGCGGCGCTATTGGTGCACTGTCGATATCTGGCTTGACGCGTGTTTCAGTCGTCAGGCCCCGCGATCGCGATCAATCGCGTGCAATCATATCGCCCACTCGACCACGGCCGGTTACGAGACAGCTCGACAGGAAATTCTCCGCCTGGCTGCTGGCCCCCGCCTCTGCAAAGCCTTTCTTCAACGCGTTCGATTTGACCAGTTCCGCGCCCTGGCGGCAGGTTATGGTCCCTGTCTCTCCCGCTTGCGCACGCATCAATGCCCTGTCCGCCATCAGATAGCCGAGCAGCAAAACCACGGCAATATTGAACGCTTGTCTCATGCTTCGCCTCCTTTCGAAAGAGACTAACGCGATCCAGCGATGCATGGTCCTAGGGGTTTCCCGATTCTGCCGTATTCAATGATGCAGATTAAATGAGCGGAGATCTCGCACGTCTCCTATTGAACCGCATACCCTAGTTCTTATTGATCCAGCGTTGATTGCGCTACGTTCAAAGGCGCGCTTCAATCTGCCCGATGCGTTTGTCGATCGCATTACGCACCCGAACATTCGACGGCACAAGCAGCACCGAGGACGCAATGATCCGATACACCGTGTTGCGCCGTACCTTCGAGACCTTCCGCGGATCGAGCCACGCATCGTTATCCACCAGCAACAGCAGGGTCTCGAGGCCAATCAGAATCGGCCATAAACAGGCAAGCCGCAAACGCACCGAAAATGCGGGAATCGCCAGCGTGTAGTCCAGCGCTTCGCGAAAGTGATCGAGCGTCTTGCGCAACAGGTCGACCAGCAGCGGCCGCGCGCGCAGCGAGTTGGCCGGCACCAGCAGATCCTGCACGCTCAACCCATGCCGATCCAGCAGGCTCTGCGGAAGATAGCAGCGGCCGATCCGCAAGTCCTTGCCGCAATCTCGCAGCACGTTGGTCATCTGCAGCGCTTTACCGAAGCGCACGCCCCGGCGCGCCATCGTGTCGAGCTGCTCGTTCAGCGTGCCCGGCATGTGCGCATAGGTCATCGTGGTCCAGAACTCGCCGACGCAACCCGCCACCAGATACGTATAGCGGTCGAGATCGTCATAGTCGCGCAGCGCGGCGATCTGGCCGGACTGTTCATCGGGGAAGGTGCGCAAATCGAATTCCATCCCTTCGGTCAGCATCGACACAATGCCGCGCACCGCCTTGCGATCCGCTTCGCTGAGTTGCAAGAGCACGTCGAGCGCAGGTCCCAACGATTCGAGCAGTGTCTTTTCGTCCGATTGCGTCTGCTGGCGCGCGACCTGGTCGGCCATGCGGCGTAACAGCGCGCCGTCATCGGTTGCGCCGTTCACCTGATCGCGCAGCGACAGCAGCAGCGCAAGACGTTGCTCGGGCGGGATCAGCGAGGTGTCGGCAATCGTGTCGGCCGCGCGCGCGAGCAGGTACGCGAGACCGATCGGATCGCGCATGCCGGCGGGCAGCACGCGCAGCGTGAGATAAAAGGAGCGTGAAACGCCTTTCAGGAGCGGGCCGAGAAGGAAGGCCCGGGTCGGATTCGGCATGGATGGAGGCGGGTCGGTATTGGGCCAGGAAGCGGGGCAAATATCAGGCGCTGC
The DNA here is from genome assembly GCF_040812055.1 of Paraburkholderia suaedae. Lineage (NCBI taxonomy): Bacteria > Pseudomonadati > Pseudomonadota > Betaproteobacteria > Burkholderiales > Burkholderiaceae > Paraburkholderia > Paraburkholderia suaedae. The sequence continues at coordinate 196,812 of NZ_JBFOAH010000005.1, read as the reverse complement.
GGAATTGTATACGGCGAGGCGTCTTTGCGATGCGTCGGCGGCCTTTTCCGAGCGCGCATTGCCTCACGTTCGAGGCTGCCGGGCTGAACGCCGGTGGCGGTCCGCGCGCTGGACCTCGAAGCAAGCCGATCGGCGGGCATTGCCTGATGCAGGCAAACATGGCTACCCGTTACCGCTCCGCAATCGACGCATGGCTGACTTTTGAACCGAAGCTCGCTGCGCGGCGTCTGGGCCGGCGCCCGATTGTCGCGAGTATGGCGCAGTGATATCCGGGCTCGCCGTAAAATCACTTCCCGGAACACCCGGCTTGACGCTGTTCGTGGCAACAAATCAAGGCGCAGCGGCAATGGTCGAGCGGTCTAGTCTCCGCCATCAATGCTTCAACGCGACTGCGATCGTTTCCATCGAAAACCACCTCCAAGGAGTGTGCTGCTCCGGGCAGAGGCGGCTGCAATATTGCCGATGAGTGGTTGCAGCGCGCGATCGCAGGAATTAAGGAAATGCACGGCAGCGAGGACGCCCGCAGGGAAGTCGCACAACGGCAGTCGCCACGCCCGCACACTGAACGCTCGCCCACCGACGGATTGCACAATCAGAACGAACGCTCTGCGACGCTCGCCCACGCCATAAAGAACAAACCCGGCGCGCTCGGGCCGGGTTCGGGGTGACTGCTACTGTCCGGGCAAATACCGGCGCAAGTCCATCCGGCAAGGTAAGAGGATCAGGATCGCATTCACATTGGAGCGAGAAACAGACGCCCATGCTCCAGCTCCTGTTCCAATGAATTCTGCGGTATATCACCGGGCACTTTCATCGATGAATTCACATATAGTGCTCTGTCCAGAAACGGACCCACATTAGCGTGCAGATCCAATGCAGAGCGAGACGCAACGATAGCCCAGTCTGGATCCCACGCTTGAGCCAAGGCGGTTGCCACTTGCAGGACTTGATCGAATGAAGTCGTATCAAAGCGAGGCGGAAGCTTAAGAACGATCGCATTAGACAATCCAGCTACGGCTGAGTACAGCCCACACTTCATCGTCAAAGACGATGCTTCTTCATTGCCGCCGCCGTTCCAAACCGACATGCGATATCCCAACTCGTCAATGACTTCGCCGCCGACGTCCCTTCGATTACGCCCCTTCATGAACAATTCGACGAGCGCATCCGTTGACAGGTCAATGGGCTCTGCCTGCGTCGCTTCGGAACGACTACGGCCTAGCGGACGCCAACCTTTTAAATATCCGGAGGCCTGCGAAAGCGACACGAAGAACTGACCTGCGCGGCAGGCACAAGCATCGACTGGCTCCCGCCGTGAGCCCCAATAAGCAGCGGCAACGTAGGTTTCCAAAAGCATCGTCCTTTACTTTGGAGGCTGGTAAATAACCGAAACACCTTTAATGCCTTCGTCACTCAGCAGGTTCTTGATCGCCGTGGCGGCTGATGGCTCAGCCACGCTCCATTGGATCGATTGTCGGCGGGGCAAAAGCTGGCCGTCACCGGCACCACCCAGTTGGGCGGTAGCGCCACGCTGTCGGGCGCAAACATCACGACCGGCGGCACGACCACGGTATCGGGCGCGCTGAACGCCACCGCGCAGAACACGCTGGACCTGTCCGCCGGGCAACTGACCGTCGTAAAGGATGCCACCCTGACGGGCACAAACGTCTCGACGGGTGGTGCACTGATCGGCGGCAACCTGACGGCGAACGCGAGCAAACAGCTGACGACTGGCGGCAGCAATACGTCGGTTCAGGGTGCGGCGAACCTGACGGGCACCAACGGCGTCACAAATACCAGCAGCGTGCTGTCAGGTGGGCCGCTGACGGTCACGGGTGCAAACGTCACGAACGGTGCTGGCGCGAACCTGATCTCGACCGCCGCGACGACCGTCAACGCGACCGATGTGAATAACGCCGGCTCGATCGCCGGGCTGACGACGGCCGTCACCGCAAATGGCAGCCTGACGAACAACAATGGCGCGATCATCGGGACGAACGCGCTGAACGTCGCGACCGGCACCTGTCAATGAGTCAATGTCGCCACAAGCACAGGCTTACCAAACGCAAATCACTGGCGTTGCGGGGCAGGCGTACGTTGTCAGCTTCACACTGCCGTTGGACTGCGCGGTGCCAACCGACAGGCTGCCGCCGGCGGTCATGCTCAGATCCTGCACCGACTGCACGGTTGCACCCGCAGCAGAGATGTCGCCCGCGGCGTTCACCGCGTACTGGTTCGCCAGTGCGTTGCCGCTCATCGACACATTGCCTGCGCTCGTGAGCGTCGCGCCCTGCTGCGCATAGGTCGAGCCGGCGACGATATCCCCGTTCGACGTGACGACCAGATTGCCCGCAGTGGCCGCGAGAGGCCCGAGCGCACGCACCCCCACCCCGGCGGCGTTCGACACGATGAAAATCTGTCCGGCCGTAACGGAACCGTACCGGCTCGCGTCGATCGCGTAGCCGCTCGAGGTTGGGGCGACTGGCACGCCATTGGCGGCCGTCGCGTAGCTGTTCCCGGCCGCTCCTGCGCTGACCGGTGTAACGGTCTGGTTGCCGGCAATGACGTTGACGCGCTGGTCTGCATAAAGAGGCGCAGCGATTGAGACAGATTGCCCGATCAGATCGAGATTGCCGACGGTGCCTTCGATGCCGGCGCCCGGCGTACCGTTGGCGCCCGCTGGCCCGCTGATGCTGATGTCGCCGGATATGACGGCATACCCGAGCGCGGCCGCGTGGGTAAAGTCGGTTGACGATCCGCCCACGCCACTGAGAAACTGCGCGGCACCTGTGGTGAGCGTCAGGTTCGTCGCGTTCGTGACGCTCAGACCGTTAACGCTTATTCCATTCGGATTGCTTACGATCAGGGCGGCAGGCGATCCGAAAACTTCGAGCGGACCCGCCAGGACACTTCTGTATTGTGTGCCGGTCGACGTCACCTGCGCGAGAATCGTACTCGCGGTCCGTCCCGCCAGATTAGGGTTTGCGCCGAGCGTGCCGCCCAGCAGCGGCGTGCCGCTGACCAGGCTGTTATTGACCACGAGGCCTGTGCCATCCACATTCAGCGACTGAAAATTATTGACGCTGATGCCGTTTGCGTTGGGCGCGGTGATATTGACCGCGGGTACAGCCGTGCTTGTCTGCGTGAGAGAAGGCTGAAACTGGATCGGCGCGCGTGGATCAACGATGGGCGCGGCCTGTGCGACTTCGTCAAACAGGAAAGAGACTGATGCCGCGTACATCACGAATGCCATGACCGACGCGGTCGCGCGCATCCACAGCGGACGCCGCGATACGCCCGGCTGATAGCCGATTATGAAGTGGCGTGCTTCGAGTGCAGTGTTACGTTGTGCTAATCGGTGGAATCTCTCTCGGTCCAGTCGGCGCATGGGGTCCCGCGTTATTCGTATTATCTATGGTCGTGCTGCGCGAACTATAGCTGCGAATCGAATCCCGGAATGTCAACAAAGTTGTATGTGACAAAAATTCATAGTGGCTTTATTCAAAGCTGATAAGTTCGCGGGGGCTGACTGCAGGACTGCAGTGCGCGACATGGCGACCGATTTCAGGGCGGCACCATGACGACCGCGATCGCCGTACCGTTACTCGTGAGCATCATCATCGCCGTCCGTAATTGGCCGCGTCGAACTCGGGCACGCGCTTGCAGAACTCCCGTTCGAGGTCGGGATCCGGGTTGCAAACCAGGAGATCGACGGCGTCGTCGCTGCTCGCGACTCAGCCCATCCGCTCAGGAGCGGCGCCTCGGCCGATGAGAAGGCGCTCGCTCCGCGACAGCAACAAAACCGCCCCCAGCGCTTCGTAAGCGATGCCTCCATGTCTTCCTCCAATGCCAGCATTCATTGTCGTCGAGGTCGACGGAGTTACAGTGGATGCCATGGCGTCGCACTGCGCAGCCGGTGCGTGCTCGCGTCGGAACCGTTCAATAGTGGCGATCGCTGTCTCGCACATTGCGCCTGCTGCGCAGCTCAGAGCCCCGCCACAACGGCATTCGTTCGCCAACTGCTCCGCGCCCGGCTAGAATCGCGGACATCAATGCCGTTGCGCGTCACCGCTCGCCGCGGGAACGCAGATTGCTCATACTGATGGTTCGAGCTATTGGACGGCGCGAGCCCGAGCCTTCGCTTCTCCGCACCTACATAACAGATTGACAATGACTACCCCCGAATCCCAGCTACCCCTCCGGCCTGTCGAAATGCAATCCAGCGCGATCCGGGCCAACATGGAAACCGGGGTCCCCGGGTTCGACGATATCCTGGGCGGCGGGCTGGTCCGTGGCGGCGTTTATCTGCTCGAGGGCATGGCCGGTGCAGGCAAGACGATCCTGTCGAGCCAGATCGGTTTTCATCGCGTGGGGCAGGGCGACAAGGTGCTGTACATGACCTTGATCGCCGAATCGCACGACAAGCTGTTAGCGCACCTGAAAGGCCTGAGCTTCTTCGACGAGACCGCGGTCGCGCAGCAAATGCTGTTCGTGTCCGGCTATCACGAACTCATGCAGGGCGGCCTCGATGGCTTCCTCAAACTGATTGCGTCAAGCATTTACGACTACCGGCCGAGCCTGATGATCATCGACGGCTTTCGCAGTGCGCGCGAATTCAGTGAAACGGAGTTGTCGCTGTCGAAGTTCATTCACGAGCTAAATGCACTGGTCGCCGCGATGAATTGCACCACCTTGCTGCTCGCGCCGCTCTCAGGCAACGAACCGCATCCTGAGCACACGTTAGTCGACGGCCTAATCGAACTGAACCGCCATAGCGACGGCATGCGCCGTGCCCGCGAGATCGAAGTCCACAAGATGCGCGCGCGCAACCATCTGATGGGCAAGCATTTCTTCCGTATCGCCGAAAGCGGGCTGCTGATGTTCCCGCGGCTCGAAGCGCAGTGCGCGATGCCGCCGGGCCCGGCCAATCTGACGACGCGCCTCGGTTTCGGCTTGCCTCGTCTGGACAGCCTGCTCGGCGGCGGCTTCGCGCAGGGCTCCACGACCACGCTGATCGGACCATCCGGGGTCGGCAAGACCATGCTTTGCCTGCAGTTTCTCGCGGCCGGCCTGGCGCGCGGCGAGCGCTGCGTGTACCTGGGGTTCTACGAAGGTCCGCAACGGCTGATCGGCAAAGCCGAGGCGGTGTCCATCAGACTGTCCGAAGCGCATCGGGATGGCCGCCTCGTCATCCAATGGCAACCGGCGATCGAACTCGCGATCGACGAACTCGCGGCCAAGGCGCTCGATGCAGTCAAAAAGGTCGGCGCGTCGCGCATCGTGATCGACGGTGTAGAGGGGTTCCGCGATTCCGCGTTACGCAGCGACCGCTTCGGCTTGTTCCTGAACGCGATGCTGCATCAGTTGCGCGAAGCCGGCATTACGACGCTACTCACCGAAGAGCTGCCCCTTTACGCCGAGCCGGGTTACGCCAGAAGCGTGCGGGTCTCGGCGCTGACCGAAAACCTTATCCTGCTGCGCTATGCCGAGGCGGACACCGGCCTGCGGCGGATGATCTCCGTGGTCAAGCAGCGCGAGAGCGCGCATGACACGTCGCTGCGCGAACTGGTGATTACCTCGCAAGGACTCGATGTGATCGACGGCCCTGCCAATTCCACCGACGCGGGGTCAACGCCGGGGCTATCGACGACGCTGCAACCGCGGCGAAACACGTAGCCGCCATGAAAACCATTCTGGTCGTGGACGACGAGTTCGACATTCTCACGGTCTGGCGACTACTGCTGGAGCGGCACGGCTACGCGGTGATGACGGCGTCGAACGGCGCCGCGGCGCTGGAACTCATCAACGCTCGCCGGCCCGACGTCATCGTGTCCGACTGCATGATGCCGATCATGTCGGGATTGCAGTTATGCGCCGCACTGAATACGGATCCCGACTTGCGCTCGATTCCGATCCTTCTGTGCAGCGCGGCTTCGGATATTCCCGTGCAGCCGAACCCCACCATCGCGTACGCGCGCAAGCCGCTGTCGTTCGACGCACTGCTTGCGATTCTCGAACGAATTTCGTCATCGGCTTGAATCAAAGAGGCGGTACAGCAAGTGGGGCACTAGGCAAGCGCGGTGCGGCGGTGGCCGTTCATCGCGGGCCGCGCGGCTTGCGGCGGGAAGACGTTCCACGATCCGTCGTCATGGCGAAAGAAGAAGATCGACAGCAGGCCGCCTGGCCGCAGCGCCTGAACGCAGACATAACGCTGATGCGACGTCCTGTGACAAAACGCCACGACGCGCGCGGGCATCGACGGCGTAGGCGCGAGCCATTTGTCGACGGCCCAGTGCAAGGTCTTTTCGGTGGCAGCCATGATGGTCTCCTTGAATCCTTTTGCTCGAATCACTGAAATGCGGTGTCGTCCGGTACGTGCGTGGCGTCGCGCAGGATTACGCCAATTGCGCGGCACCGTGAACGCCCCTCACGCCACTCTCGATAAAAGCCTTCACCAGGCACGCGAGCGCAAGCACGCCGGCACGCGGATGGCGCAAGCAGCAGTGCACCTGTTCGCTGCGGCTTTCGCCGAGCAGGCACCATGCGCAGAAGTGTTCGCAGTTGTTGGTCAACAGGCGGTAGCGGTTTTCCCCGAGACGTGAGCGCGCGCGGCGCACGGCCTCGTCGCCGGCATAACGGGCGCTGGGCGTCGAGCGGATCGACAGCGGGTGGCCGGCGGCGAAGCAGGTCAACTCCACTTCCTCGACCGGGCCCCGATGCGCGGAGCCCGCGAAGCCCGCGTAGTGGACCACCCGCCCATTGCCGACGTAGATGCCGTGGTGTTCGTAGCCGCGCCGTTGTGTGACCAGATGCGCGCCGATCGGCAAGTCGATGGTGGACGTCGTAGCCTCACGTGAATCGCGGCCTTCCACGTTCGTCTTCAGAGGATGGGTGCTCATGGCTCGCCTCGTTTGCATTTCCAACACTGTTGCGAGGACCTTTGCATCATTCGGGCCATGTGCGGCCAACCCTTTATCCTCAGCACTTGCGGGCCTATTCAAGGGCGTTTGACCGAAGTCGGTGTCAGCGCTCAGCCAACAGAATTCGCGCAGATATGTTGGCGCGCGACACGCATGACGGCTCATTGGGATCACGGCGAGCGCCGTTTTGTACGCAGCGAAAAGCCGCGCGAATGTGTTGGGTCGCACACCGTTCGGAGGGCGTGGTTGTTGGCTGCCTGGCGACCTGTGCGAGCGCAGCGATCCTGCGGCGCTTCGCGCGAGCACGCAGAATCGCCGAGCAATCAAGGTGTTAGGGGAAACATGGCTGGCGCGGCCGCGCATTGGCATAGCGCTTGCACGATACCGTGCGAATCCTTCTAAACCGCGCGTCGCCTGCGCGGTCAACCGGAGAACGTCATGGCTTGCATCACAGTGAACGACCTCGCGCTGAATCTCGCACTCGACCGCAAAGCGATGGCGGCAATTCGCGGTGGCGGCGGTGCACCGTGGGTGTATGGCTGGATTCAGCCGTATGTGCGCGAAACGCCGAGCATTGGACCTGTCGTCAACCTGTACGAGGTGTCCAACAACTTCTATGCTAACCAGATGATCAATCAGTTCCAGTCGGTGGACGTGCGCAACACTGGCGCGAACTCGAACATCAGTGTCTCTCCCGACGCCCGCAGCCGAAACGATATGGTGTAGCCCTTGTGACCTGTGCAAGCCAATTTCGCTGGAGGTCGTCCGCGCGTTCCGACACGGGATGCGTGCGCGAAATCAACGAAGACGCCTGCCTCGATCAGCCCGACCCCGGACGCTGGGCCGTCGCCGACGGCATGGGTGGGCACGCGGTGGGCGATCTGGCGAGCCGTCTCGTGATCGACGCGCTAAGCCGGCTCGCGTCGCCGGTCAGCTTGAAAACGCTGATCGCCGACGCGCGCGCGCGGCTGCAAAGCGCGAACCGGGAACTGCGCGAGGAAGCCGCGCGCCGTCAGGTGCAGCGGATTGGGAGCACCGTCGTCGTGCTGCTTGCTTGCGACCGCTTCTGCGGCTATCTGTGGGCAGGCGACAGCCGTATCTATCTGTACCGCGAAGGACAGTTGCGGCAACTCACACGCGATCACAGCCAGGTCGAGCAGCTCAAATCGCTTGGGGTGCTCACGGATGAAGAGGCGCGGCACCATCCGGCGCAGCACATGATCACGCGCGCAGTCGGGGCAACGGACCAGTTGGAACTCGACGACGATGCGATCGAAGTCGCCGACGGCGACGTCTTTCTGCTATGCAGCGACGGGTTGAGCAACGAATTGAGCGACGACGAAATCGGCTCGGTCCTGAGCTCGACGGAGCGCGCGACCGCGTGCGAGGCACTGGTCGAACTAGCGCTCGCGCGCGGCGGCCGCGACAACATCACCGCGGTGGTCGTAGAAGCGCAAGACCCCGATGCGTCCGACAAGACCTTGCTGAATCCGTCGCCCTGAATTGCGCGGGGTCGTCTCGCTCAACCAGCGTCACGTCTCGTCTTCCTCGTCGCTCGTGTTATCGACGCCACCGCTCCTCGTCGCGGCGGCCGGCGCATTGCGGTTGCGAAAGTCTTTCGAATGCAGGCCGTGCTTTTTCAGCAGCATCTGCAAATGCGAGCGGTTCATGTCGATACGCCGCGCGAGTTCGGCAACGGTGCCGCTCACCTCGCGCAGGCCGCGCTCGAGAAAAGCCTTCTCCGCGTCATCGCTGGCGGCTCGCTTGGCGTCGCTCAGCGACATCAAATTGGCGACGCTGATCGGCTCTTCGCCGCTCGCGCCGGCAGCATTCGACGCAGCCGCCGAACCGGGCGCCGCCGGCCGCATGTCCAGCGGCAGATGATCGACGTCCGCCATGTCGCCCGCCAGACACGACACGCGATACATCACGTTACGCAACTCGCGGATATTGCCCGGATACGCGTAGTTCAACAGAAAGTCCCGCAAACGCGGGGTCAATCGCACGGGCCTGCGTTTCAAGATACCGGCCGCTTCGTCGCCGAACCACGCGATCAACAGCGGTATTTCATCGCGGCGCTCGCGCAACGGCGGCAGCGTCACGTGGATCACGCTCAACCGGTAGAACAGGTCTTCGCGGAACTTGCCCTGTTCGCTGAGCTGCCGCAGATTGCGATTGGTCGCCGCGACGATGCGCGTGTCGACCGCGATGGTTTCGTCCGAGCCCACGCGTTGAATCTCGTGTGCCTCCAGCACGCGCAGCAGTTTCACCTGGCCTGCGAGCGGCAACTCGCCGATCTCGTCGAGAAAAATCGTACCGGTATGCGCGCTTTCGAATTTGCCCTTGCGATCATTCGATGCCCCGGTGAACGCGCCTTTACGATGCCCGAATAATTCGGATTCCAATAGATTGTCTGGAATGGCGCCGCAATTCACGGAGATGAAAGGCTTGTCCGAGCGCGAGCCGTTTGCGTGAATCACCTTCGCCATCAACTCCTTACCGGTGCCGCTTTCGCCGTCGATCAACACGGGCAAGTCGGTCGGCGCGGCCTTCTCGGCGATTTCGAGCGACTCCAGCAAACGCGGATTGTCACCGAACGTCCCCTCGAAAATGAAGCTGCGCTCGAGCAGCGCCTTTCTTCGTGCACCGCGCGATTGATCGGCTGGCTGCTGCGCGTCGGCGGCCACGGCCGCCTGCACGAAACGCTCCTTGTGCGACAGCTGCATCACCTCGTCTCGCAACGAGGTGGCTTGCCGGAGCAGCTTGTCGATATCCGCGCGCTCAAGCCGCGACGACCAGCGCAACGTCGAGCGCAAAATCTCGATGCGCTCGATCAAGCCCGCATATGAGATCGCGGGGCTGGCCTCTTCAATCTGGTCGAGTATCTTCATCATCATGCACTCAACTGTTTCTGGACCAGTTGGTAATACATCCCGCCGCGCTGAATCAGTTCATCGTGACGGCCCTGTTCGACAATCGCCCCTTCGTACAGCACGAGAATCTTGTCCGCCCGCATGATCGTGCTGAGCCGGTGCGCGATGATGACCGCCGTGCGGCCCTTCAGAATGTCATGCATATTGCCGAGAATATTGCTCTCAGACTGCGAATCGAGCGCCGAGGTGGCTTCGTCGAAAACCAGCAGACGCGGGTCGTGATACAGCGCGCGCGCAATGCACAGCCGCTGGATCTGTCCGCCCGACAAACCGATTCCACGTTCGCCGACAATCTGTTCATAGCCAAGCGGCATCTTGCTGATAAACGCGTGCGCGTCGGCCGTCTTCGCGACTTCTTCTATCCGGCGTCGGTCGGGCGAGTCGTCACCGCTCGCAATGTTCTCGGCGATCGTGCCCGAGAACAGCAGATTGCTCTGCATCACATAGCCGATCTGCGCGCGGTAATACGCTTTATCGACCACGCCGAGATCGTAGCCGTCGATGGTCATCTTTCCTTCGCTCGGCGCGTAGAAGCCGACCAGCAACTTCGCGAGCGTGGTCTTGCCCGAGCCGCTGCGCCCCACTATCGCCACCAGCTCGCCGGGCTTGATGTCGAAGCTGATGTTTTCGAGTACATAAGCCGAGTCATTGTCGCCGTAACGGAAATAGACGCCGCTCAAACTGATTTCGCCTTGCAGCTCGGGCAGCATCACGCGCGACGGCAGGTCCTGCGGCCGCTGCTCGGGCTCGATATCCAGCACGTCGCCCAGGCGCTCCATCGCGACGCCCGCGTCGTTCAGCATGCTCCACAAACCGACGAGCCCCATCAACGGACCCAGCACGCTGCCCATGAACGCGTTGAACGCGATCAACTGTCCGATCGTCATTTCCCGCGCGAGCACGAGCGTCGCGCCGACCCACAGAATCGCAATCGTCGTCGCCGCATTCAGCAGCTGGCTGCCGAAGCCGACCAGAATGTTGAACGCATGCGCGCGATACTGTACTTCCAGCGCCTTTGCGTATTTCTTCTCCCAGCGCAAGCGCACCGGCCGCTCGATACCCATTCCCTTGATGGTCTCCACGCCGGCGAGCGCTTCCATCAGAAACGACTTGGATTCGGTCGACGCGGTGAACACTTCGCGCGCGTAGGCCTTGATCTTCGGCGTGGCCAGCACGGTCAGCGCCATGATCGGAATGACGAACGCAATCAATACGAGGGTCATCTTCACGTTGTAGACGAACATGATCGTGAAGTAGATGAACACCATCAGCAGGTTCAACGCGGTGGTGACCGTGGACTCGGTGAGGAATGCCCGGATCGTCTGGTTCTCCTGAAAGCGCGCGAAAATGTCGCCGGTCTTGCGCTTCGCGAAGAACGAGAACGGCAACGACATGGTGTGCTTGAAGAACTGCGACATCATCGCGAAGTCCATGTTGCGCACCATGAAGTTCGCGAGATAGGCGCGGATCGTCGACATCAACTGCGAAAACACGTTGGCGATGATCAGTCCGCCTATCAGCAGATGCAGCAGGCTGACGTTCTGATGCACGATCACGCCGTCGAGAATGTTCTGGATGATCAGCGGCGGAATCACCCCCAGCACCTGGATCACGAAGGTCGCGAGAAATAGATGGCCGAGTATCTTCTTGTACGGCTTCAGGTAGCCGACAAAGCGGATCCAGGGCGAGCGCGCCGCCGAAATCTGCAGCAGATGCGGGCCGCCGGTAAACAGAAGACACGTGCCGCTCCAGCCGCGCTCGAAATCTTCGACCGCCAACTTCCTGAAACCGAGCGCAGGGTCGGCCACCCATACATAATCCTTCGAGAGGCCGTACACCACGACGTAATGATAGCCCTCCCAATGCACGATGAACGGCAGGTCGAAGCCGCGCAGCGAATCGAACGTGCATTGCACGCCGCGCGCGGTGAAGCCAAGCGATTCGCCAGCCCGCGCAAGGCTATCCAGGGTCGCGCCCTGGGTCGTGACGTTGGCAAGTTCGCGCAGTTTGCCGAGCGTCATCGGGATGCTGTAGTGGCGGCATATCATCGCCAGACACGCGGCGCCGCAATCCATTTCTTCCGCTTGCTCGACCAGTGCGAAGCGCTTGATGACTTTCTCGCCGAACTCGGGCTTGCTCTGCAAGTCGAGCATCAACGGCAATTTGCGGCGTTGTTCGAGACGCTTTTGCCGCTGCAATTCGCGCTCGCCGTACCGGATGCGCTCGTCGAGCACTTCGCGCAGCTTCGGATTGCGTTCCAGAATGAAATGAACCGTGCGCTCCGGAATCACCAGCAGCCGCGTATCGGTCGCCGCCACGACCGACGCCATCTGCTCCTGACGCATCAAGCACGCTTTCTCGCCGAAGATCTCGCCTTCGCCGAGTGTCGCGAGCGTGTAGTCGTGGCCGTCCTCATGCCGGACGATACGCACCTGGCCTTGCCGGACCACGTAGAGGCGCCGGTCGTCGCGGCCGTCCTGCTTGAGAATCTCCTTGCCTGCGGCGACCCGCTTCACGCCGACGCTGCGTACGTACTCTTCCAGCTCCGCCTTGTTCAGCTTGCCGCGGAGATCGAACAGTTGCGCAACGAAGCCGCCCGCCGAATTGATCGCCACATAGCTCGCCACGAAAGCCAACGCGGCCTGGTTGCCGGCCATCACCGGCTCGATCGCGGCGCGCGGGATGAACAGCAACTCGGTTTTGGCCGAGGCCCGCACCGACGCTTCGTGAACATAGGTGCGCAACATCGCGATGTCGGCGAAGATCTCGCCCGACTTGCGCACGCCCATGCTGGTTTCCTTGCCGTGCTCTTCGGTGAAGATGCGCACTGAGCCGGTGCGCACGACGTAAAGACCGTCGGCCACCTCGCCCGCGGAGCAGACGGTTTCGCCGAACGAATAGAAGCGCGCTTGCGCATAGTCGGCAAGACGCTCGATCTCATCGCGCGAAAACGGCGAGAAGATTTCTACCGAGGCCAGAAATTCGGCGGCAGAAGGCGCGGTCTGGGGTACGTCCATGTGCTTGCGGATCTCCGTTCGGCCGACTTCGATTGCGTTGAATCTCGTGACGCGTTTCGCTATGAAGCGAACCGCGCGCAGCGGCTAGCGCGCTTCGATCACATGCTCCTGTGCACGCGCGATCAGCCAGCTCTCGCGCAAGAGCCGCCTGACTTCGGCGGCCACGTCCGCGTCGAGCGTCGCCGGATACTTGGCCGTTACCGCGAATATCTCGAAGCACGAGCGATCCGCCGACGCAAACGGCCCGAGCAGATCGCCCACCGCCGCATTGAATATCTTCGCTTCGATCTCCGGCTTCAAGGAACCGCGCAACACCTTGCCGATCACGCCGCCCGCTTCGCGGGTATCGGCGATCGAATGCTCGCGCGCCATCTCCGCGAAGCTATCGGGATCGTCGCGCAGGTATGAAATCATCTCCTTCGCCTTGCCCTCGCTGTCGAGCACGATATGGCTCACCTCGATGGCGTCGAACTTCGGCGAATTCAGCGCGAAATAATCGCGGATTGCGGCTTCGTTACCGACCTGGTCGAGCATCTTCTCCTGGTACAAGCCGTCGGTGATGAAGGCCTCGAACTCGTCGAGACTCACGTGCAGCACGTCGAGGTACTGGTTCATGTCGGTCGCGCGATGCAGCCCCCGCACGCGGCGGAATTGATCGGCGCGCTGCTGGATCTCGTCGGCGCTCACGGTGATGCCCTGCTTCTTCGCCGCATGCACGGTGAGCTTGTCGCGCACGATCTGCTCGATCAGGCTTTCGAACTGGCCGGTCAGTTTCAAAAGACGAATGAACTCGGACACGTCCACGACTTCATCATCGATACGCACTATCGCGGTCATTTCATTCGCTCCTTGTATTGAGGTGTGATCGACGTGCTCAGCCCGCCACCTGTCTGAACGGGTCGAGGCCCAGATCGATCAGGCGCCGCTCGCGCACCACGATCTCCGCGCTCGCGGTCATGCCGTAGCGCAATGGGTAACGGGTGTCTGCGATCTGGTAGTAGTTCTTGTCGAGCGTTACACGGCCTTCGTAGACCGGCTGCTTGTCCTGCGCCGACGGCTTGGTGGCCGGGGAGATATACGCAAGCGTGCCGCTGATGAGGCCATAGCGCTGGTACGGGAACGCGTTGAACTTCAGCTTGACCGGCAGGCCCTCGTGCAGAAAAGCGCGGTCGTGTTCGGCGATTTCGATCTTCAACACAGGCCGCGCGTCTTTCGGCGCAATGCCGCCGAGCGGCGCGTTCGCCTGGATCTTGTCGCCGCGCTGGGTCGACGTGACGTCCGTAATGACGCCCGAGACCGGCGCGAGGATCAGCAGAAAGTTGTCCTTGTCGATGTTCTCGAAGCGAATTCGCGCGGCGGCTTCGGCCACGAGTCGGGCGCTCTGCAATTGCAGGCGGAGCTTGTCTTCGGCATCGGTGATGTCGCGCACTGCCGAATCGTATTGAAGCTGCAGATCAGTCGTCTGCTGGCCGCTCGTTTCGAGTTGCGCATTCGCCTGCGCGTACTCGTGACTCAAGCGGAAGTCCAGTTCCGCGAGCTTCGATTGCGCGACCCGGTAAGCGTTGTCCGCTTCCAGTGCGGCGGTCCGCTTCTGCTCGACCTGCAATTCGGCGATGCCACCGCCGCCTGGCTGCGCGAATAGCGTCGAGTAGCGGTCCAGTTCCTGATGCGTGGCGTCGCGTACGCGGCGCGCATTATCGAGCGCGCTGCGCGCTTCGTCGAGTTCGGCCTTCTGCCCTTCGGCGAGCTTGCTGGTGCCTTCGGACACGCGGTTTTCGTGAAGACGCGCCTCGACTTCCATCTGTGCCTTCAAGGCCGCGGCCTTGCGCTCCATCAGCGCTTTCTTTTCCGGGAACTGCTTCCAGTCCCGCTCGGCGTCTTCGAGTTTGAGCTGCGCCTGCAGCGCATTGCTGGCCGCTTCAATCGCACCGCGTGCATTCAGCCGCGCCAGCACGTCGCCTTTGGACACGGGCTGTCCTTCGGCAATGTAAAGGTCGGCCAGTTCCCCATCGATTGGCGCATAGATGCGGCGCACTTCGGATTCCGGCGACAACGTGCCTTGCGCGCTGACGATGACGTCCGCGCGGCCGATGAACGACCACAGCAAGCCGGCCACCACCAGCGCGACCATCGCCCAGATCAGCGCGCGCGCGATCCGCACCGGCTCGGCGGTGAGAATCGCAATGCCTTCGACGCTGTGATCTTCCAGCGCCTCCGACAATGGCCTAGGGTGATGGTCGCGCTTCACTCTGCTCGCCTCCGATCAACGCCAGCTTCGCCTTCAGCAGTCCGGGGTCCAGCACCATGCGCAACTCCGTCAACGAGCGGCGCTGCAAATCGGCTTCGGCCTGGATGTCCGCGAGCAGGCGGTCGAAGTCCGCGGGATGGTCGGCCTTCAGCTGCGTGTAGATGCGCATGCCCTGTTGCGCGGATGCTTGCGCCTCGGACAGCAGACGCGCCTCGCTGCGAAAGCCCGGCGAGATGCCCGCTTCGAGCCGCTGCGTGCCGCCTATCGAACCGCTCGACCGATACTGCTTCCACAGGCTCTGCGCGCGCAGCATGAGGTCCTGGGCGCGGAGCAGCGCTTTGTCGTGCAGCGCGTCGACGTCCTTTTCGATCGACTGCACGAACCACGCATCGGTCTGCGGATCGAGACTCGCGTAGAACGACAGCAGGCGCTGGTCATGATCCTTGCCGCCGCGGGTCTTCTGCAAGTCGGTGTATTGGTCGAGCAACGCCCTCTTGTGCGCCGCTTCCGCCGCCAGCACGTCGGACCATGGACCCGCGGGCATCGACTGCAAACCCGCCAGCGCCTGCTGCGCGTCGCCGCGCTGCCACGCTGCGTTCACCGCGTCCTGCCGCTCGATCACGTCCGCGGACGGCAACCGGCTCGCCGCGAGTTGCTGGAACTGCGCCTGAAATGGCGGCGTGCTAAAACGTACCGACTTCAGCATTGCGAGCAACGGCACCAATTGACGGCTCAGCGCGGCATTCAGCAATGCGGTGTACTGGCGCAAATCTTCACGCACCCGGTCGAGTCCCGCGAGACGCGGATAGCGCTGCGCGTAATCGTCGAGTACGGGTGGCAGCGCGTCGGGCTTGTCGCGCGCGAGTTCGGTGCGGATCACGCCGTTCAGCCGGTCGATCGCGGCAACGTACACCGAATCGTCGCTCTCCAGCTTGCGCAGATGACTGAGCGCCTGCGCGTACGGCTCGGCGAACACCGGCACGTATGAGGCAATCCGGTCGAGCGCGCGCTGATGGCTCTTCGCGTCGTCGTCCCAGCGTTGCAGCAGCGCGTTGATCGTGGCTTCGTCCGCGTACATGCGAATCGGCGCGTCAACGCCGCCGCGCGCCGCAACGAAGCGCTCCAGGTCGCCCACCCATTGCAATTCGCCGACCAGCGACGCAGCGTCCGCGTTATTCGCACTCAACGACTTCATCTCCTTGAGCAGCGCGTCGGCCCGCTCGAACTGCGCCTTTGCCAACGCGTTCAGCCAGCCCGGCACTTTCGCTTTGAGCAGCGCTTCGGTGGCGAGCGCGCTCACCTTCGTGTCCGCCGGATGACTCGCCAGATAGCTCCGCGCCGCCGTGACCGCGCTCGTGTAGTCGCCGCTCGCCAGCAGATTCTTCAACTCGCGCTCCGACGAACCGTGCAGGTACGCCATCACGCCCACGGCCACCACCATGACGACGCCCGCGCCGCCCCAGCCCGCGATACGCTTGACGTGGGTGCGATCGTCATCTGAGAAGGCCTTGCCGAGTTCGCCCGCCAGCAGGCGCCAGCGCCGCCGCGGCCTGACTTTCGCGCCTGCCGCGGCGCCGGCTTTGTTCCCATCCTGCGCGCCGTTCGTCCGCTTGTTCGACGTGTTGTTTGCCGTGTTGTTCGCCCGGTTGTCAGGCCGGTTGGCGTGGCTAGCGTCGCGAGTCCCGCTGACGCCACTGCCAACGGCGCCTCCCCGCGCGGCCCCGCCCAGTGGGTCACGTTTGCCCTGCGCGGACACGGACGCTCGCGCGTCGTTCACTTCGTCTTCGCGTTGTAGCGCCGGGTCGACGCAAAAGATATCGAGGAACGAATGCGCGGCGCCTACGAACGTGGTCTTGTCGGTATCGGCCGCCTGCTCGGCGGCCGGGCTGAGCGATAGCTGCGTCACGGTAGGCTCGACTTCAGGGGGCTTGTGCAGCGACACCCTGTAGACGAAGTGATCTCCGCCAAATGCAACGACGTCGCCCTCCGCCAGCGGCAGCGCACATTCGTCCAGGCGCTTTCCGCCAACGAAGGTGCCGTTGGTGCTGCCGAGATCCTCGACGTATAGCTCGCTGCCCTTCCTGAAGATATGCGCGTGACGCCGCGAGATGTAATTGACCTGATGCGGATAGCGGTCCTTGTAGCGCGCAAAAACGTCGTCCGCCTTGCTGACGAGAAACGGGAAAGCCTGCACCTCGATCGGCTGCAGGCCCAGATCGTCGCGCTGCGGCACCAGCATCAGGCTCGGCGCGGGCGCAGCACTCATGCTTGCCACGATGCGTGCGCGCGGCTCGATGCCGACCCGGTAGCACAACTCGCCGCCGAAGCACAGTTCGTCTCCCGCTCGCACGCGCGCCGGCGTTTGGCGCACCGCGGCACCGTTGAGCGTGGTGCCGTTCTTGCTGCCGAGGTCGGCGACATACACCGCGCCGTGTTCCGTGAAAATGCGCGCATGACGGCGCGAGAGCCGCGCGATGCGCTCAGCCGGATAGTCGGTGAACGGGGCCTCGCTGCGGCCCACCGCGAACAGGTTGTCGACGATCCGGATCGCGTCGAGCGCCGGACGTTGCGGGGAGCCGACCGGTGACAACACCACGTCGAAGGCAGCGTCCACTGTCGCGCGCATCTCAGCAATCGGAGCTTCGCCGGCGGCCATTTTGTCTGGATCACTAAGCGTTTACCCGCTGCAGCGAAAGCGCAGCGGAAACGGCACGAAGGACAACAGCGCAACAGTATCGTTGTGATGAGCCGCATGAGATGAAGCGGCTCAACAATTGTAAGTCACGCATGGCGAGTGTCAATTTTCAGATCGTCGATGAGAAAGGCATGCAACG
Organism: Paraburkholderia suaedae; assembly: GCF_040812055.1. Taxonomy (NCBI): domain Bacteria; kingdom Pseudomonadati; phylum Pseudomonadota; class Betaproteobacteria; order Burkholderiales; family Burkholderiaceae; genus Paraburkholderia; species Paraburkholderia suaedae. Next base: position 178,860 of record NZ_JBFOAH010000005.1, on the reverse strand, counting down.
CGCGGTTCGGCGCGCACTTTCTGCATGGCACGCCGATTAGCTCAGTGCTCCGTTACTTCTCGTTCAATTGGCTTTGACTTGCGTCTCTACATCCACGCTCGGCCAGCCACCGCCGAGCGCTTTATAAAGCAGCACCGTGTCGGACAAAATCAGTTGATGGTTGGCGAGCAGCGCCTGCTGCGCTTCCAGCAAGGTCCGTTCGGTTTCGAAAACTTCCAGTTGCGACACGACGCCAAGCCGCAGTTGCGACTGAATCTGATCGGCGACGATCTGCAGGCGCGACACTTGCTCTTGCAATTCCACGCGCTGCGCCTTATGCGAACTCAGATTGACGAGCGCGTTCTCCACTTCCTCGAAAGCGCCCATGACGGCCACGCGATACTGCTGCTCGGCTACTGTCGATTGCGCCTGCGTCACCTTCACGTGAGCCCGTACGCCGGGATCGAAGATCGGAATGTTGATGCTCGGCATCAAACCGAACGTAAATGATTTCAGCAGGTTGTTCAGCGCGAAACTCGCCGAGCCGCCGTGCGCGGTGAGACCAATGGTCGGTAATTGGGCGAGCTTGGCCTCGCCGACGAGGTCGTAAGCCTCCAGCACCCGGAACTCGGCCGCCACCACGTCGGGACGCCGCGCGAGCAGTTGCGCGGGCAAGCCTTCCGGGACCGGCGGCAGTTGCACGCGTTCCTGCAAATGACCTTGGGGCAACTGGAATTCGCCGGCCGGCACGCCGATCAGCGTACACAGCGCGTTGTTGGCGACTGCGCGGAAGCGGCGCAGTTCGAGCAGGTCGTTCGTCAGCCGGTTGATCTCCGCCTGCTGCCGCAGAACCTGGGTTTGCGGAATGAGGCCGCTACGGCGCTGGCCGTCATAAATGGCGAGAATCTGTTTGTTCGTGACGAGCGTTTTTTGTTGCTGATCGATCTGGTCATCGAACTGCAGAATCTGAAAGTAGGTGCTCGCGACGTTCGCCACCAGTTCGAGGTAGCCTGCGCGCCAATCGGCCTCGCTGGCATGAAATTCGGCCTTTTGCGCCTGCACGCCTTTTTCGACTTTGCCCCAGATATCGATGTCCCAGTTCACCTGCGCCGCGACGTTGTACTGCCTGGTCAAGGCCTGGCCCGTGGTCTTTTCGAAATTGGCGCCGGCGCCGAGATCCACGGTCGGCAGCGCACCCGCTTTAGCTTCGTTGATCTGCGTGCCGGCCACGTCGATGCGTGCGGCCAGTACCTTGATGTCGAAGTTGCCGCCAATCGCCTTGGCGATCAGCGTATCCAGATACGGATCGTGGAACCCTTTCCACCAGTCTGGCACGATGGTCGCGGCAGCCGACACGGGCGCGCCCTTCTGATCCGACCACGACGCTTTGGCGGGCGTGTCCGGCCGCTTGTAAGCGGGCATGCTGACATCGACGCACGCACAAAGCGACAGCGCGCATGCCGTTGCGGCGCAGACGCCGCGCCACGCGGCGCCAATGCGAGCCCGGCCGCTCGCACGCGGCGGCGCAACCGCGCGCTCACGCTGCGTCGATGTCGTGAAGAAGCCCAAGCGCTGACAGACCGGTAAATCAAGCAACGCTGACACGATAGTCTCCGATGACACCTGCTTCGCTGCACGAAAAGAACGCTGCCTTCGGACAAGACATCTCCTGCGCGGCTTCGTCATCGAAGCGGGCGGGCAGGTTGGCGTGGGGAGCGGGCGGTGACGCGACGGGTGCGTGGAAAGGACGATTGAAGGAGCTGTTTTTTTAGTAAGCGGCCGGTGCAGTGGCACCACGCGCAGGCTGTCGGGGCCGCGCGTGGTCCGCGCTGCTTAGTGCACGTCTTAATGCACGTAGATGTTGTTGCTCGATTCGATACGCGGATTCATGGTCGTCGTGATGCCCGACACGAACGCCGCGTTGTTGCCGTTGGCATTCTGAAGCGTCATCGACGTGTTGATCAGCTGGGTGGCGTCGACGGTCTTGCTATTGTTCGGCGCATACACCGGCATGAAGTTGAAGTACGACGACGACGGATAGCCGTTGCCGCCGCGCACGGCGCTCATGGCCTTGCTGTCGAGTTCGGCGGTGATGGACAGGTCTTTGATCATCAGCGTGTTCATGGTAAATCTCCTGGGAAGGGAAAAGCGCAGTACTGCGTTTGGGTTCGAGCAACTTGTCTGCTCGGATGTCAATAACGCATGGGCTGTGCCAGTCTTGCTTTCCGATCCTAAGAAATCTCCAAAAGCACCGTGTATCAAGGGCTTGGGCGGGATGCCGCCACTTCTCGCACCCCCGTAGCGTCAACACCGCGATCACGCGATGGTGGTTCGCAGCCAACATCCGCCGACAAGCTGTTGGCCGCCGCGCGACCGTAGTCGAGCGGAGCGCGCTGCGCGCCGGCTCAGCGCGCAATCACCGTGATCTTCTTCGAATACACCGGCGGATTGTGCGGTACATGCATGTCATCGCCCATCAGCAGCTGCAACGTGTGCTTGCCCGGTGGAAGCTGAATCATCGTCTCGGTTTCACCTGCACCGAAGTGCAGATGATTGCGGTCCGACGGAATTTCCTGATCGAGCGGCGGCAAGTCGGTGTCGATCAGCAGATGATGATGGCCGGTGTTCGGATACTTGACGCCTTTCGGCGCCACCCCCATGAAGCGCAAGCCGAACCAGACACGGAAGGGCTTGTTGGCGGGCACGACCTGGCCGTCGTTGGGATAGCCGATATACGCGTGCGCGCCCGCAGGGGCCGGCGTCGTGCCGGCCGCAGCCAGTCCGGGCGCGGCCCATGCCGCCAATGCAGCCAATGCCATAAGCGCCGCGACCGCGATGATCTTGTACATGAGGTCTCTCCGTGTGGGCGAAGCCGTTTCCAGCTAACCGGTCGCGCTAGTCTTTTTGCACGGTGATGGTGATCTTCTTCGAATACACAGGCGGCACGTGCGGCACATGGTTGTGATCGCCGAGAATCAGTTGCAACGTATGCTTGCCCGGTGGCAACTCGATGCGCGCGTCCGTCTCACCCGCGCCGAAGTGCAGGTGGTTGCGATCCGAGGGTATCTCCTGGTCGAGCGGCGGCAAGTCGGTGTCGATCAGCAGATGGTGATGGCCGGTGTTCGGAAACACGACACCCTTGGGGCACACGCCCATGTTGCGCAAGCCCATGCGCACCCACAGCTTGCCGCCGTGAATCACCGCACCATCCGATGGCCAGATGATGTATTCCTGCGCGCCGGGCGGCGACGCGGTCTGCTCCGCCAGCGCGGCGCGCAATGGCGCGAAGCTGCCGAGCGTCGCGAGCAGCGCCGCGCACATGGCGGCACGCAACGCATGGCGGCGGCGCGCGTGCGGCGGACGGCCTGCGTCGAAAGCACTGGGAGTAAGGGTTTTTCTTCGCATAGCGCACTCTCTCGAAGAGCGGTCGTGGCCGCCTCGACTGCGTGAAGGCGAGCCACCTGCTGCGACTGGACCTCGCAGGCGCGGATGACTAAACGGCCGCGCTATTAAAACGACTGTCCGGCGTTACTTTGTGAGACTGCGCGGCGTTACTTTGTGAATTAGCTTAGGTCGTAACTTGCCAAAAAGATACGCCACGTTCGTTCACCGTAGGAGCGCCGTCCACACGCGATGGTTGTGACGCGCAAAGCGCGTGCTATCGTTATTGACAGGTCGCAGATGGATGGTCGGTGGCATCGATGCTTCGCCGGAATTGCCTGGGCGAATGCTGCGCGCAGCGCGGTTATCGAATGCCTAAGTTCTGTCCGGTACAAACAGGATGTGAAGATGTGGCGAATATTCCTGCTGGTGTGTATGGCCGCAGCAATACAGGCGCAATGGGGCAATGCTTGCGCCGCCGCGCCGCCACGCGAACACGCGCAGTGGATGGCGCCAGACGCACTGACCGGGGCCGTTGCAACTGCCGTGAACACCGCGGCCTCGCCACTTACGCCGCTCACGCCACCGCACCATCACTCGCAGTCCCGACGTATAGCGCTCGTGATTGCCAACGGCGCATATGGCGACTCCACCGGCCCGCTCGCCCACAATGCGCCGCGCGACGCCCAAGCCATGCGCGACTCGCTTCGTGCACTCGGCTTCGAAGTCGTCACGCTCACGAACGCCTCGCCGCAAGCGATGCGGCAAGCACTCGGCGAATTCCGCGAGCGCTTGCGCTCGGGCGGAGTTGCGCTGTTCTATTTTGGCGGACACGGCATGCAGATCGGCGGGCGGACTCTGCTGATGTCTGCCGGAGTGGATGCGCGCTTGCCGGCTTCGCTGGCAAGCCGCGGTATCGAGTTGCAAAGCGTATTGCAGGCGATGCAGGCGCCGCGCGCCGGCCGGCTCAATGTCGTGATTCTCGATACCTGCCTGAACGACCCATTCCTGCACGATGCAACCGCTGACCCACCCGCCCCGCCAACCGACACGCTGATCGCCTATGCGACCGCGCCTGGCAGCTTCGCGGCGGACGGGGCGAAGCACGGGATCTATACGAACGCATTGCTGCATGCGCTGAACGGAGCAGCGCCGCATACATTGGGCAGCCTGTTCGAACATGTCGCCGCGCAAGTTCAGTTTGCGACCCGCGGCGCGCAAAGACCGTGGATTGCTGCGGCGCTTCCTCTATCGGTCGAACTGGGCGGTGCTGCTCAGCGCGAGGCCAGCGCGCGGCTCGCGCGGGCCGATGACGAGGATCCCGTCGTCATGCTGCACAGCCGAGGCATCTTGCCGAAAGACAGTAGCGAGCAATACGAAATCACCTTCTGGGAATCGATCAAGGACAGCAACTACCCGGCCGACTACGAAGCGTATCTGAAGGCGTATCCGAACGGCCGCTTCGCGACGCTCGCTCATGCGCGTATCGACCGTTTGCGGGCGGCGGCGAGCGCGACGCCTGCAGCCACACCGGCGCAGCAAACGGCTCGACCGGCTGCGCCTGCCAGCGCACCAGGCAACGCCCCGGCGCCGGAGCACGCGCGCACGGCGCCCACTCCAACGCCCGCAGCGGCACCTGCCACCACGGCACCCGCCACGCCGCCCGCTGCCGCTGTCGCACAGAAACCCCCTGCCGCGCACGGCCCCAGCGCCGGCGAAAGTCGTGACTGCGCCATCTGCCCGATCATGGTTCCGGTGCCCGCTGGTTCGTTCATGATGGGCAACGGCGCCGACGATCCTTCCGAAAAGCCGGTCCATCATGTGAGCATCGGCGCGCCGTTTGCGATCGGCAAATACGAGGTGACGGTGGAGCAATGGAACGCCTGCGTGGCGGCCAATGCATGCCAGAAGCTGACGCCCGAGAGCAACGCGAATAAGGCCGCGCCGGCGCGCGACCTGAGTTGGGACGACGCGCAGCAATACGTCAAATGGCTAAGCAAAGCCACGGGCAAACCGTACCGTCTGCCGACCGAGGCCGAATGGGAATACGCTGACCGGGCCGGCACCACGACCGCCTACTGGTGGGGCGACCAGATGCGCAAGGGCAGCGCCAATTGCAAGGACTGCGGCGAGCCGTGGCACAAGGAAGGACCGGAGCCGGTCGGATCGTTCACGCCCAATCCGCTCGGCCTGTACGACATGAACGGCAGCGTCTGGGAGTGGACCGCCGACTGCTGGCACAACAACTACCAGGGGGCGCCCGTGGACGGTCACGCGTGGGACAGCCCCGGCTGCGACATGCGCGTGATCCGCGGCGGCTCATGGCGCGAAGGCAGCGGCTACATGCTCACCGCAACGCGCTTCAAGTACAGCGCGGGCGTGCGTCAGTCGCAGGATGGCTTTCGGGTCGTCAAAGAGCTCAAGTGACGCATGCGTACCGTACCGCGGCTTCGAAAACGATGCCTGGCGGTGCGATGAAGCAAGGTCGCATCGTTGGCTGCCTTCACGGCGCTCAGGGCGTGCGAGGCTTGGTCGTGATGGGTGCGAAGTCGGCGACCGTGCGATCCTGGCCGTATTTACCGCCAATTTGAGTGAGCCGCGTATCGAGCGCACGCAGATAATCAGCGCGCGGTTCGGCTTCCGGACGCGGCTTGTCGAATAGCGGCGCCGGCGTAATCAGCAGGACTACCATCTCCGCGCCGAACGGCTTCGAAATGATCCAGTCGCCAGCGCTGCCGATCGTGGCCGTGTAGTGCGGCGGCGCCTGATTGTCCTTCGCGCGCGGGCTCGGCACCATATGCACGACGCTGCCATCGAGCTGATAGTAGTCGACATTCACATACGAGTCGAAGCCCGGCGTAGTCACGTCCACCACCAGCGGCTCGCCCTCGCGCAACTGACCGCCGGCCGGCCGCACATGCACAGCCGCAGTACGCCCCGCTTGCCAGTTGCGAATCCAGTACGGCGCGAGCGTCTTGACCACCTCGCATTTGTCGTCGGCGAGCGGCTGGGCTTCGAGCGTCAGCGTATCGACGCCGGGCAACGACGCCAACGTGTCCTTCAGATGCGCCGCGCCATAGCGCTGTGAAATGAAACCCCGCACCGTTAGCGCGTGGTCCTGCACGTTGGCCGATAGTGCGGAGCATGGCACTTGCGCCAACATGGGCGCAATCGCGGCGAGGCTCAGCGCGGGCTTGGGCGCGGGCGCTAATGGCGTGGGCGCTGACGGAGTGGGCGATGTGGCGAGCGCGGTCGGCGGCGAGCTCGCAGCCGCTGTCGCGCTCGTCTCGGCAGGCGCTGAGCCTTGAGTCACGGAGGCCGCCGAGGTTGGCGCAACCCCTGGCGCAACGGATGCCGCCACGGTCGGCGCAACGCCTGGCGTAACGGCCACCGCCGAACCCGCATCCGCCGCGACGCTCGCCCGAGTCGCCCGATCCGCCAGCGCCCGCGACGCCGCCATATCCGTCGGCAGAGTGCCCTGCCGCCCCGGCCCCGAGCGCAACGCGAACACGCCGACCGCCGCCGCGCACACCACGGCCAAACTGGCCAGCCCCGCCTTCGCCAGCGCGCCCGACTTCTCCGCGCGGGCTTCGTTGTCGAACTCCGCGAGAAAGCGCACCACGCTCGGCATGCGCACGTTGCGATCGAACGACAACGCCGCGCGCAACGCGCGCCATTGTCGCGAATCGAGGTTGGGGGGCCGCTGTAACTTGAAGTCGGCGTTGCGGGCCTGGGTCGCCGAGAGCCGATCGAAAGGATGGTGGCCGGTCAGCAACTCGTAGGTGATGCAGCCGAGCGCATAGATATCGTCGCGCGGGTCCGGCTCGCGATGCTCGATCATCTCCGGGCTTGCATAGGCAGGCGTCAACGCGCCAAGGCTCCCCGGATCGAACACCGTCGCGTCGCTCTCTTCCTCGGGCCGCTGAAACACGCGCGCAATGCCGAAGTCGATCACCTTGACTTCGGCGCTGGTGGTCAGAAACACGTTGGCGGGCTTGAAGTCGCAATGGACGAAGCCGCGCTCGTGCGCATAAGCGAGCGCCGCGCACATGCCGCGCACGATCGGCAGCGCCGCACGCACCGGCATGCCCTGATAGCCCGGCGTGCGCAGCAACTGGCTGAGCGGCTTGCCGCTCAGATACTCCATGGTCAGATAGACGATCGGTCCGTCGCGGTCGAAGTCGTACACCGTGATGATGTTGCGGTGCGCGAGCACCTGCGCCTTGCGCGCTTCGCGCTGCAATGCGACGAGCGAATTGGGATTGCCGCGAAACTGGACGTTGAGCACCTTGATCGCGAGATACGGCTTGCGATCCGATGCTTCGAGCTTGCGCAGATCGAGTGCCTTGTACACGGTGCCCATACCGCCGACGCCGAGACATTCCTCTAGCACGAAACGGTTGTTCAGCGTGTCGCCGGTGCCTTTGATCGGGTCGTGCGCCATGGCACCCGGTGCGTTGGCGGTATTGCGTGCGTCGCCCGGATGGCTCCCGCTGCTCGCAGCGCCCCCACTCGCTGGACGCGCCGACGGAATCTCCACCGATGTCTGAATGCCCGTTTCGTCGCCCCCCGCCGCGACGTTCGACACGCGCAACTGCTCGATACGCCGCCGCACTTCCACGTATAGATCCTCGGGCAACGGCGCGTGACGATGCGCCGCGCCGAGCATCTCCAGCAGCTGCGTGGGACCGAGCCCTCCGGTCGTCAACGTGCTGTCGAGTCGAGCGACGAACTCGTCACGGGACAGCTCGCCGGTCTGATAGTCGTGAATCACACGCGCAAGGCTAGCCATTTGTGCGAAGCGCCGCCGCTGCCGTTGGGCCGGATCGCATGCGACCGAAGCCACGCGGGCTGATAGAAAACCTGTCGTAACCGGTTACATGTGCCGCTTCGATACTAGTCCCCGGCCCGCGCTTTCGCAAACCAGGATCGGCCCGTGCCGCGCCGGGCGGGCGCCGCCTGCCGGTGTCGCACGGCATCCGACAGCAAACGGCCGGGTGTCGGACCGGCGCCACCGCTTTTCGAGCGACCCCGCATGCCGCCGCGTTCTCTCCGCTCGCTCGATGCAAGCCGCAGGCCTTACGCAGTGGGGATTCGTCAACTTTATCAGGAATCTTGAATAAAACTGGCACAGCCCGTGCGTTAGTGACACCCGAGCAGACAAATTGCTCGAACCCAGTCGCAGGACCGCGATCATTCTTTCCAAGAGACTTACCATGAAGACGCTGACCATCAAAGACCTGTCCATTACCGAAGAACTCGACAGCAAGGCCATGAGCGCCGTGCGCGGCGGCTCCGGCCCGTCGGTCTCGTACTACAGCTTCAGCCCGGTCTATGCGCCGAACAACAGCAAGAAGATCGATGCGACGCAACTGATCAGCAACGAACTGAACCTGCAAAACGCCAACGGCAACAACGTTGCGTTCGCGGCCGGCATCACCTCGACGGTCGATCCGTACGTCCAGTCCAGCAACAACATCCACGCGTAACCTGCGACGAGGCGAAGCGTCCGTATTCGCGGAGCGCTTCGCCTCGCGCCGACCACGCCCATCTCTCGCGCAACTTTGGAGAATCACCATGTCATCCCTCATGATTCGCGATCTGCCCAGCGCCCGCGAACTCGACCGCCGCGCGATGTGCGCGGTGGTCGGCGGCACCGGCAGCAGTGTGCCCAGCCTTCAATCGGCGACCGGCCTCGGCGCTCTCGCCAACGTCAACGTCAATGTGAACATCAACCAGGAGTTGAACCAGATGCAGTACGTGAGCGTCTCCGCGCTCAACGGCAACGGCATGATCGGCGCCAACGTTCTGCCGCCGCTGCATCTGGACGTAAGCCCGGTCCTCAAGGGCACCAACAACGCGGCGGTGTGACAACCGGCAGCAGCGCGGGAACGGGGTACCCGACTGGCGCCAGGTCATCGCGGCTACGCGAGCCGCGCAACCCGCAAGCGGATTTCCTATACTCATAGTGCGACGAGACCACCGAATGCAAAACGACACACTCGAGCGGCGGCCGGACCATGACGATGGCCGGCCGCCCGACTTCATTTCTGGAGCCGCCATGGCAAAGCTCATCATCAAGGACCTGGCCGACAGCGTGGAACTCGACCGCGAGGCGATGGCCGCGATCGTCGGCGGGGCGCGCGTCGGTGTGCGCTCTACCAGCGCCGCGCCTCTGGTGCCGGCCTCGACGCGCATCGTCGAATATCCGCCCGGCTTTCCCACCGCACATCATGCGATTGCCAAGGCGGCCATGCCGCGCAATCGGCAACGCGGCTAGCACCGCATCGGGTTGGTCATGGCAGCGGCACGCGTGATCCACGCGTGCCGTTTGCGTTTGCGTTTGCGTCGTCAGAAGCTGCGTGGCGATCCAACCATTTGAGCGCGATGCGTCGGGACCCAGCCAACAGACCGGCGTGGCTTCGCATCGAGCGCGCGCCGTGCCGCACCCGTGTGCGGCGCACATCCTTGTCTGGCCTCGCGTTGCCGAAACCGGCGCAGTTGCGGCGCGAGCCGCGCCCGCAATGGCATAGGCCTTGCAGAAATACGGCTGAGCATCGCACCCTGCTCGCCCGACCATTTCAAGGAGTATCGCCATGAAAGCCACTGTCGTTATCAAAGATTTGCCCCGTCGCGCGCATAGCCCCCACGACGAAGTCACGCTCACCGCAGAACAGATGAAGACGCTGCGCGGCGGCCGTTCGGTAGTCGTCACCGTGGACAACGGCTCGACGGCCCACGTCGACGATTGGGACATCAACACCGCAATCTTCGAAGGCCGCATCAAAGGCACCTATTTGTAGGACGTGCGAGAGGTCCGCAATTAAAAACGCCGGTACCCGATCACATACATGTGCCCAGGGTGCCGGTGCCATTACCTGGTCAATGTCCGCTCGCGGCGACGCTGCCCTCGTCGCGCTCACCTATGATGCTTATGACGCCACGTGGTTTCTTGCGTGCGGTCCGGCAGCAGCCCACGCGATACCTCGCTATCCGGACAGCCCGATGGCGTAGCAGTTGCTCGCGGCACCCGGCAGTCGACGCGCCGCGCAACACCGGCGAGATTGCGGCACGCCACGAGCCGGCATCGCCGATCCATGCTGGAGACACGCCATGAAATTCATCGTGCAATGGAAAGGTCTGCCCACCGCGGAAAATGCGGTAATCGAACGCTTCATGAAATCCGGCGCCCCGTTGCCAGACGGCGTTCAGTTGCTAGGACGATGGCACGCCATCGGCGGACTGCGAGGCGTGTCGATCATCGAGACGGACGACACCAGCAAACTCGCGGCACTATCGCTCGCATGGGGCGACCTGCTGACGATGCGCATCTTCCCGGCGCTCACCGACGAGGAGTTGGGCGCCGCACTCGGCGCACACCAGGCGGGCCGCCAGTGAGCGCGGCCGCGCCGCTCGCCGATCAGCCCGATCACTCGAACTGACCACCGTCCTGTCATGCCCGCCCGGTTCACCGCGCTTCATTCCCCCGCGCCCAGGGGCCAACGGCTGCCGTTCCGCGAATCGCTGCTGGCGATGCTCGGCATCGCCTTCGTCGCGATGCTGGTGGCGCTGGATCAAACCATCGTCGGCACCGCGTTGCCGCGCATCGTCGCCGATCTGCGGGGCTTCGATCTGTATGCGTGGGTGGCGACCGCGTACATGCTCGCCTCCGTCATCACGATTCCGATCTTCGGGCGCCTGGGTGACCTGTTCGGCCGCAAGCCGTTTTTGATCGCGGCCATCCTGCTGTTCAGCGGTGCGTCGGTATTGTGCGGGCTTGCCGGCAGCATGCTCGCGCTGGTGATTGCGCGCGGTCTGCAGGGCATCGGCGGCGGCATTCTGATCGGCACGGTCTTCGCCACCGTCGCCGACCTGTTTCCGAATCCGAAGCTGCGGCTGCGCTGGCTGGTGTTCGTCACATCGTCGTTCGGCTTGGCCAACATGGTGGGCCCGACGCTCGGCGGCCTCTTGACGCAATACGGCGGCTGGCGGCTGGTGTTCTTCGTCAACGTGCCCATCGGTGTGGTGTCGCTGCTATTCGTGCTGCGCTATTTGCCGCCGCTGCGCGAGCTGCGGCGCAAGGGTCCGGTGCGGCTCGACTGGCTCGGCGCGCTCGTGCTGGCGGTCACGTTCGGCGCGGTGCAGGTGTTGATCGAAGAACTTCCGAGGCGCGGCGTCGACGGCACGACCATCGCGCTGGCCATCCTCACGGCAACTTGCACGTCGATCCTCTGGCTGTGGGAGCGGCGTGTCGGCGATCCGATCGTGCCAGTCGATATGCTGCTTGACCGCAAGCTATGCGCGCTGTTCGCCATGTCGGTGCTGGGCGGTTTCGCGCTCTTTTCGCTGGTGTTCTATGTGCCGCTGCTGTTTCAGGGCGGCTACGCGATGTCGGCACACGACTCGGGCATGCTGATCACGCCGCTGCTGCTCGGCACGACCGTTGGCAGCGTGCTGAACAATCGCATCGTCACGCGCATCCGGCGCGCGAACGCGATCATGTACGCGGGCTTTGCGCTGTGCGCGCTCGCCTGTCTCGGTGTGGTGGTGCTGCGGGGCACGGAACCGCATCTGGTCTGGATGTCGTGCATGGGCATAAGCGGCCTCGGACTCGGTCTGGTCGCCACCAGCCTGACCGTGTGCTCGCAGCAGATCGCCGCACACGGCAACGTCGGCGCGGCCACGGCATTGCTGCAATCGCTGCGCACGTTCGGCGGCATGCTCGGCACGGTGATGACCGGCGCGCTGCTCGGCCACCTCTACTCGCGCGGCGTGCATCGCTCGCTCGATTCGTACCAGGCGACGCAGTGGTTCAAATCGTTCGCGAGTCCCGAACTGCTCGTGGACCGCGCCGAACAGGCCGCACTGATCAATCGTCTGGTAAGCACCGGCCACGCGGGCGACGCGATGATGCACTCGGCGCGCGAAGCGCTCGTGCAGTCGATTCATATCGGCATTCTCGTCGCGGGCGGCGCCGCGCTGCTCGGGCTGTGCCTTGCCTGGTTCGTGCCGCCGGTGCGAGTCGGCCCGATGGAAACCGACGCGGACGTGGACGCACAGCCGCCCTCGCAGCCGCTCCCGCCCCCCGCCAGGCGCTCTGAGCGGCGCGCGGGATAGGTGCCGATGTCCCTGTTGCTTGCTGTATCAGTCGATATCTAATGCCGTTGTATATCGACCGATACAAAACTTCGACGCCTACGCACGAAGCGCATGAAGCCGCGGCGCTTGCGATCGCTTTTATCGCGGACTTCGTGGTATCGCGTTTCGGCACGGCGCGCCGCCTGTCTGCGTGAGCGGGATGGACGACGGGTTCGAGCGCTTGCGCATTCGACACCGCGCGCCAGGCATGCCGTTTGCTTGATAGAGTCAGCGGTACTGCTTTCAGCGCGATGCCGCCACAAGCGGCGTGGTTGGAAGCAGATCCTTGTCAACCAGACGGAGGTCATCAATATGTTGGGAACTATTCTTCTGATCGTGCTGGTTCTTCTGCTCATCGGCGCATTTCCGACCTGGCCGCACAGCCGCGCTTGGGGCTACGGTCCAACCGGCGGGCTCGGCGTTGTCCTGATCGTGGTGATCGTGCTGCTCATCGCCGGCGTCATCTAGCCAGCGCGAGCCGATCGCTAGCCAGGCTCAACTCAGTGCAGCCGCCGGCCCCCATGCAATGCGCCGCATGGGAGCCGGCGGCGCCGTCGCATTAGGACCCCCGACGCACCCTGTCACGCCGGAGCATCCAATGGAAAAGTTACTCGCCAACCAGGTCGCGTTGATCACTGGCGCCAATTCGGGCATTGGCCATGGCGTCGCAAGATCGCTGGCGCAAGCGGGCGCGGCCGTGGTGCTGAATTATCATTCGCATTCCGAAGGAGCCGAGCAGCTCGCCAGCGATATCGAGCAAGCGGGCGGCGCAGCGTTCGCGCATCGAGCGGACGTGTCCGATCCCGCACAGGTCGACGCGATGTTCGCTGCGTGCCGTGCGCGTTTCGGCAGTGTCGATATCGTGGTGGCGAATGCGGGCTTGCAGAAAGACAGCGCGTTCGCGGAAATGACGCTGCACGATTGGCAAACCGTGCTGTCGACCAATCTGACTGGCCAGTTCCTGACGAGCCAGGCAGCCGTCAAGGAATTCCGCCGACGCGGACCCAGCCCCGGGTCCAAAGCGTTGGGCAAGATCATTTGTATGAGCTCCGTTCACGAAGTGATTCCGTGGGCTGGACACGTCAATTACGCGGCTTCGAAGGGCGGCATCCAAATGTTCATGAAATCGCTCGCGCAGGAAGTCGCGCCCGAGCGCATTCGTGTGAACTCCATAGCGCCCGGTGCGATCCGCACGCCGATCAATGAGAGCGCGTGGGACACGCCCGACGCGCTCGCCAAACTATTGCTGTTGATTCCATATGGCCGCGTGGGCGACGTGGAGGACATCGGCAAGGCCGCCGTTTGGCTCGCTTCGGATGAAAGCGACTACGTGGTCGGCACGACCTTGTTCGTCGACGGCGGGATGACCTTGTATCCGTGCTTTGCCGATAACGGTTAGCGATGCGTCGTGCGGCCCGCTGCCTGCCTCACCCACATCTTGCGGCGTCACTTGAGTCAGGTCGGGCACGGTGCATGCTGAATCACCATCGTATTCAAACTTCGATACGAAAGGAGGTCACATCATGCCTTACCTACTCGGCTGGTTGCTTGGCGTACCGTTGATCGTACTCGTCATCCTTTATCTGATCTTTCACTAACCCACGCGCCGCAGGCGCATGCCGTCGATGCGACGGTCCCTCTATTGCGATGTAGTTCGATCAACGGCTGGATGAAAGGCGATGCCCACGTTTGCGGCGTCGCCTTTCGCATGTCTGCACCGGTTCACGCAGGCTTGGCGCTACCCGTTGGCAGACGCGCGTTTCTGCTTGCACTGCGCAAAATAGCGCGTAAAACTAGTTCACCAGTCCGCAAAATGCCATTTCTGCACACGTGCGCCGCGCGCACGAGGAAGGAGGGATTATGGCAAACACCGAGTACACACTGTCGCACCAGGACGTGGTGAAGGCCATCATCATTGATCAGGATATTCACGAGGGTTTCTGGACGCTCAACGTCAATTTCGACGTCGCGGCGAGCCACGGTCCCCGCGTGCCGGACCCCGGCTTTACTGTGACGATCAAAGGCATCGGCATCATGCGCGCGCCGCCAACCGATCCGTTTGCGATCGACGCCGCGCTCGTCAATCCCAATTCGCCTCGACCTGTGGAAGGAACTGTGCACATCACGTCGGCGGTCAACGGCGCGCATGGCAACGGCATGCAGTTTTGTCGCGACGTGTATCGCAATGTCGCAGTACAGAGTCCGATCAAAACGCCGATTAAAAGAGGTTGAGCGGACCAAGGCCTCGGCGGCTTGCAGTTCTCACCGTAGCGAAGGGCAAGTGCAATAACCTTCTCTGCGCGTGCCTTTCACCGCATATTGATCTCGTCCGGCATAGCTGTTTTCCTAAGTAAACTCGGATAGCGACCCGGCGCAACGACTCGGCACGTTGAAACGGGTCGTCACTGCAGGCAACTTCATGACGCTGATCGGCGAGATCGCCGCATACCGTGAACTGGCGAGCGGCGAACTGACTATAGTGCCGATCGCGCATCCGCTGTTCGAAGGCGCGCAGGCACGCGTACGGGTCAAAGCCGACAGGCCGCTCGCGCCCGGTCCGCTCGAATTGCTCAAATGGATCGAGCAGCGTATGCCGATGTTCGCGGCGCCGCAGGCGAATGAACGAAGCAAGCGCAAGACGCGTCAACGAAGTCGAGGCTGAGCCAGAAGATGGCGCAGCAGGCGCGATGCGGTCGCGCCGCATGGCGAGCGGCAGGAAGTCGAGGCGTTCTCTAACTCAGGTTTCTAAGCGTCAACCTGGCTTCAAGCCCGCCACTCACCCGGTTATGCAGCGTCAGCGTTGCGTCCATTGCAAGCGCGAGTTGCCGTGCGATAGCGAGACCCAGCCCCGTTCCGCCCGTGTGGCGATTGCGCGATGTTTCCAGCCGCGCGAACGGCTCGAACACTGCTTCGAGCGACTCATCCGGTATGCCGGGGCCGCGGTCGAACACGCTCACCGTGGTCTGTCCGTCGTGCAGCTCGGCGATGCTGATCTGCGCCGACCCGCCGAACTTCAACGCGTTGTCGACGAGGTTACCCACGATGCGGCGCAACGCCTGCGGGCGCGTCGTCAGCGACGTGCCGAAGCGGCCATGCAGGGACACGGGCTGGCCCGCGTCGACGTAGTCGCAAACGAGGCTGTCGAACAGCGCGTCGGGGTCGATCCGGCATGGCATCTCGGTGGTGCCGTGCATCGTGCGCGCGTACGTCACGCCCTCTTTGACCAGCGCCTGCATCTCGTGCAGATCCTGTCTGAGCTTGACAGCTTGCGGCTCGTCGTCCATCACGTCGATGCGCAAGCGCATGCGCGTGATCGGCGTTTGCAAGTCGTGCGAAATCGCCGCCAGGATCTGCATGCGCTCGGTCATATAGGTGGCGATGCGGTCCTGCATCGCATTGAAGGCACGCGCCGCGCGCGCGACTTCCGACGGTCCGCCTTCAGGCAGCCGGTTCGCCTTCAGGTCAGGACCCAGCGCATCGGCCGCCACTGCCAGCTGATGCAGCGGACGCGTCGCGAGCCGCACCGCCAGCCAGCAGCAGCCGGCGAGCACGATCAGTTGCAGCAGCAGCACGAGCGGCAGCCAGCGCGACAGCGGCGCACCCGACATCGGCCGCAGGTCGATGGTCAGCGGCGTGCCGTCGCTCAATCGCAGATGAACCTGCAGGCGTTCGCGCTCGCCAGGGACTGCGTTCACCGTCAACGGATAGCGCGTGCCGATGCCGTCGCCGATGGATTGCGCCACGCGCGCCGACAGACCTGCATCGACCGGCGCGCCGGCAACGCCCGGCCCAAGAATGAACTCATAGCTGCGCCGCGCGAGACGCGGCAGCCACTGCGCGCGCTCGTCGGCCGGCAAGTGATCGAGCAGTGCTACCGAACTCGCGACCTCGCGTTCTATATAGCCCATCATGACGTGCGTCATCGTCTGGTCGCGCTCGGTCATCGTGAGCCAGAACGATAGCGTCTGCGCCAGTGCGAGTCCTACGAACAGAATCACCGCGAGGCGCGCGAACAACGAGCGCGGCCAATGCAGCCACGCGCGCGCGTTCATTGCGGGTCCCCCACGGCGTTCACGGCGGCGGAAAACACATAGCCCTCGCTGCGCAGCGTCTTGATGTAGCGCGGCTCGCGCGCGACATCGCGCAAGCGCTGGCGCAGGCGGCTCACCATCAGGTCGATGGAGCGGTCGAACTGATCCGCCTGGCGCCCCTGGGTCAGGTTGAGCAATTGATCGCGCGTCAGCACCCGCTGCGGATGATCCAAAAACACGCGCAGCAAACGGTACTCGGCGCCGCTCAGCGCGACCATCGTGCCCTCCGCGTCCAGCAGATGGCGCGCGGTGGTGTCGAGCCGCCAATCGCCGAATTCCAGCATTTGCACAGATTCCGTCACCTGCATGCCCGGCGGCAGCATGCGCGCGCGGCGCAGCACCGAGCGAATCCTCGCGAGCAATTCGCGCGCGGCAAACGGTTTGGTCAGATAGTCGTCGGCGCCCATTTCCAGGCCGAGAATCCGGTCCGCTTCTTCATCGCGGGCCGTGAGCATGAGGATGGGCACCGCGCGGAATTTGCCGGCACGCAATTCGCGGCACAACACCAGTCCGTCTTCGTCAGGCAGCATCAGATCCAGCACGATCAGATCGGGCGCGCCCTGGTCCAACGCGGCGCGCATCTGACGGCCGTTGGCGGCGAGCGAAACGCGGATGCCGTTCTTCTCGAGGTAGCCGGCGAGCAATTCGCGAATGCCGCGGTCGTCGTCGACGATCAGTACGTGATCGGTAGTGTCCATCTTGGCGTTGTCTCTCGTGATCTTTCATTCGCGCCCGGCTCGTATGAAGCGGCGAATCGTCCCGCGCATGCACCATTGTCACGGCATGGCTGCTTTATAGCCTGGCTTGTACGGCGAATTGTGTCGCAGTGTATCCCGGCCTGCCGCAGACACAAAACATTGCAAGCGCACGCCATTGCCGACATATGCCGGATACGCACGGGCGTTCCAATAGGCCATACCAGCCAACCGAAGGACTTGACATGCTCTCCCCACTCAAGACACTCGCTATAGCCGTAACTTTTGCCGCCGGGGCGGCTACAGGCACCGCCGCTCTCGGCGCACCGTTGAAGGACGGGCCGCCCGCCCCGGAATTCACCGGTATTTCAACATGGCTGAACAGCGATCCGATCACGCTTGCGCAATTACGAGGCAAGGTTGTACTGGTCGACTTCTGGACATACACCTGTATTAATTGCATCAATACGCTGCCGTACGTGAAGACGTGGAATCAGAAATACAAGGATCGAGGCCTGGCGGTGATCGGGGTGCACACGCCCGAATATCCGTTCGAGCGCGATACCGACAACGTCAAGACCGCGATCAAGCGCTTCGGTATCACTTATCCCGTGGCGCAGGACAACCAGTACGCGACGTGGAGCGCTTACAACAACCAGTACTGGCCGGCGTTTTATCTGCTCGACAAGAAAGGCAAGGTGGCTTACACGCACTTCGGCGAAGGCGACTATGCGCAAACGGAAGCCGCGATTCAGGCTTTGCTCGCCCAAAAGGATTGATGCTGGCTCTTTGCTGTGATGTCGGGACGGGCCCCAGGCGATGCGTGCTGACCGGACTCGATAAAGTGTTGTACACCGGCAAGACTCACACCACCGGCGGCCGCGATGGAGCGTCGCGCAGCTCCGATGGCCGGCTCGACGTGAAACTCTCGCCGCCCGCCAGTGCCGCCGGCGGTACGAATCCGGAGCAAATGCTGGCTGCGGGCTGGTCGGCCTGCTTCATCGGCGCGATGGGGCTCGCTGCCAGGAAGATGGAAGTCGCGCTGCCGCATGACACGTCCGTCGATGCGGAGATCGATCTCGCGATGAGCGGTGACGCCTATTTTCTGCGGGCGCGTCTGAACGTCAATCTGCCGGGTGCCAATCGCGAAGTCACAGAGGCGCTGGCCGAGATGGCGCACCAGACCTGCCCCTACTCGAAAGCGACGCGCGGCAATATCGACGTTGTGATCACGGTCGTCTAAAAGCAGTGGCGCGCTGCTCCAGTGCGGCGCGCAAAAAAATCGCGATGAGCGAGACCTCCACTCATCGCGATTCTTTTCGCGCCAATCTCACGACACCGCGCGCCGGCGATTGACCACGCCGTGGTGTCGACGCCGGCGCGACTAACTACAGGCGCGTGACATCGATGATCGCGTCGGCGAAGGCCTTCGGCGCTTCCTGCGGCAAGTTGTGTCCAATGCCGCCGTCAAGGTTGCGGTGCTGATACCTGCCCGTGAATTTCTTCGCATAGGCGGCCGGCTCCGGATGCGCCGCGCCGTTTGCATCGCCTTCCATTGTGATGGTCGGCACGCCGATCGTCGGCGCCGTCGCCAGGCGCTTTTCCAGTTCATCGTATTGCGGCTCGCCCTGGGCCAGCCCCAGGCGCCACCGGTAGTTGTGAATCACCACGGCCACATGGTCGGGATTGTCGAACGATTGTGCCGAGCGCTCGAACGTCGCATCGTCGAACTGCCATTTCGGCGAGGCCGTTTGCCAGATCAGCTTGTTGAAGTCGTGCCGGTTCGCTTCATAGCCCGCATAGCCGCGCTCCGTGGCGAAGTAGAACTGATACCACCACGCCAGCTCCGCCTTCGGCGGCAACGGCGCATGGTTCGCTGCCTGACTGCCGATCAGGTAGCCGCTCACCGACACCATTGCCTTGCATCGCTCAGGCCACAGCGCCGCGATGATGTTGACCGTGCGCGCACCCCAGTCGAACCCGCCCAGCACCGCCTTGTCGATTTTCAGTGCGTCCATCAGCGCGATGATGTCCACCGCGACCACCGCTTGCTGAGCATTGCGCGGCGTATCGGCGGAGAGAAAACGCGTCGAACCATAGCCGCGCAGATACGGCACGATCACGCGGTAGCCCGCGGCCACCAGCAGCGGCGTCACTTCCGCGAAGCTGTGAATGTCGTAAGGCCAGCCGTGCAGCAGAATGACGACCGGCCCGTGATGCGGGCCCGCCTCTGCGTAGCCGACATTCAGCGTGCCGGCGTTGATCTGGCGAATCGGCCCGAACGCCGCGACAGCTGCCCCCTTCGTACTGCCCGTCGCGGCATTGGACTGCGCGTGAGCGAGTCCGCTCAGGCCCAGCTCCAGCAGGCTGATACCGGCAACGGTGGTCCCCAGCAGACGGCGACGGCGCATATTGATCGGGTCCGGCATGGCTATTCTCCTTTTGACGCAGTTCTAACTATAGAAAGCGGGCTTTTAATCGTGAAGCCCAACGTGACGTGCCGCGATGACTGCAGCGCGGCCGTTGAACGTATCCCTGCTTATGGCTTCGCGTAGACCGCGCCAAGACCGATGACATCCGACTGCGTGTCGCGCGAAGTCGATGCCGAAGTGCCCGCCGCCGTACCACCGTACGACGACGCGGACAGGCTCTGTTGCGCATTCAGACGTGCCTGCGCCGCATCGATGTTCTTCGGATATTGAGCCTGATCGCTGGCGGGGTTGTAGCCGGCGCGCTCCAGCTCGACCAGTTGCGCGCGGACATCGGCACGGTTAAGCGGCTGGTTGGACTGCGCGAACGACAAAACGGGAATGGCGACTAGCGTGGCGACGACAAGCGATTGAACGACCTTCATGATTTTCACCTCGAGAGAATGGATTGCCGCAAACATCTGTTTGCGTTCCTGTTCTGCAAAACCAGTGGGTCTGGCCTGGAGGTATTAGACGTCGCGGACGTATCGGGCTTGTGTCCGCAATCAGGAGCAATGCAACGTTATGTACCGACTGACGACGTGGATACATTGCGATACAAAAACGCGGAGGATCGATCAGGACATCGGCAGCTAAAGAACGTAGTACGAGCGGGGCCGTTGATGCTATCGCGCGCCCGCGCTCGTTCGTCGAGTCATGCTACCCGCAGCGGCTTCTGCCAGGCGGCCAGCACGGCGCCGGCCGCAAGCAGCAACGCGGAATAAACCAGGCCTCGCGCAAGACCGGCGCCGTCCGACACCCAGCCGATCACCATCGGCCCAACGATCTGTCCAAACGCGAATACGATCGTGAAAGCGCTGATGCCTTTGGCCCAGTGACTCGCCGGCAGGTTATGGCGCACGAACGCCGTGGTCGACGCGACCGCCGACAAAAACGTCGCGCCGAACAGCAGCCCCGACACGAACGCCACCCACGGTTGCGCGAACAGTGCGGGCAGCACCGTCGCGAGGGCCAGCAACGCATTGAGCACCGCGAGCGCCTGACCGCCGCGCATCCGGTCGAGCAGCCCGGACCACACACGCGCCGACACCACGGTCGCCACGCCGAGCAGCAGATAAAAGCACGTTACGACCGTCGCGCTCATCCCTGCATTGCGCAGCAGCGCGACGATGAACGTCATATAGCCGATATAGCCGACCCCGAACAAGCCATAGCCCGCCAGCGCCGCGCCGAAACGCGGCCAATGCAGCCCCGCTACGAGGCCCGGCCCGCGCCCCGCCGCTGCGACGCTCGCGTGCACGCTTTCGATTCTGCGCGCCGCGCCGATCGCCACCGTCGCGAACACTGCGCATGCGGCCGCCAGTGCGAACCACGCAAATTGCCAGCCGTGCGCGGCGTTGACGATACTCAGCGGCACCAGCACCGAGGACGCCACGATGCCCCATCCCGTGCCGCCGTAGTACAAGCCGAGGACGAGCCCCGCGTCGTGCGGTCGGGCCGACGCGAGGCGAGCGGCGAGCACGCCGCCACTGATGAAGATCGCCGCGCTGCTGACGCCGGTGATCATGCGCAACGTCAGCAGCGAATCGGTGTCGGCGATCAGTCCGCTGCCGGCCATTAGCAGCGCGGTGGCCGCACAACCGCCGCAGAACAATGCGCCGGCCGACCAGCGGCGCGCGAGTCGCGGGAACGCCAGCGCTCCGAGTAGATAGCCAAGGGCATTGGCCGTGTTCATCGCACCGGCTTGAGCGAAGCTCCAGCCGAGGTCGAGCTTCATCGACGGCAACAGCAGTGCGTAGGCGAAGCGCGCGAGTCCTAGCGCAATGGCGCTGCCCAGCGACAGAGCGGCGGCGAGCGTGAGGGTCGGCAGGCGCTGCGCCGTTTCGGTGGATGCGGGGTTCGGTGCGGTATCGAGGGTGGTTGGCGGCATGGGCGGGTGCGACTGACCTGAAGTTCTGCAAAACGGTTGGACTGGAGGGGTGATTGTGGCTTCGCGCCATCATACCCGGGGACGGTTTGCGGGACTGGCCGTTAGTTGCGTTTCAAAGCGGCAATCGCATACCCGCATCTTTCTCCCGATGGTCGATCCGTCTTGCGTTTTCAGCGGCTGTAGCAGCGGTTCAGTTGCGTGGACCGACTCGCTCATCGCCGCACGTGTGCCGCGGAAATATCATTGCAGACCACGCCCGGCGCGCCACGCAAACGGGTCCTCGCGACTCGACCCACGGACATCCGCAGCGCGCCGGCATCGTCAGCCGGCTTTCTGCTCTTTCGGCACGCCGAGCAGCAATGCCACGCCGCTCACAATCAGCAACATGGTGAGCAGATACAGCGCATTGTCCATGCTGCCGGTGTGCGTCTTGATCAGACCGATCACCCACGGACTGACGATCCCGCTGGTAATGCCGATGCTGCTGATCAACGCAATGCCGGCAGCAGCAGCCGTGCCGGACAGATAGCTGGACGGCACCGTCCAGAAGATCGGCAGCGCGGCGAAGATCAGCACCGCGGCGAGCGAGAGGATGGCGAGCATCGCAGGAAAGCTGCTCAGATGCAGCGTCAACAGCGAGAGCGCCACGCCGCCGCCGATCGTGCAAGCGGCAAAGTGACGCCGACGCTCGCCGCGCCGGTCCGAATGACGTGCAATCAAAATCAGCCCCACTGCCCCGACCGCATTCGGGATCACGGTGTACAGGCTGATCGCCAGCATGTCGTGCACGCCGAAGTCGCGAATCATCAGCGGCATCCAGAAATTCAGCGTCAACGACGCACAGGTCAGCGCAAAGTAGATGAACGCGAACAGGTAGACGCGCGGGTTGCGCAACGCCTGCATCAGCGAGCGCGACGAATGCGCGTCTGCGTGCGAGGCGTGACGGCGCTCGTCGTCGCGCTGCGCGATCAGCCGCGCCTTCTCCGCCGCGCTCAGCCAGTTCGCGTGCTGAGGGCCATCCACCAGATAGAAGGCGGCGAGCAGACCCAGCACGATCGCGGGCGCGCCTTCGATCACGAACATCCACTGCCAGCCGAACAGTCCCAGCACGCCAGCCATGTCCCGCATGATCCAGCCGGACACCAGGCCGCCCAGCACGCCCGCCACCGCGACGCCCGCAAAGAAGATCGACAGCACGGCCGCGCGCCGCCGCGCGGGATACCAGTAGGTCAGGTACAGCACGATGCCGGGAAAGAAGCCTGCTTCAAACACGCCGAGCATGAAGCGCATCACGTAGAAGTGCGTCGGCGTGGAGACCATCATCATGCCGACCGAGGCGATGCCCCACAGCAGCATGATCCGCGTGAAAGTCCGGCGCGCGCCGAAACGCGCGAGCAGAAGATTGCTCGGCACTTCGCACAGCACATACCCGATGTAGAAGACCCCCGCGCCGAGACCATACATTGCGTCGCTGAAACCGAGGTCGTGCTTCATCTGCAATTGCGCGAAGCCGATGTTGATGCGATCCAGAAACGACACGACGTAGCACAGGAACAGAAACGGAACGATTCGCAGCGTCACCTTGCGATACAGCGGGTCGTCGTAAGTGGTGCCGGACGCATCCGGCTCCAGCGCGGGGGCGAAAGATTGGCTCATCGGTTTTCTCCAAACGTGAGGGTCCAACGGACCCGGTAGGTCCGGCGTCTTGATGCGCCGCTTGGGTGTTGTGCCGAGACGGCACGCGCGCGCAGCGATGCGCCGCGTGGCCGTTGTGAGTGGCGCGGCATCGCGGCCGCGCGCGTTCTGCTTGCTGCTTGCCTCTTTACACCGGCTTAGGCGGCCAGCGGATGTTCGGGCTGATTCGGGACCGGAGCATCGGCCACACCTTCGCGCGCGTACTGCATGGCCTCGATCAGCGTCGCGTAGTCGCCGATATGGTTGGCAAGCAGCAGGATCAATTGCGCATTCGCTGATTGGCTCTGCGCGTCGTTCAGATCGCGATGCATGTCGATCAGCGCCTCATAGAAATCGTCGGGGCGCTCGAGATTCGGTTGGGTGTTCAATGCCATGTCTGTCTCCTGCTTTTTGACTCGTACGCTGATGCGCTCATGCAGTCATACGGTTGCGGCGCTTGTGCGCTTATGCGCGCACCCGCGAGCTTGCGCGCTCAGGCCGTGCCTGCTACGCACAGCGCGCGCTTGAACGCCTGCTCGATAGCGTTCGAGTCCACTTTGCGCCAACGCCCGCACACATGCTGGTCCGGCCGAATCAGGTAGAACGTGCCGTGCGTAGCGTCATAGCGTGCGTTCGCCAAACCCTCGGCGTCGTGGACCACACGCACGCCCGGCCACGGCGCGGGCCGCACATCGCCGCGTGTCACGACGACGAGCCTGAACGGAATCGGCCGCTCACGCAGTGCGTCCAACGCGGCGCGCGTCGCCGGATCGATATCTTGCTCGCCGCAGAACAGCACGCCGGTGAACTGCTGCCCGAGCTGCTGCAACAACCACCCCGCCTGGCCGTCCACCTGCACGGGTGCATCGGCGCACGACGCGCCCGGCACCATCGCGCCGTCGAAACGGTCCCCGTCCGCCGTGTTCAGCGGGGAATCGTGCAGCACCGCCGGCACCGAGAGCCGCCCGCTATTGGTCAACTGACGCGCGAACGGATGATGCCGCGAGAGCTTCAGCACCGCATCGCGGAACACGCGGCTCACCGGACTTTTCGGCGTAATGAAATCGGTGGAGCGGGTGGAGTTGCGGATGTTCTCGTCGGCGGCGAATTCACGTTCGCTGGCATACGTGTCGAGCAAAGCATCGGAGGCCTTTCCTTCGAGCACCATCGCCAGCTTCCATGCGAGGTTTTCCGCGTCCTGCACGCCGCTGTTCGCGCCGCGCGCGCCGAACGGCGACACGCCATGCGCAGAGTCGCCCGCGAACAGCACGTTGCCGTGCCGAAAGCGCTCCATGCGCAAACACGAGAACGTATAGACGCTGACCCATTCCAGTTCGAACTTCGCGTCCGCGCCGAGCAATGCGCGCACACGCGGAATCACGCGCTCGGGCGTTTTCTCCAGGACGGGATCGGCGTCCCATCCGAGCTGGAAATCGATCCGCCACACATTGTCCGGCTGACGATGCAGCAACACCGATTGATTCGGATGGAACGGCGGATCGAACCAGAACCAGCGCTCGGTCGGAAAGTCCGCTTCCATTTTCACGTCGGCGATCAGGAAGCGGTCCTTGAAGGTCACGCCCTTGCTGTCGAGTCCCATCAGCTTGCGCACCGGACTGCGCGAGCCGTCGGCAGCGACCACGTAACGGCCGCGCAACGGGTACTGCCCGTTGGGCGTTTCGACCGTCAGGGTCACGCCGGCCTCGCAAGTGCCGGGTGTGCCGTTCTGCTCTACGCCGACCACTTTGCTTTGCCAGCGGATCTCGAGATTCGGCATCTCCTGCGCGCGTTCGAGCAGAAAGCCTTCGACGTAGTACTGCTGCAGATTGATGAACGCAGGCCGACGATGACCGGCCTCCGGTTGCAGATTGAACGTGTACACCAGCTCGTCTTTCAGGAACACCTTGCCGACATTCCAGCTGATGCCCTTGTCCACCATCTTCTGACCGCAGCCCAGGCGGTCGAAGATGTCGAGTGTGCGCTTCGAAAAACAGATCGCCCGCGATCCTGTGGACAACGAACAATCGTCATCGACCAGCACGACCGGCACGCCCTGTTGCGCGACGTCGATCGCGGTGGCAAGGCCGACCGGCCCCGCGCCCACCACGATCACTGGATGGACCGCCTGCCGCGCGTCCGGGTGTTCGCTCTGTTCGCGGCACGGCTGGTATTCGAACGACAGCGTCTGGTAGTTGATGCTCATCTCGTGTCTCCGTCCATCTCTGTGCGCTGCATCGCTACGCTTCGATTGCGATCAGGCTTGCAGCGCGTCCCACATGTCCTTGTCGCGTTGCGCGGTCCAGATGCGCGGATGCGTGATGCCGCTCGCTTCGTCGAATGCGCGTGAGACATCGAACGGCAGACAATGCTCGTAGATGAACACGTGGCCGAATTTGGGGTCCATCGCCTTACGCGTGAGCGCCATCGCGGCCTTCAGATCGAGCTTCTGCGCGACGGCTTCGCGGCCCTGTTCGAGCAGCGTGGTGACGAAGTCCCTGGTGTAGTCGAGACCCTTGTTGACGTCTTCAGGTGTGGTCAATGCGGGTCCGCGGCCGGGCACCAGCTTGTCGGCCCCCAGCGCGCGCAGTGCTTCGAGCGTGGCCGGCCATTGTGCGAGCTGCGCGTCGCCGCAATAGCAGGCCGCGTCGTATTCGACCAGGTCGCCGGAGAACAGCACCTTCTGCGACGGCAGCCACACCACCGTGTCGCCCTTCGTATGACCCGCCCCAAGATGCGCGATGCGCACTTCGAGCTTGCCGAGGAATAGCGTAATTTCTTTTTCGAATACCAGAGTCGGCCACGTGAGGCCCGGCACGGTTTCGACGCCGGCAAACAGACGCGGGAAGCGCTCGATTTCCGATTTCATGTCGGCCTCGCCGCGCTCGACGATCATCTCGTACGTGCCGCGGCTCGCGATCACCTGCTGCGCGCCTTCCGCGAAGTACGCCGACGCGCCGAGCACGCGCACCGCGTGGTAGTGCGACAGCACGACGTATTTGATCGGCTTGTCCGTGACGCTGCGAATCTTCGCGATGAGGTCTTGCGCCATGGCCGGCGTGGCGGTGGTGTCGACGATCAGTACGCCGTCGTCGCCGATGATCACGCCCGAGTTCGGATCGCCTTCGGCGGTGTACGCGTAGGCATTCTCGGACAGCTGGGTCCACGTGACTTTCTTGACTTCCAGGTCGGCCTGGGATGCGAATGCCTTTGCCATGCTCATCTCCCTCAATGGTTGGACGTGAGGCGAGACGGCCGGCTGCGTGCGCCGACGGCATGAAAGAACTGTCTCGCCCCGTTTTGACTCTATGACTGCACCGGTGTGTCGGGGTGAATGCATCTTATGGCCGCGCCAGTTTATTTGTCAATAGCGAAATGTATCGTTATATGCAAATTTCACGAGGCCCATGCCTGAAGCAGGATGGCGCGGCCATTCGAAGGGGTTGTTCGGCTAACATGACCCTTTTCAGAGACGAGAACGCGAGTGTGAGCAAAGCAGCGAAACCGGCCGCGGGCAAAGGCGCGCGAGGCGACGAAACGGCGGACGGCGGCAAGACGCAGCGCGGCATTCAAAGCGTCGAAGTGGGCGGCCGGGTGTTGCTGGCGCTCGCCCGGGCGCGCGCGCCGCTGGCCTTGTCCGACCTTGCCGCCGCCGCGCAGATCGCCCCGGGTCAGGCGCACGCCTATCTGGTCAGCTTGAGCCGCCTGGGTCTCATCAAACGCGACGAACTCTCCGGCCGCTATGAGCCCGGGCCGCTGTCGTTGCGGCTCGGTTTGCTGCGACTCGAAAACCAGCCGGCGTTTCGCGCCGCCGTGCCGCGCGTCGCCGCGCTGGCCGAAGCCATTGGCTTTAGCGTCGCGATCTGTATCGCCGGGCCGCAAGGGCCGACCATCGTTCGCTATGAACACGGCGGGTTTCCGCTGCACGTCAACTTGCATGTGGGCACGGTGATGTCGCTGCCGGCGACGTCGACGGGACGCGTGTTTTGCGCGTTCTTGCCGGCCGACGCGCTGGCCGCGATGTGGGCCAATCAGGCGGGCGCTGCTCCTGGCGCCATGACGCCGCCCGCGCAAAGCGCCGCCTTCGAAGCGGCGTTGAACCGGATTCGCGCGCGTGGTCTGGAGTCCAGCGTGGATGCGCCGAGTCCGGGCATCAGCAGTTTGAGCGCGCCGGTGCTGGATGGCGACGGCCGCCTGGCGCTTGCGTTGACGGTGATCGGCTCGACCGGCGCGATCGACGTCGCCGCCGACGGCGCGGTTGCCCGCGCGCTGCTCGCCGCGACGCACGACATCGGCGCGCAACTTGCGGCAGCGCGTTCCATCACAGCTTCTTTCCCAACGTGACCGACTCTCCCGACCCTTCCCATTCCTCTGCCGATGCGAAACCGCAGCGCGGCATCCAGTCACTGGACAGCACCGGCGACTTGCTGAGCGCGCTGGTTTCGGCCGCGCGACCGTTGAGCTTGCGCGATCTGGCGGCGCTGGCCGGCATGCCGCCGGCCAAGGCGTTTCCGCATCTGGTGAGTCTGCTGAAAATCGGCTTGCTCGACCGCGATGCGGCGGGTTGTTTCGAAGCCGGACCGCTCGCTCTCGAATTGGGCTTGATCGGCCTGCAGCGCCTGTCGCCGACGCGAGAGGCGGAGCCCGAAGTGGTCGAATTGGCCGCATCGACCGGAATGAGCGTCGCGATGGCGGTGCTGGGGCCGCTCGGTCCGACCGTCGTGCGTCTGGAGGAATCGGCGCGGCCGCTGCATGTGAGCTTGCGGGTCGGCTCGGTGATGTCGCTCGTGAATACGGCGATTGGCCGCGTATTCGCCGCACATGTCGCGGATGATGTGCTAGCGGGTCTGCTCGTGCAGGATCACCTGCGGCTGGCCGGGGATGCTTCGACTGCGCAGGCGGCATCGCGAACCGTGGCCCTTGCAAGCGGTGCGGACACGGCGCCGGAGTTCGCGCCCGCCAGCACCGCTTACGCACATCGACTCGCGCAAATCCGCACGGATGGCATCGATACGGCCTTGAGCCGGCCCGTGCCCGGCATCGACACCCTGGCTGCACCGGTGTTCGACCATACCGGCAGCATTTGCCTCGTGCTCGCGTCGATGGGCCCGAGCGGCAGTTTCGCGAGCGACCCCGCGGGCACACCGGCGCAGACACTGCGCGCCGCGACCTTGCGGTTATCGCGAAGATTTGGCTGGATAGCGTCGACGGGCGAGAGCCTCGCCTAAGCGCATGCGGCAGAGCGCGGGCGGATCAGTCTCCCGTCCGCTCGGGCTCGTGCGAGGCCAACCTGGCCTTGGCATGCCGCATCTTTTCGAGCGTCTTGGGACCGGCTTTCAGCGCGACGCCGATCGCGAGCGCGTCCATGATGCACAGATGCACGAGCCGCGACACGCCCGGCGTGTTCGGATCGATCGGACTAGGCACGCGCAGCAGCAGCGGAATATCGACTAGCCACGCGAGCCGCGAGCCGACATTGGTCAACGCGATCGTGGTCGCGCCGCGCTCCTTGGCGATCTGGATGCTCTCGTTGACTTCGACGCTGCGTCCCGAATGCGAAATCGCGAAGGCCACGTCGCCCGGCTCCAGCAGGCCGGCGTAAAGCCGCTGCAAATGACCATCCGTAAAGGCGCTCGACGCAATGTCGATGCGCAGGAAA
Organism: Paraburkholderia suaedae; assembly: GCF_040812055.1. Lineage (NCBI taxonomy): Bacteria > Pseudomonadati > Pseudomonadota > Betaproteobacteria > Burkholderiales > Burkholderiaceae > Paraburkholderia > Paraburkholderia suaedae. The sequence continues at coordinate 149,887 of NZ_JBFOAH010000005.1, read as the reverse complement.
CGTAACGCCGCATCTTGCGCGACCAGCCCCGAGCCCGAACCCACGCCGAAGAAAAACACCCGCCCCGCACTCGACAACGCCGCGATCGCGCTCTCGACCACCGCCGGGTCGAGCGCACCGCGCGCATGCGTAATGCCGTCGATCGCCGCCTCGCCGACCTTGTCCATCAGGGTCTGCACGTCGTCGTCGCGCGCCACCGCCGTGGATGCGTACGGCATGCCGCCCGCCACGCTTTGCGCCAGCCGCATCTTGAAGTCGCGCAGCCCATGTGCGCCGATCGCGCGGCAAAAACGCGTGACGGAAGGCTCGGACACCTCGGCACGCTGCGCGAGTTCGGTGATGCTCGCACGCATCGCGAAGTCGACGTCGCTCAGCACCATGTCGGCGACCTTGCGTTCGGCGGGCCGCAAACTGCCAAGCGCACCGCGGATGTGGGGAATCAAGTTCGGTGCGGACACCCGGTGTTCCTCGAGGGTTAAATGAATCCGCGTGGCTCGCAGCTTCGATCGGCTCGAGCCGACCTGAGCCGGCATCAAGCGGCAACGCGCGGTTCAGGCCAACCTGCGTCCACTCTCCGTATCGAACAGATGAATATGTTCGGCCGGCAAACGCAGCGCGACTCGCTGACCGGGCTCGACCTTCGAGCGCTGGCGAGTCGTCACGCACCACGGGTTGCCGCCTATTTTCCCGTACAAGTGCGTCTCCGCGCCAGTCGGCTCCACTACTTCGACGTCCATCGCGGCGTCGGGTGTCCGAGTGGTGGTCTCGATGTGCTCCGGCCGCACGCCGAGCGTGAGCTTCGCGCCGGGCGCGGCCGATGCGCTCACGCTTTCCAGCACGATCTCCGCACCGTCTGCGAGCTTTAACACCTGGCCGGGCCCTTGCGCGCGATTCACGACCACCCCTTCCGCGAAATTCATCGACGGCGAGCCAAGGAAGCTCGCGACGAACAGGTTCGCCGGATGGTCATACAGTTCCAGCGGCCGGCCAATCTGCTCGATCCGCCCTGCGTTCATGACGACGATGCGGTCGGCCATCGTCATCGCTTCGATCTGATCGTGCGTGACGTAGATCACCGTGTTCTTCAAGCGCTGATGCAGCGCCTTGATTTCCGTGCGCATCTGCACCCGCAGCTTGGCGTCGAGATTGGACAGCGGCTCGTCGAACAGGAACAGCGACGGTTCGCGCACCACCGCGCGGCCCATCGCGACCCGTTGCCGCTGCCCCCCCGACAGCGCGCGCGGCAAGCGGTCCAGATAGCCGCCAAGATTCAGCATCTTCGCGGCGGCCTCGATGCGCGGTTTGAAACTCGCGGAGGACTCCTTACGAATCCGCGGTCCGAACGCGATGTTTTCATAGACCGACAGATGCGGGTAAAGCGCGTAGCTCTGGAACACCATCGAGATATTGCGCTGCTGCGGCGCGAGGCTGTTCGCGCGCGTGCCGCCGATCATCAGGTCGCCGCCGCTGATCTCCTCCAAACCCGCGATCATCCGCATCAGCGTGCTCTTGCCGCAGCCCGACGGCCCGACCAGCACGACGAACTCGCCGTCGTCGATGGCGAGATCGATGCCGTGGACCACCTGGGTATCGCCATAGCGCTTGAAGATGCCGCTCAGTTGCACTGCTGCCATGCTGTCCTCATTGTCTTGCTGCGTTGAGCCGGCCGCCTTGTTGCGGTTCGGCAGAACGTGACGTGAAATGGCTTAGAACGATTCGAGCGTCAGTTCTTCCGCCATCAGCCGATTGCCGGCCATCAGACCGCCGTCTACCGGCAGCGCGACGCCGGTGATCACGCGCGCCATCGGCGACGCGAGAAACAGCACGGCGTCGGCGATGTCGTCGGGCGTCGCGAAGTCGCGCAACGGATACCACTTTTTCAGGTCCTCGAACACCTGCGGATTCTTGTCGACGCGCGCCTGCCACGCCTGCGTCTTCACCGTGCCCGGACACACGATGTTGGCGCGAATGCCATAACGGCCCAGTTCGATCGCCAGTGCCTTCGTGTAGCTGATCAAGCCGGCCTTGGCGGCGCTGTAGGCCGGATGACCGAGCGCGGCCAGCCCGTTTACAGAGCCGATCAGCACCAGCGCGCCGCGCTGCCGTTCGATCATCGACGCCCGCACCGCTTCCACCGTGTGGTACGTGCCGTTCAGATTCAGATGGACGTCGCGCTGCCAGCTCGCGGCGTCCGTGTTGGCGAGCGTCGTGCCCAACGCTGCGCCGGCGTTCGCGACCATCACATCCACCGGCCCCCGGATGCGCACGGCGTCGGACACCGCTTGCTGCACGGCGGCGGCATCGCCGAGATCGACGGCGACCGGCGTCACCTGGGCCTCGCCCAGTTGCGCGGTCAGTGCCCGCAGCGCGGCTGCGTCGAGGTCGAGCGCCAGCACCGTGTCGCCCTGCTCCACGAAGCGCCTGCAGAGCACGCTCCCAATGCCGCCGCACGCCCCGGTCACCAACACCACACGGTTCATTTCCGCCTCCCTCTGGGCGCGCCGCCGGTTCGAGACCGGCGCACTAGCCTGTAAATTTCCTACAAATCCGGTCGCATCACTTGAACGCAGCGATCCCGAAGTTTGGATATCGGCGGGATCGCGTTATGCAGGATATCCCTGCGTTACAGCATCTTATGCACAAATCCGGCCGAGAAAAAATATCGTTGACCCTACGTGACAAGCAATTTTGCGTCATGTAGGATTTTTTCAAACAATTCAACCCCAGCCGCCGGCGACGGCAGCAGACCACCCCACCATCGCAGGATGGGACCGGAGGCAAGCGCTCAAGCGCTCACTCCGTTCGACACAGGAGAGAGAAATGTCGTTGCATGCCCGTGCTTCCCTCGCGCTCGGCAAAGTCGCCGTGGCGCTCGCTTTCGCCGGTATCGCCGTCGCGGCCCACGCCGACACGGTCCGCGTCACGGTCGCCCATTACAGCGACGCGACCGCACCGTACTTCGAAAAAATGGCCCGCAACTTCGAGAAGGCCAACCCCGGCACGACCATCAAGATCGAAGACGTGAACTGGGATACGCTGCAACAGAAACTGCAAACGGACATCTCCGGCAACGCCAACGCCGACCTGGCGATCGTCGGCACGCGCTGGCTGCTCGACTTCGTGAAGGACGATGTGGCCGAACCGCTCGACGGCTACATGGACGCCAGTTTCAAGGCCCGCTTCATTGGTCCGTTTCTCGCGCCGGGTCAGATCAACGGCAAGACTTATGGCCTGCCTATCGCCGCTTCCGCGCGCGCGCTGTACTACAACAAGGACCTGCTCGCGAAGGTCGGCTATCCCGACGGCCCGAAGACCTGGAACGACGTGATCGACGCGTCGAAAAAGCTCAAGGCGCAAGGCGTTGCGGGCTTCGGTCTGCAGGGCAAGGAAATCGAAACCGACGTCTACTATTACTACGCGCTGTGGACCAACGGCGGCGACGTGGTCGGCAAGGACGGCAAGGCGGCGTTCAATTCGCCGGCCGGTATCAAGGCGGCCACGCTGTACAAGTCGATGATCGACCAGGGTCTGACGCAACCGGGCGTAACCGGCTATAGCCGTGAAGACGTGCAGAACCTCTTCAAGCAGGGCCGCGTCGCGATGATGATCTCCGCGCCGTTCCTCGCCAAGCAGATCAAGAAGGAAGCGCCGAACCTCAAGTACGGCATCGACCCGATCCCGATGGGCACCACGCACGCCACGTATGCGGTCACGGATTCGATCGTGATGTTCAAGAACTCGAAGGTGAAGAAGTCGGCGTGGAAGTTCCTCGACTATCTGTTCACGAAGGAACCGCGCGTCGCGTTCACGTCGACCGAAGGCTTCCTGCCGACCACCAAGGCCGAGGCGACCGATCCGGCGTTCAACGATCCGGACACCAAGGCGTTCGTCGCACTGCTGCCGACGGCTCACTTCGCGCCGACGGTGACCGGCTGGGAAGACACCGCGAAAGCCGTGACCGATGCAATGCAATCGATCTACCTTGGCAAGGCGCAGCCGGCCGATGCATTGAACGCGGCGGCCGCGCAAGCGAACAAGTCGCTCGGCCACTGATGCTCACAGACTGAACTGATGTGACGTGCTAGCGCGCAACGCGCGCCGCCCTTGCCCAGGGCGGCGCGCGTCGCTCCCGTGATGCACGTGCAGCACGACCCGCCCCATCCCGTCGCGCCCGCGCATGGAGCGCGCACGCGTCTTACCATCGAGCACGCATGAGCCGTTCCGCTTCTTCGCGCTTGCAAGCGCCCTGGTTGCTGATTGCGCCGAGCCTGGTGCTCGCGCTGTTCATCATCAGCTATCCGATTTTCAACATCGTGTGGCAATCGCTGCATGAAGTGTCGCGTTTCGGCGCGATTCGCGACTTCACGGGTCTGCAGAATTTCTACAACGTGTTCAGCGACCCCGTGTTTCTCGCATCCACGCGACGCACGCTCATCTGGACCGTGTGCGTGGTCGGCGGCACGGTGCTGATCTCGGTGCCGGTGGCGCTGGTGCTGAATCAGGATTTCCACGGACGCGGCGTAGCACGCACGATCGTCATGCTGCCGTGGTCCGTGTCCCTGACGATGACCGCCGTGGTCTGGCGTTGGGCCTTCAACGACGACTACGGGATGGTCAACGTCACGTTGCAAAGGCTCGGCCTGATCGGCGGTCCGATCCATTGGCTCGCGACGCCGGAGCTGGCGTTTCCGGTTGAGATCGCCGTCGGCATTCTGGTGTCGATTCCGTTCACGGTGACGATACTGCTGGGCGGCCTTTCGTCCGTGCCCGGCGATATCTACGAGGCGGCGCGCATCGACGGCGCGAGCGCCTGGCAGCAGTTCCGCCAGCTCACCATGCCGCTGCTGCGCCCGTTCATCAACATGACGATTCTGCTGAACGTGATCTACGTGTTCAACTCGTTCCCGATCATCTGGGTAATGACGCAAGGCGGCCCCGACAACAGCACGCACATTCTCGTCACGTATCTCTACGAGCTGGGCTTCCGGCTCGGACGTCCCGGCGAAGCGGCGGCGGTCTCGCTGATCATGCTCGTCATGCTGTTCGTTTTCTCGATCGCCTATCTGCGCCTGCAGCGCGCGAAAGAAGGAGACCTGTCATGAGGCTCGACGCCAAGATGAGGCGCTCGCTGTGGTGCTGGCTCGCGTTGTCGCCGCTGGTGGTGGTCGTGCTGTTTCCGTTCACGGTCATGTTCTTTACCGCATTGAAGCCGGCTTCGGAGATTTTCGTGTATCCGGCGCGCTGGCTGCCCGTGCATTGGCAATGGCGCAATTTCGTCGACATGTGGGACGCGGCGAATTTCGGCGTCGCATTGCGCAACAGCACGGTCATCAGCCTGCTGTCGACAATGCTCGCCCTCGCGGTAAGCCTGCCGGCCGCTTATGCGCTCGCGCGCTTTCCGTTTCGCGGACGCGGTCTGTACCGGCAGTTTCTCCTGGTCACGCAGATGCTCTCGCCGATCCTGCTCGTGGTCGGTTTGTTCCGCCTCGCCGCGATGATCCCGTTCGGCGACGGCAACCTCGTCGACTCGAAGATCGGCGTGATCGTTTCGTATGCGGCTTTCAATATCGCGTTTGCGGTGTGGATGCTGTCGTCGTACTTTCAGACCGTGCCGCGTGATCTGGAAGAGTCGGCGTGGCTCGAAGGATGCGGGCGGACCAAGGCCGTGTTCAAGGTGTTCCTGCCGCTCGCCGTGCCGGCGATCGTCGTAACCGCGATCTTCACGTTCATCAACGCGTGGAACGAGTTTGCGGTGGTCTATACGCTGATTCGCTCGCCGGAAAACAAGACGCTCACCGTGCAGGTGACGGACATGGTCGCGGGCAAGTATGTGGTCGAGTGGCATCTGGTGATGGCCGCTACGCTCTGCGCGACGTTGCCCGTATCGATCGTGTTTGCCTGGTTGCAGCGGTATCTGGTGAAGGGGCTGGCGCTGGGGGCCGTGAAGTGACGCTCGTGCCGCTTTGATAACAACGCTTTGTACCAACTTCAGGCAGCGCGTGCGGCGCCCGGCGATTCGACTCGTCGTGGGCGGCGCCGCACATCGTCATAGGGAACGTGGCGAGGCACGTTGCCCTGCGCAGCTGGAGAATCAGTCGGTGCCGCGCACGATGCGCAAATCGCGCTCGACGCCGTCACCCAAAGCTTCGAGCGCCTTCTTGTAGGCATCGCTCGAATAGGCGGCCAGCGCCGCTTCGTAGCTCGGAAACTCTATCACCACGGTGCGCTCCTTCAAGCCCTGTTCGCGAGCCTCTTCTGCTACACCGCGCACGAGGAACTTGCCGCCGGCTGCCGCCACCGCGGGCGCGGCAAGCTGCGCATAGGCGGCGAGCTTCGCCGGGTCGTTGGTCTTGCGGTAGGAAGACACCCAATATCCTTTGCTCATTCGAATCTCCTTTGTACAACGGTTTAAGTGCAGTCGCGGCTTTACATATTAGCAAAGAGATTGGCGTGCTTGCGGGCATGCGTGACTGCCTGCCCCGCGTGCCGCGTCCGCTTAGCTATTCAGCGCGTTGTGCACTACGATTGCTTTTGCACGTTTCGAGCGTCACTACGTGAGCACCTGACGGACCGCAATGCAGCTATCTTAATGGTCGAAGGAGACATCGAATGAACGAGCAATATGCGTCGTTTTGTCCGTGCTGCGGCAGTGCAGTGCATCGGGCAATGAGTCGCCGGACTTTCATGAGCCTGATCGCCGGCAGCGCCGCGGGGCTCGCCATGCCGGCGGCGTTTGCAGACACACCAGCGGCGCCAGCCATTCCTTACGACTCCATTGCCGAACCCGTACATCTACCTAAAGACACCTACTTCGGCGAATGCTCCGGCGTCGCGCTGAACTCGCACGGGCACATCTTCGTGCTGTCTCGCGGCAACAGCACCGGGCCCGCGTATGGTGCCGCCGCCGCGCAACTCCTGGAGTTCGCACCCGACGGACGCTTCGTTCGCGAGATCGGCCACCACCTGTATGCGTGGTCGTTCGCGCACACCGTCAAGGTGGACCGACAGGACAACATCTGGGTGACGGACAAAGGCTCCGACATGGTGATCAAGTTCCCGCCGGACGCCCGCGTCGCGATGGTGTTCGGCCGCAAGCAGGAAGCCTCCGACGAGGACACCGCTCCCCTCAAGCACCCGAATCCGCCGCTGCCGTCCGATCCTGGGCGCTTTCGCCAGGTGACGGATGTCGCGTGGGACGCGGCCGGCAACACCTACATCAGCGACGGCTATATCAACTCGCGCGTCGCGAAGGTCGACCGGGACGGCAACTGGGTGAAGTCATGGGGCGACCGCGGCACAGGTCCGGGCCCGTTTCATACGCCGCACAGCATCGCGGTCGATGCGCACAACAACGTCTATGTCGCGGACCGCAGCAACCGGCGCATCCAGGTGTTCGACACCGAAGGCACGTTTTTGCGGCAATTCACTATCGACGTGCCGGTGCCGCCGGATGCGCGTCCGGCGATCGGCAACATGCCGGACGAAGCGGCGATCGCGGCCGGCACCTTCGCGCCCGGCTCGCCGTGGGCGATCTGCATTTCACCGGGGCCGAACCAGGTGCTCTACAGCGCCGACGCTTTTCCGGGCCGCATCTACAAGATGACGCTCGACGGCAAGGTGCTCGGCGTGCTGGGCAAAGCGGGCAAGCAGCCGAAGCAGTTCGGCTGGATTCATCAGATGGCGTGCCCGGCGGAGAATACGTTGTTCGTCGCTGAACTGCTGAACTGGCGTGTGCAGAAGCTGATTCTGCACACTTGAGCCGCGGTTACCTCGAGTGGTTGGCGCACGCCGATGGCAGTGGCGGCGCACCTATGCGCCGCCATGACCAAGCGACCGGAATCGCGCTCCCTTTGACAAGCCTGGAGTCCTCTTTGAAATTCGATACGACAACCGTCCGGCTGGTCCTGGCGATCGTCGAGGAGGGCAGCATCTCGCGTGCCGCCGACAAGCTCAATCTGGCCGTGGCCGCCGCGTCGCGACGCGTATCGGATCTCGAGGAGCAACTCGGTGCGCGGCTCTTCAGGCGCGTGCCGCACGGGGTCGAAGTCACCGAATCGGGCGGCAAGCTACTGCAATACCTGCGGCAGATCGACAATCTGATCGACCGTCTGGAAGGCGACGCGCAAGCGCTCAACCACGGCCTCGACGGCCGCATCATCATTGGCGCGCCGAAGGCGGTCGTCATTCAGTTCCTCGCGGGCGAGATCGCCGACATTCAGCACAAGTATCCCGGCATCACGCTGAAGATCGTCGAAGAGAACAGCAAGATCGTGCAGCAACTGCTGCGCGACAAGGTGATCGACGTGGGCATCTACGAGAAGAAGAGCGGCTTTCTGGACCTTCCCCAGATTCCATACAGGAACGACCGCCTGGTGCTGGTATATAGCCGCGCGCACTTTCAGTTTCACGACGAGCCGATCGGCATCGACGATATTCTCGATGTGCCTATCGTGAGTCTCGGCAAAGGGTCGGCGGTGCTGTCGGCCGTGCAGCGCGCGTATCGCAGCCGGGGACGGCTATTTGCCAACAACTTCACGGTCAGCGGTTTCGACACCATGCTCGCAATGGTGCGGCATGGGCTCGGCGTCGGCCTGATGCCGCCTGAAGTGCTGCGCAGTTTTCATCCCGAGCCCTCGCTCGCGTCCGCCGCGTTGCAGGGAGACTGGCATCAGCGCAGCTACGTGCTCTCTTGCGTCGAGGGACATGCGCAGGAGCAGACGCTGAGCAACGTGGTGAACCGCCTGGTCGGCAAAATGGCTTAGTTCGCACGCTCTCCGGTTTCGCGGCACGCGAAACCAGGCATGACTGGACCATTCTTGCGGCGGCTTTTTCTGTCGGCGAAAGTGGCGCATCAAGCTCATGCAGGAGACGAGATGTTGCCGCCGCATACCTGGCGCGATCGCCGCAGCGCCATCGCGCATGCCGATTCATACCCGCTTCGCCTGCGTCGTCAACTGCACAACCGCCTGCATCAGCGATTGCCTGGCCTGTGCAGCGCACGCGTGCTGACTGCAAGTCCTGCGACCACGCTCGCCTGATCTAACCGTACCGTTCGCTACGCGCCAACGCCAGCGCACGGTTTGATCACCACTTCAACCAGAGAACCTCGACATGACCGAATCGAAACATCTACCGTTGGAAGGCATCCGTGTGCTCGACGTGAGCCAGGTGATGGCCGGACCGTTCGCCTGCATGCTGCTTGCCGACATGGGCGCCGACGTCATCAAGGTCGAGCCGCCGGAAGGCGATCAGACGCGCGGTGCGATGGGCTTCAAGATGAAGGGCCCCGACAGCATGGGCTTTCTGAACATGAACCGCAACAAGCGCTCGCTGACGCTCGACCTCAAGAGCGACGAAGGACGCGAGTTCTTCTACCAGCTTGCCAAAACGGCTGACGTAATCGTCGAAAATTACCGGCCCGGCGTGGTGCAGCGTCTGCGCATCGACTATGAATCGATCAGAAAGATCAACCCGAAGATTATCTACGCCAGCATTTCCGGCTTCGGACAAAGCGGACCGTGGGCCTCGCGGCCGGGCTTCGATCTGATGGCGCAGGCCATGTCCGGCGTGATGAGCGTAACGGGCTACAAGGACGGCAAACCCGTCAAGGCAGGCGTGCCGGTGGCCGACATCGGCTGCGCACTGTTCGCGGTGTACGGCGTGCTGTCGGCGTACATCGGCGCGCAAAAAACCGGCGAGGGCCAGCACATCGACGCGTCGCTGTTCGACTCGGTGATGGCGTTCTCGATCTGGGACATGTCCGATTACTGGGGCACGGGCGTGCCGCCGACGCCGCTCGGCACCAGCAACAAGATGAGCGCACCCTACCAGGCGGTGAAGGCGCGCGACGGGTACTTCGTGATGGGCGCGACCAACCAGAAGCTGTGGACGAAGCTGTGCGAACTGCTGCAACGCCCGGACCTGGTCGAACACGCGGATTACGCAACCGTATCGCTACGACTGAAGAACCGCGAGGCAATGATCGAGGTACTGGAGCAGGAATTCGCGAAGCGCAACAGCGCCGACTGGGTCGACGCGATGCTCGCGGCCGGCATTCCGGCGGGCCCCATCCTTTCGTACCCCGAAGCGTTTGCAAGCGAGCACGCCCAGCACCGCCGCATGTGCATGGAGATCGACCATCCGAACGAAGGTAAGGTCAAGAACATCGGCTTCCCCGTCAAGATGCTCGGCACGCCGCAAACGGTGCGCCGCCATCCGCCGCTGCTCGGCGAGCACAATGACGAGATCTTTGCCGAGATCAACGGGAGGGCATCATGAGCGAGCCCGTCACGCTAACCGTCCATCCGTCGGGCGCCGCGGAGATCGTGATCGACCGGCCCGAGCGGCACAACGCGATGACGCTCGACATGTACGAGTCGCTGCTGACGCTGATCGCACAGTGCGAACAGAACAGCAGCGTGCGCTGCATCCTGTTTCGCGGCGCGGGCGGCAAGTCGTTCATTGCCGGCACCGACATCGCGTACTTCAAGGACTTCCGCGACGGCCGCGATGGCATTGTCTACGAGGCCTTCGTCGAACGCGTGATCGACACGGTGGAGCGCATTGCCAAGCCCACCATCGCCGTGATCGACGGGTGGGCGGTAGGCGGCGGCCTCGCGCTCGCGACGGCTTGCGACTTCAGGCTGTGCAGCGACACCTCGCGCCTGGGCGTACCTATCGCGAAGACGCTGTCGAACACGCTGTCCTCACGCAACCTCGCGCGACTTCAGGCGGCGCTCGGCGTGCCGCGCGTCAAGAAGATGCTGCTGCTCGCCGATTACCTCGGCGCCGCGGAAGCGCTGGAATGCGGGTACATGTATGGCGTTTTCACGCAGGACGCTTTGCAGGATGCCGCGCATGCGCTGGCGCAACGGCTTATCGCGCTGTCGCCGGTGACGCAGAAAGCGGTGAAGGAGAGCCTGCGCCGCATCGTGGTCGAACAGCGGTTCGACGACGAAGATCTGATCGAAGAAGTGTACGGCAGTGCCGGGTTCAGGGACGCCGTGCTCAGGTTCACGTCGGGCTCGTCGAAATAGCGACCAACGAAATCAACATGGATGCGAGCCGTGCCATGGACATCGCGTATGACCGCTCCCGTACGGCGAGCGGCTTCATGAGCGGGACCGGCTTCGCCGCCGCGATCGTCGGTCTGGTCGTGCCTGCTGACCTTCAGGGATGAAGCCGGACGCCCCGTTCGTCGACGAGCCGAAGTCTGCTGCTGCGCTTCGGTGCCCGCAGGGAGCGACGCTGCCGCGTTTGCCGTGGTGGGCAAGCGCTGGTAAAGGATCGCGGCGCCATTTCGCGTGCATCCACTGCTTCGTGGGCGCGGCCGCAGCGCGACCGCGCTCGCCAAACGATGCCCACCCGACATGCTGATTTAGTCGTAGTGGCGATGCTTATGGTGCTTGCGCGAACCGTAGCCACGCGAGTAATCACCCCCATATGAGTTCGAGCGCGACATGTTGCCACCGAGTGCCGAACCCGCGCCGCCGCCCAGCGCCGCGCCGACCAGGCCGCCGCCACGGCCACCCATTGCATTGCCGGCCGCTGTGCCCGCACCACCGCCCAGCGCCCCGCCGATGATCGCGCCCGTGCGCTCACGGCGATTCGACGTCACGGCGCCACCGGCCCCGCCGCCCACTGCGCCGCCGAGCACAGCGCCCGTGCTGCCGCCCACCGCGCCGCCAAGCGCCGCGCCTGCCACACCGCCCAGTGCGCCGCCAAGCGCGTTGTTCATATCGCCGGCAACTGCCGACAACGATGCCGCAGCTGTGAATGCAGCAACGGCTACCAATTGGATGATTTTCTTCGACATAAGAGGTCTTTAATTTTTTTGAGACGGCGCCGAGTATAACCGGCCATTCGAACGGCTTTGTAACTGCCGCGGCGTGGCCCGGTAAGACGTGTAACAAATGATCCCGCGGATCAGCCAGCGCTCGTTGCGGGCGCATGAGTCGCAGAGTTGAGTGACGGTTTTAGTTTATTTTGGATCACTGAATAAATTGCATGACAACACGCGCAGGGCGGAGTCGCAGAACCACCGCATGAAAAGCGCTCCAATGCACCGATTGCAGCGCCGCGGCAACCCATCTCTGTCCGGGCAACCGTTACTGCGTGGGCGGCTGCGGATTATTCGCCGGATCGGTATCGAATTTGTGCACACGGTGGACACCATTTGCGCCGACCAGCTTCAACAGTTCTGTTTCGATGGCATCCGCGATTTCTTTGCCATAAACTTCGTCGCCCTTCACATAGACCGTAAATGACCGCAGATATTTCGCTTTCTTCTCCGGATTCCGGATCGTGTCCCGAGTCCATTGATAGAGCGGATACTTCTCCGTCCCCAGTCGTTCCGCCTCGCTGACGTAATCGGCGAATGCATCGAACTGGCATTTCAACGTTGCGCCGTGTCTGCGCAGAACCTCGCTTAGCGCAGCATTTGCCTCGTGGCACGGGCGGGCCCGCAAAGCGTCAGCCAGTTCAGGCGAGACGGTGATCCTCAACTGAAATTGCAATGGGCCGGTCATATCTACCTCGATGATTTAACTCGGCGCCGGACCTCAACGCCGCGCGCTCACAGTCTTGTCCGCCAAATGCGCAGCCGGGTTCGCGGCAATCTGCTCGATTTCGCTGCCGCGCAGTGGACCGCCCAACAGAAAGCCTTGCGCGTGCGTGCATCCGCACACGCGCACGAAGTCCAGTTGTTCCTGCGTTTCGATCCCCTCCGCCGTAGTCGGAATGCCTATTTCCCGCGCCAGCGCGACGATCCCGCGCACCACCGCCGCGGATTCGCGACCATGCACGGACTCCTTGACGAAAGAGCTGTCGATTTTCAGCTTGTCGAACGGAAAGCGCACGAGCGTCGACATGGTCGAAAAGCCGGTGCCGAAATCGTCGAGCGCCAGGCCGATGCCCAACGCGCGCAACCTCGCGACGTTGCGCCGCGTCACGGTGTCGTCGTTCAATAGCACCGTCTCCGTCACCTCGATGTTCAGGCGATCCGGCGGCAGCCTTGTCCTGCGCAGAATCGCCGCGACCGTCGACGCAAACGACTCTTCGCGCAACTGCACCGGTGACACGTTCACCGCGACCACGACCTCGTCGCGCCATGTCGCTGCTTCCGAGCACGACTGCAGCAACGCCCATTCACCCAATGCGAGGATCAGGCCCGTGCGCTCGGCGGTCGGAATGAACGCGACTGGCGAAAGCTCGCCGCGAGTCGGGTGGGTCCAGCGCATCAGCGCCTCCCGGCCGGAAACCGTACCGTCGCTGAGATCGACGATTGGCTGATACTCCATGCGCAAACCATTGAACGTCTTCAGCGCGCCTTCAAGGTCGCTGCGCAGCAAACTCAGGCTTTCATCAGATACGTGCCTGTCGGCATCGAACAACGCGAATGCGCTTTTGCCGCTGCGTTTGACCGCATACAGCGCGCGGTCCGCGCAGATCAGCAATTGTGGTCCGGTCTTCGCGTGCCGCGGATAGAGCGAAACACCGACGCTCGCGCCGATATGCACGAGCGCTTCGCTCAACGTGAACGGGCGCGCGAGTGTCTTGACGATGCGCTCGGCCAGCACACGCACCTCGCGCGCCTGACTCATGCCATCGGCGATGGCGACGAACTCGTCGCCGGCAAGGCGTCCCACCAGCTCGCCGCTCGGCAGCGTCTCACGCAAACGGCTCGCCGCCTCCTGCAGAATCTGATCGCCTGCTGCATGGCCGAGGCTGTCGTTGATCGCTTTGAAACCATCGAGATCGATCAGTAGAACAGCGAACGGCTGATCGTGCCGCATCGCGCCCATTTCCGTGCGCTCCAGCAGCAGTTCGCTGATACGTGCGCGATTGGGCAAGCCGGTGAGGCTGTCAAGGCGAGCCAGGCGGTGACTATTTTCGCGGGCCAGCAGCAAAGCGACGGTATCGCGATTGCTGCGCAGCGCCACGGTGAAAAAACCCGCTGCGCAGAACGGCGCCTGAAACAGCAGCACGAGCTTGCCATTGCCCGGCGACAGCGCCGCACCGAGACCCAACAGGCTGAGAATGAAAGTGATTTGCAACAGCACGAGTCGGGGCGTGCCCGCATTGCGACCGGCCAATCCGCCGATCACGCCGACCGCGCAAACGTTGCCCAGCAGAAAAAGCGTCGGATTTCCGCTGATATTGCACAGTAATGTGCCAAAGCCGAATAGCACGCTCCATAGCAGACTCACCAGTAAAAATGCGGAGGTCGGCGTCGGCCGGTCTTGTGCGCTGCGCCTGCGGCATAGCCAGATCAACGTGAGGCGCGCTATCAGCAAGGCGACCACGGCGATGCCCCACGCGGCGTAAAGCGGAATCGGATACAGATAGAAAGCGGTTGCGCAAACGCTGATTTCGCAAATCGACGCGAATATGATGGATGCGGTTCGCGTAAATAAATGCGCGAGCAAGATCTGGCGGTTGTCTGGACTCAGGTTGTGAGCACAAGACACGACCCATTTGAAAAACGAAGACCTTGGTTCGCTGAAAGCCATGCCCTGCGCATTTGACGGTGAGTGGATTCAAACGGGGTTTGCGCGGCAATTATCACGTAAACTTAAAGCGTCAGGTCGATTAGTGGCAGTGATTGTGTGTGGCATAGAGCGCACGGACGGAAAACGACGCGCATCAATAAGAATACCCGATAGCGCCCGCGGCGCAGCAGAGTAGTGCGCGGTCTTTTCTTCGGCCGGCGGCGGTTCGAATGTAATGCCGCTGCATCACTGAAAGGTTGTTTTTCGAAGTAAATGCGCGAATGCGGCGACAATTGCTGTAATGCAATGCGGCAATGACTGGCCGTGGATATCATCAATTGCACCACTGCCGGACTGGCAGGTCGGAATACTCGAATAGCGTTGCCGGCGTCGTGTTTGGACAGCCTACAGCATCTACTGCGATGTCGATTTGCGACGGCTGCGGCTATCGCAAGGCATTCGCGCCGGCCTGCGCGGCCTGAGCGTGCTGCTCGGACTGCATTCCTGAGACACCGGATATCGCGGCGCAGGCGCTAGGGTGTTATTGAAGCTATGTGGAAGCTGGCCGCTTAACGCGCTACGGATTGCCCTTGAGCCTGAATGGCGCCAGGAACTCTTGCACATCGACTTGCTGCCCCTGCAGAAGCAGCAACCTCGCGTGAAGCACGAGGTTCTCGAGAACGAGCTTGGCAGTGCTTAGCAGATATAACGCATGGATGTCCGCGACCGGCATGTTGCACGCCTCGACCGAATGATGGCGCTCCACGAGTGCGCTCATCACGAGTTGCCGCAGGCCCTGCTCGTCAAACAGCAGATCCGCGTAGTCGATCGGGTCCTCCGCTTCGACTTCACGCAGCATCTCCACCAGCGTTTCGGTACTGACTTGCATATGTCGGCTCCATGTCGTCGTCAAGGACCAGCATCGTCAAGCTTCGTCGTCCAGCACGCTCAGAGTAGCGCGTCAATTCGTCGGCGTCCAGCATGGATGGTTCGCGGTGCACCGTTATTGCGACTCTTCCGGTCTTTTGCCAGGTTCTCTGCGCTTCGGTAACAAGTGAATAGCCGGTTGAAATACGGCGACTGCCTTTTTGCCACGTCGCCGGGCAATCGCTCGGTGTTGGGTGTCAGTGCGATCGAGCGCCCGTATCCATCAATGCATACGGCTATCGAATCAGGCGATCGGACCTAGCCGCCGTGTGAAGTTCAGCGAGCCGTCCCTTCGTCCGTCGCCGTGACGGAATCGACTTGCACGGCCGGTAGCCTGTCAGCGCCGGCGGTTTCCGCCATACGGCCCGTGACATGCACGACGCGATTCTGCAACCGGGCCGCCGTCGCCTGATCCACGCCTACGAGTTGCCAGATATGCTTGCCGTCGGTGACGACGGGGTACGTGAACGGCTCGTTACCGCGAAGCGTCAACGTGCCGCGCAAGTCGACCCGATCTCCCCGATGCGCGGTCCCCGCACACGCGACGCTAGCACACAGCACGAAAGCAGCGAGAAGAACATTTCGGAGCATGGCGGTGAACTGAGCCTGTATGGACGCGTTATCGGAACTGGATTGATACACGCCCCAGCATGCCATGAAAAAAGCCGTCGCTGGAAGCGGACGGCTTGGTCGATTGCAAAACCGCGGCAGACGCGACGATGCCACGCCGCGACGTTACTGCACGATCACGGATAACGTCACGCCGGGCGGCAGTGTCACCGTTTCCTGATAGGTGCTCGCAACGTGCGAGCGCGCGGCCGCAAAGCTCGCGTAGCCCAGCAGCACGCCCGGCGACGCCGACGGCAACGCACGGGCCATCTTCGACGGGTCGATGAACGGCAGCGTGAAGCCGCCTTCCACGCGCGACGCGAAGCTGTACTGCGCGAAGTTCGCCGCGAGCGGCAACTGCGCAGCGGCCGCGACGGTGAAGTGCCGCAGTTCCTGCGCGACGCTCGAATCCGCGCGAGCCTGCCTGATCGCGTCATTCAGGATGTCGATCGAGGCGGTCGCGTTCCTGTCGTTGAGCAGGTTTTTGTAGAAGCCAAGGCCGAGCTGCCGGTTCAGGAATCCGCCGAACGAACCGTTGGTCGTATAGCTGTCGCATGTGACGTCGCCTGCGTCCCATGTCGTCAGACCGCAGGTATAGCTGCCGTGGTTGTTGTAGGTCAGATAGCTGACGAGGCGGTCGTCGCGGACCGAGTTGTAGGTTGGGTCGATGTTGAAGCTGACCCAGTCTTCCATCATCATCGCCGACATTTCTTCGAGCCAGGTGTCGTACGTGTACTGCATACCCATCAGCATGTCGCGGCGGTAGAAGTTCTGCATATGCGTGCTTTCGTGCGCCATCACGGTCTGCATTGTCTTCATGCCGGCGGTGCCCGCCAGATACAGCGTCTCGGAATCCAGGTACAGCGAGAGGTCCGCATTGCTATGTGCCGTTGAGCCAGTGCCCTGATTGACGAAGTTGTTCAGCGCCCAGAAATAGCCGACCGTGCCGTACGGCCGCAAATCGTGGTTGAAGTTGGCCACGACGAGGTCGATCGGCTGCGATGCGCCGATCATCCCGGCCGCGCTCACCGCGCCCCACAACGGACCACCAATGCCGGTGACCATGTCATACACCCCGCCCGTGCCCGCATAGTTGCGCAGCAGGGTGTCGACGATCGTCGGCGTGATCTTCCCGGCGCCGTACTCCGCCGTCTCGACCCAGATATTGACCTTCGACCCGTCGGTCGTCGTGCCGATAGCCTGCAGCGCCATGTGACGCAGCGTACCGTCCGCCAGCCAGAAGTCGCGCAGATCGCCGATGTTGTAGGTGATCGCCGCGCGCTGCACTTTGCTGACGACATCCGCTGACCGACTCGCCGCCAATGCCGCGTTTTGCTGCGCGAGCGCCTTCCAGCCGGTCGAATTGAATTCGCGGACGGCTTGCATGTTCGGGTCCTCGCTAATCCGCGATGCCAACAGGTCTTTGAGCGTCGCGGTCACCATGTCGGCTGACGGGGTGCTCACGCTGGTATCGATGGGCACTGGCAAGATGGCCTGATTGCCACCCTCGTTCGTGAAGACAAGCGTGACATTGCGGCCCGACGTGCCCGCTATGGACACGTTGACTGTATTGGCCTGCGTGCTTGCGTTAAGCGCCTGCCACAATCCGACGCCGCTTCCCGCGTAGGTCGAATCGCCGGTCGCGCCGCAACTCGTGCAGGCGGCGTGAAGCTTGCCGTCCGCAGCCGGCGTCAGAGTGACCGGCGGCGTGCTGCTGACGAGGTTCGCGCTGGCGCTGGTGGCGCTCCCGTCGATAGCGCTGCTGTTCTGACTGGCGCCACTGGCAGTTCCGCTGTTGCCGCTATCGCCGCCACCCCCGCCGCATGCCGTGAGGCTTGCCGCCAAAGACAGCCCCACAAACAGCGTGAAGATACCTTTCCCCGGCCCGATTCGCATATCGTTTCTCTCCACTGCCTGGTTCTTGCCGTGTAAAAGCCTTTACTTCCAGAGGACCGCTCAGACCGAGCAGAGACATCCCCGCGTTATCGGCAAAAACTCGGGGAAATTTAGGGGTGCTTCGCCTTTCTCGCATCACGCTGGTCATATGGATCGCCCGTACAAGCGCGCCGCGAAATTTACTTGACACTTAAACTATCTACGCCTAAATTAACGTTCAGGCGGAAAACATTGGGGAACGAGCATGCGCATTGTCTGTATCGGCGGGGGGCCGGCCGGGTTGTACTTCGGCTTGTTGATGAAAAGCCGCAACCCGGATGACGAAGTCACGGTCGTCGAGCGCAACCGCCCGTACGACACGTTCGGCTGGGGCGTGGTGTTTTCCGACCAGACCCTCGGCAACCTGCGCGCCGCCGACGCCCCCAGCGCGGACGCGATCCTCGACGCGTTCAATCACTGGGACGACATCGAAATCCATTTCCGGGGCCGGAAAATCCGCTCGTCGGGCCACGGCTTTTGCGGCATCGGCCGCAAGCGGTTGTTGAACATCCTGCAGGCCCGCTGCGAAGAACTCGGCGTCAAGCTCGTATTCGAGACCCAGGTAACGGACGACAGCGTCTACGAAGCCGACCTCGTCATCGCGTGCGACGGCCTGAATAGCGTGATCCGGCAAAAGTACGCGGCCACCTATCAGCCGGACATCGACACGCGCGACTGCCGCTTCGTGTGGCTCGGCACCAAAAAGCTATTCGACGCGTTCACGTTCGCGTTCGAAGAAACCGAATTTGGCTGGTTCCAGGCGCATGCCTATCGTTTCGACGATCAGACTTCCACCTTCATCGTCGAAACGCCGGAGCGCGTGTGGCGCGCCGCCGGTCTCGACGAAATGAGCAAGGAAGACAGCATCGCATTCTGCGAGAAGCTGTTCGCGAAGTACCTGGACGGCAACGCGCTGATGTCCAATGCTGCGCATCTGCGCGGCTCGTCGCAATGGATCCGGTTCCCGCGCGTGGTCAACGGTGAATGGGTGCATTGGCGCCGCAATGCCAACGGCTCGCAAACGCCGGTGGTGCTGATGGGCGACGCCGCGCATACCGCTCACTTCTCGATCGGCTCGGGCACCAAGCTCGCGCTCGAAGACGCGATCGAACTCGCCAACAGCATGGGCGCACATCCGGGCGATTTGCCCGCTGCGCTCAAGCATTACACCGAGGTGCGCAGCATCGGCGTGCTGCGCATCCAGAACGCCGCGCGTAATTCGACGGAGTGGTTCGAGCACGTCGACCGCTACACGTCGTTCGAGCCGGAACAGTTCGCGTATTCCCTGCTCACGCGCTCGCAGCGCATTTCGCACGAAAACCTGCGCGAGCGCGACGCGCACTATCTGTCGGGATTCGAAGACTGGCTGGCCCGGCGCGCCGGCGTCGAGCGCGCGCCGGACCGTCGTTCGGTGCCGCCGATGTTCACACCGTTCAAGCTGCGTGGCGTGACGCTGAAAAACCGTGTGGTGGTGTCGCCCATGGCGCAATACTCGGCGGTCGACGGCGTGGCCGGCGACTATCACCTGATGCACCTCGGCGCGCGTGCAATGGGCGGCGCCGGTCTCGTGATGACGGAGATGACCTGCGTGTCGCCCGAAGCGCGCATCACGCCCGCCTGCCCCGGCATGTACGCGCCCACGCATCTCATCGCGTGGAAGCGCATCGTCGATCTGGTGCATCGGCAGTCGGACGCGAAGATCGGCATCCAGCTCGGCCATTCCGGCGCCAAAGGTTCGACGCGCGTCGCGTGGGAAGGTATCGATCTGCCGCTCGCCGAGGGCAACTGGCCGCTCGTGTCCGCCTCGCCGCAGCAGTATTTGCGCGGCGTCAGCCAGCAATCGCGCGAAGCCACCCATGAAGAGCTGCGCGAGATCGAAACGCAATTCGTCCACGCCGCACGCATGTCGGTTGAAGCGGGTTTCGACTGGCTCGAATTGCACTGCGCGCACGGCTACTTTCTGTCGAGTTTCCTGTCACCGCTCACCAACCATCGCACCGACGAATACGGCGGCTCGCTCGAAAACCGTTTGCGCTATCCGCTGCAGGTGTTCAAAGCGATCCGCGCCGTCTGGCCGCAAGACAAGCCGATTTCGGTGCGAATCTCCGCGACCGATTGGGTCGAAGGCGGCACCACGCCTGACGACGCGGTACAGATCGCGCGCGCCTTCAAAGCCGCCGGCGCCGACATGATCGATGTGTCGTCGGGTCAGGTGAGCAAGGAAGAAAAGCCCGTGTACGGCCGCATGTTTCAGACGCCGTTCGCGGACAGGGTGCGCAACGAAGCCGGCATCGCCACGATCGCGGTCGGGGCGATTTCCGAAGCGGATCACGTGAACAGCATCATCGCCGCGGGGCGTGCGGACCTGTGCGCCATTGCGCGTCCGCATCTGGCCAATCCGGCGTGGACGCTGAACGAGGCGGCGAAGATCGGTTATTTCGATGTCGCGTGGCCGAAGCCATATACGGCCGCCAAGTCGCAACTCGAACGAAATGTGGAACGCGAGCGCGCGCAGGTCGCCGCGAACGCGGGCCTGTCTGCGCAAGAACGCGCCCAACGTGCCGAGGGAACATCGTGAGCGATTTGACTACGCCCCACTGCCCGCTTGCGGGACAACACGCGGTGGTGACCGGCGGTGGTAGCGGCATCGGCGCGGCGGTCGCGCAAGCGCTGTTGCGCGCCGGCGCACGCGTCACACTGATGGGCCGCAACGTGGAGCGGCTCGAAACACAGCGTGAGAAATGGCGCGCATTGGGCGATGTGGGGTGCATCGGCGTCGACGTCACGCAAGAGGAGTCGGTCGCGAATGCGTTCAACCGCGCGGGCGCGGTCGACATCCTCGTCAACAATGCGGGCCAGGCGCAGGCCGCACCGTTCACGCACACCGACATCGCGCTGTGGCGGCGCATGCTGGACGTGAACCTCACCGGCGTCTTTCTCGGCACGCGCGCGGTGCTGCCCGGCATGCTCGAACGCGGGCGCGGCCGCATCGTCAACGTGGCCAGCACCGCGGGGCAAATCGGCTACGCGTATGTCGCCGCGTACTGCGCCGCGAAGCACGGCGTGATCGGCCTGACACGCTCGCTCGCGCTGGAAGTGGCGACCCAAGGCATCACGGTCAACGCGGTCTGCCCCGGCTACACGGAAACCGAATTGCTGCATGCGTCGCTCGAACAGATCACCAGCAAGACCTCGCGCACCGAACAGCAGGCACGCGAAACCTTGCTTCGTTCCAATCCGCAGCATCGCTTCGTGAGTCCCGAGCAGGTCGCCAACAGCGTGCTGTGGCTATGCCACCCGGGCTCGGACGCGATTACCGGGCAATCCATTTCCATCTCCGGTGGAGAAGTGATGTGAGCAAGCCGACCAACAGCAAGAAGCCCGTGGCCGTCACGGAAGCAAAGCCGCCGCGCAAAGGCGTAGCCAAACTCGCGGAGAACGTCGTGGACCTGGAAATGAGCACGGGCGTGGACAGTCACATGGGTTTGCGTCTGTGGCTGCGCATGCTGACGACGACCAACCTCGTGCAAGCCGAATTGCGCAAGCGTCTGCGCAACCAGTTCGACACGACGCTGCCGCGCTTCGATCTGATGGCGCAACTCGAACGCCACCCCGAAGGTCTCAAGATGACCGAGCTGTCGCGCCGTTTGATGGTGACGGGCGGTAACATCACCGGCATAACGGACCAGCTCGAAAAGGAAGGCCTGGTGTCGCGCTACACGGACCCGAACGATCGCCGTTCGATCAGCGTGTGCCTCACGCCCGCCGGCCGCAAGGCCTTCGACAAAATGGCGGTCGCGCACGAGCAATGGGTCGTCGAACTGTTCGGCGGCCTGAGCCTCGATGAGAAGTCGCGCACCCATCAGCGCCTTGGCAAACTCAAGCAACATCTGCTGGACAGCCTGAAAGACTGAAGCACAGCACCTATTCACGTGGGATCAGACGAAGCGAAAGCGCCAACTCTGACCGACATTGGAGACGCCATGACACGATCCAACGCCGACGCGCTGCTAGCCGGCAACCGCCTGACACTCGCCGGATACGAGGCGAGACATTTCGGCTGGTCGGTGACCGCCAAGGTCGGGACGATCACGCTCAACCGTCCGGAGCGCAAGAACCCGCTGACCTTCGAATCGTACGCGGAGCTGCGCGACCTGTTCCGGCAACTGAGCTATGCAACCGACGTAAAGGCGGTCGTCATTCACGGCGCAGGAGAGAACTTCTGTTCCGGCGGCGACGTGCACGACATCATCGCGCCGCTGATCGATCTGCCAATGCCGGAATTGTTGCTCTTCACGCGCATGACCGGCGACCTCGTCAAAGCAATGCGCCATTGCCCGCAACCCTTGATTGCAGCGGTCGACGGCGTGTGCGCCGGCGCGGGCGCGATTCTCGCAATGGCGTCCGACATGCGGCTCGGCACCGCGCGCAGCAAGCTCGCGTTCCTGTTTTCGCGCGTCGGCCTGGCGGGCTGCGACATGGGCGCTTGCGCAATCTTGCCGCGCATCATCGGCCAGGGGCGCGCCGCCGAACTGCTCTTCACCGGCCGCTCGGCGAGCGGTGACGAGGGCCACGCATGGGGCTTCTATAACCGCCTGTGCGAACCGGCTGCGCTCATCGAAGAAGCGCAAAAGCTCGCCGCCGATCTGGTCGCCGGTCCCACTTTCGCGCACGGCATCACGAAGACAATGCTGCACCAGGAATGGAGCATGAGCATCGACGAAGCGATCGAGTCCGAAGCACAGGCCCAGGCGATCTGCATGAGCACGCGCGATTTCGAGCGCGCGTACAGCGCTTTTGCCGCGAAGTCGCGTCCGGTTTTCGAAGGAGATTGAGTTGAGCGTCGACAATCAACAGGACTTGCATGGTGCGCTCGCGTGGCCGTTTTTCGAGCCGCGACATCGCGAACTGGCCGAAGGTATCGAAGCATGGTGCCGCACGAATCTCGCACGCGAAGATCACGCGGATACGGATGCGACCTGCCGGCGCCTCGTGCGTGAGCTGGGTGCGGCGGGCTGGCTGAAGTACGGCGTGGGCGGTGTCGCGTACGGCGGTCACGGCGACACGATCGACACGCGCGCCGTATGCCTGCTGCGCGAAACGCTTGCCAAACACTCGGGCCTCGCCGATTTCGCGCTCGCCATGCAGGGGCTCGGCTCGGGCGCGATCTCCCTCGGCGGCACGCATGAGCAAAAGACCCGCTATCTGCCGCGCGTCGCGAACGGCACCGCAATCGCCGCGTTCGCGCTATCGGAACCGGAAGCGGGCTCGGACGTCGCGGCGATGGCACTGTCGGCGCGTGAAGACGGCGACGCCTATGTGCTCGATGGCGACAAGACGTGGATCTCCAACGGCGGCATCGCCGACTTCTACGTGGTGTTCGCGAGAACCGGCGAAGCGCCGGGCGCGCGCGGCATCAGCGCTTTCATTGTCGACGCCGAAACGCGCGGGCTCGAGATCGCCGCACGCATCGACGTGATCGCGCCGCATCCGCTCGCGCGTCTGCATTTTGCGGGCGCCCGCGTGCCGCGCAGCCAGATGCTCGGCGCGCCCGGCGAAGGCTTCAAGCTCGCAATGCGCACGCTGGATATTTTCCGCACCTCGGTGGCCGCTGCGTCGCTGGGCTTCGCTCGTCACGCAATGGCCGAGGGTCTCGCGCGGGCGTCGTCGCGCAAGATGTTCGGGCAAACGCTCGGCGACTTCCAGCTCACCCAGGCCAAGCTCGCGCAGATGGCGTTGACCATCGACAGCAGCGCGCTGCTCGTTTATCGCGCCGCGTGGCTGCGCGATCAAGGCGAAAGTGTCACACGCGAAGCGGCGATGGCAAAGTGGCATGCGAGCGAAGGCGCGCAACAGGTGATCGACGCGGCCGTGCAGATTTTTGGCGGCATGGGCGTGCAAAGCGGCAGCGCCGTCGAGATGCTGTATCGCGAGATTCGTGCGCTGCGCATTTACGAAGGCGCGACCGAAGTGCAGCAGTTGATCATCGGCCGCGATCTGTTGAAAGCGTATGCCGCCGCCGGAGCGCCACGCCGATGAATGCGACCTTCGAACGACCCGTGCGAATCCGTTTCTCGCACTGCGATCCGGCGGGGATCGTGTTCTTTCCGCAGTATCTGGTGATGACCAACGCGCTGGTCGAAGACTGGTTCAACGAAGGCCTGCGCGTCGATTACGCGCACATGATCGCGCAGCGCCGGGTCGGCTTGCCGATCGTCAAACTCGACTGCGAGTTCGCGCGGCCGAGCCAGATGGGCGACACGATCATGCTGACGCTCAGCGTGAGCGCGATTGGCCGGCGCTCGATCAGCATCGAAATCGTCGGCCATTGCGGCGGCGAAACCCGCTTTCGCGCGAAGCAGGTGCTGGTGACCACGTCGCTCGAAAGCGGTACATCCATCGACATTCCCGCCGACATCGCGAGTGCGCTCGCGACGTTCGCTCCTCAACCCGAATCCCTCGAGGCGCATCGCTCATGAAACAAGCTCTTCTTCCCGCCGGCTGGATCAAGCCGCGCGGCTATGCGAACGGCGTCGCGGCCAGCGGCAGGCAGGTGTTCATCGCCGGCCAGATCGGCTGGGACGAACAGGCGCAGTTCCGCAGCACCGACTTCGCCGCGCAAGCCATCCAGGCACTCAGAAACGTAGTGGCCGTGCTGCACGAAGCAGGCGGCAAGCCCGAGCACCTCGTGCGAATGACGTGGTACGTCACCGACAAACGCGAATATCTCGCGGCCTTGAAAGACATCGGCCGTGCGTTTCGCGAGTTGATCGGCGATTACGATATCGCGATGAGCGCGGTGCAGGTCGTCGCGCTAATCGAAGACGAAGCGAAGGTCGAAATCGAAGCGACCGCCGTGATTGCGCCGTGAGCATCGAACGAAAACACGCGCACGGCAACCGCCCAAGCCAATTGAAGCGCATTTAGCCGGCTCAACGCCCGGGAGACTCGAGATGGAACCGTCAGCACACGTCGATACTTTCGCGCGCGACAATCTTCCGCCGCAGGACCAGTGGCCCGTCTTTCTGCTCGACAATCCGGACGTGGCCTATCCGGCGCGACTGAACTGCGCGACCGAGCTGCTCGAGCGGACCATCGAAGCCGGCTATCGCGACCATCCTGCGGTGTGGTCCGACGTGGACGGCGCGCCACGCGCGACCACCTACGGCGAACTGCTTGCGCTCGTCAATCGCAGCGCTCACGTGCTGGTCGACGAAATGGGTTTGCAGCCGGGCAACCGGGTGCTGCTGCGCGGACCCAACACGTTGCAGATGGCCGTCACCGCGCTAGCGGCGCTGAAGGCGGGTCTGGTCCTCGTGCCGACCATGCCTTTGCTGCGCGCAAAGGAACTGAAGCAGATCATCGACAAAGCGCAGATCGGCGCGGCATTATGCGACGCGCGCCTGACCGAAGAACTGGCGCGCTGCGCCGATCCGCGCGACGAGTTCTACTGCGCGAGCCTCGAACAGACGCGCCTGTTCCACGACACTGCTGCCGATTCGCTCGATACCCTCGCGCTCGACAAGCCCGAGCACTTCACCGCGTGCGACACCGCGGCCGACGACGTCTGCCTGATCGCCTTCACGAGCGGCACGACCGGCGCGCCAAAAGGCTGCATGCACTTTCATCGCGACGTGCTGGCGATGTGCGATCTGTTCCCGCGTCATGTGCTCAAGCCCGCGTCGGACGATGTGTTTTGCGGCACGCCGCCGCTCGCGTTCACATTCGGTCTTGGTGGGCTGCTGTGCTTTCCGCTGCGGGTGGGTGCGTCAACGGTGCTGATCGAAAAGCTCACGCCCGAGACGCTGTTGCAAACGGTCGAACGCTTTCACGCGACCATCGTGTTCACCGCGCCGACCTTTTATCGGCAAATGGCGCCGCTCGTCGCGCGTCATGACGTTTCTAGCCTGAGAAAGAACGTGTCGGCCGGCGAAGCGCTGCCGGATTCCACACGGCGGCTGTGGCGCGAGGCGACTGGCATCGACATGATCGACGGCATCGGCGGCACCGAGCTGATCCACATTTTCATTTCGGCGCAGGGTGAAGAGATTCGTCCGCATGCAATCGGCCGCGCGGTGCCCGGCTACGTCGTGCAGGCCGTCGACGACGCGATGCAACCGGTGCCGCCCGGCACGATCGGCAAACTTGCGGTGCGCGGTCCGACCGGCTGCCGCTATCTCGCCGACGAGCGGCAGGCGAAGTTCGTGCGCGACGGCTGGAATCTGCCGGGCGACTCGGTCTATCTCGATGAGGACGGCTATGTGTTCTACCAGGCGCGCGCCGACGACATGATCGTTTCCGCCGGCTACAACATCTCCGGTCCCGAAGTGGAAAGCGTGCTGCTGCAACACGACGCGGTGTCCGAATGTGGGGTGATCGGCGTGGCCGACGAGACTCGCGGACAGATCGTCAAGGCGTTCGTCGTGCTCAACCCGGCTTATGAGCCCAATGACACACTAGTCGCGCAATTGCAGGATTTCGTGAAAAATAGCGTGGCGCCGTATAAATATCCACGGCTCATCACGTTCGTCGATGCGCTGCCGCGTACCGAAACGGGTAAGCTCAAACGCTTTGAATTGCGCAGGATGACTTGATCTGATTTGTCGCGCGAAAGTATTTTGCGTGCAGTCGGGGGTTAGCGCTCAAGCTGACTATGATCGACACATATAGGTGGACGGAACAGGAGACACACCGCATGGCCGCCTCTTTCATTGAAGTCGTCGCCCAGGATGGCGGCCGTTTCAACGCCTACGTCGCGCGTCCGGCGCAAGGCTGCGGACCCGGCCTCGTGCTGCTGCAGGAAATCTTCGGCGTCAACGACGCAATGAAGGCAACGGCCGACCGCTACGCCGAGGAAGGCTATGTGGTGCTCGTGCCCGACTTGTTCTGGCGCATCAAGCCGGGCATCGAACTCGGTTACGGCGACGCCGATGTGCAGCAGGCGCTCGGCTATCTCGATCAGTTCGACGTCGATCTCGCCATCGCCGATATCGCCGCGACCGTCGCCGCATTGCGCGCAATGCCCGAGCATGCCGGCAAAGTCGGCACGCTCGACTACTGCCTTGGCGGCAAGCTCGCGTTCCTGAGCGCAGCGCGCACCGACGTCGACTGCGCGGTCAGCTACTACGGCGTCGGGCTGCAAGCGCACCTGAACGAAGTGCCAGCGGTGCGCTGCCCGATGGTGTTCCATTTCCCCGAAAACGACGCGCTGTGTCCGCCGGCAACACGCGAGCAAATCAGCGCCGCATTGCGCACGCGCCCGCAAATCGAGCAGTACGTGTATCCCGGTTGCGATCACGCGTTCGCCGCACCGGCGCGCGCGCAGTACGACAAGCCCGCCGCGATGATGGCGTATTCGCGCACGCTCGCGCTGCTGCGCAAGGTGCTCGGTCCGGTCTACGATCTGAACGCGCTGTGGGAAGCGCACTGCTACCACGAGTTCGCCACGCGCGACGTCGATGCGGTGATGCCGACCATGGTCGCCGAGCCGTATGTCAACCACGTGCCGACGATGACCGGCGGCGTCGGTCATGACAGGCTCAAGCGCTTCTACACGCATCACTTTGTCAACTCGAATCCGCCGGATACGAAGCTGATTCCGATTTCACGCACGATCGGCGCGGACCGTATCGTCGACGAATTCATTTTCAGCTGCACGCATAGCTGCGAAATCGACTGGCTGTTGCCGGGCGTCGCGCCGACAGGCAAGTACTTCGAAGTGCCGATGCTGGCGGTGGTGTGCTTCCGCGGCGACAAGCTCTACAACGAGCACATCTATTGGGACCAGGCTTCGGTGCTGGTGCAAGTGGGCTTGCTGAACCGCGAGGGACTGCCGGTCGCCGGAATCGAGAGCGCGCGCAAGCTGCTCGACGAAAGCTTGCCGTCGAATGAACTGATGGGCAGTAAGGCGCGAGTTTGAACCGCTGGAGTAAGGGGCGCTAATGAGGGACGCAATGTGCGAGCAGACCCACAGTTCGGCACAACGTCCCTACGTAGTGGAACGCGAAACTCGCGAATGCCGGACTCAACCATCGCGTTGCTCTCGATAGACGGCCCGGGATGCGCCAGCCGCGGCATCTGCCACCGCGGGCCAAGTCCCTCAAAACCGCAAGCGCGATCAAACGCTGCGCGTCATCAATGGCTATGCTGGCTTCGTGCTGACATGAGGGCCGATATGAACCCGGTCGGAAAAGCGCTCTGGTTTATCGAAAGCCATTTTGCAAGCGAGTTGACGCTCGACGACATCGCCCAGTGCGCTTGCGTATCGCGCTTCCATCTGGCGCGCGCTTTCGAAGCGGCCACTGGACTTTCGGCGATGCGCTATGTGCGCGCGCGCCGTCTGAGCGAAGCCGCGCGACGCCTCGCCGACGGCGCGCCCGACATCCTCGCGCTCGCCATCGACGCCGGTTACGGTTCTCACGAAGCATTCACCCGCGCGTTTCGCGAGCAATTCGGACTCACGCCCGAAGCGCTGCGCACGCGTGGCCGACTGGATGACATCGCCATCGTGGAGCCGATCAAAATGGACGAAACTCTTCTCTCGCATCTGGAGCCGCCGCGCTTGGAAAACGGCAAGCCGTTTCTGGTCGCAGGTCTGAGCGAGCGCTATACGTGCGACACCAGCACGGCGATTCCATCGCAATGGCAGCGCTTTGGCGCGTACTTCGGCAAGGTGCCGGGGCAAGTGAGCAGCGTCGCCTATGGCGTGTGCTACAACGCGGACGACGCGGGCAATTTCGATTATCTATGCGGCGTCGAAGTCAGCGATTTTTCGGCGCTGCCGACGCAGTTGAGCCGCATACGGATCGCCGCGCAGAGGTATGCGGTGTTCAGTCACCGCGAGCATGTTTCCGCGATTCGCCGCACGTTGAATACGATCTGGAATCAGTGGCTGCCGGCGTCGGGGCATGTGCCCGCGGATGCGCCGAGTTTCGAGCGCTATGGCGAGCAGTTCGATCCGATGAGTGGAATGGGAGGCCTGGAAATCTGGTTGCCGGTGAAGGGATAGCTTGCATAGTAGCGAGGTCATCCGAACACCCGAGCCCATGCCGCACGAAGGCGCCGCGCGCGGTCTTCGAAAAGATATGACGCCGCGAGCGCCAGCAGACCTGAAATCGCACCCGTCACGAGGTGCTCGACATACGGGATACGGTAGTGGCTCGCGTGCGAGTAGGCATCGCCTAACGTTGTCAGCAAGCCGACGACCAGCGCGTTACCGAATCGATGTGAATAGAGCTTGGCAGCAGGCGTAAAAGTTAGAAGTATGGCCAGAAGTCCGGTGAGCAGACCTGTACGGAACGCGATGGTCCAGTGGGCCAGGCTCATGACATTGCCCCAACTCCCCGGCATGCAGGTCATGCACGCGCTGGTAGGCTGCCAGAGACGCTGGATGAACAGCTTGAGGCGGCGCTTCCACTCGGTTGACATGATGCATTTCCCATCGGTGCTGCTTCAACGTCCGACGCTACCTTCAAGTTCCGTTGCAGCAGTTTCCACGTTTTTGACCCGCTTTTCCGGCTCGTCGCCGATGCGTTCGCAGTAACGCTGACGTCCCTGGAATATTACACCGCGGCAAGACTGCCGCCGTTTGATCGGGACCGGAATTCGGCGTGCGCGTTGAACCGTGCGCCACCATCGGCCGGCCACTTCCCAACCGAGTCATTGCGGACTGCCATGTATGGCTAACAAGAGCCGCCGCCCGTCATGCGCTCGCCATCAACCCGCGATAAACGCTACGATGTACGTCCGATCCGAAGCCGACGCGTCCCTCGCCCGGCGTCGATCCATCCTTTAACTCATCGAGCCCGTTGCCTTGACTATTCACATTCGCCCCGCCACCGCCGCCGACGCGGCACTGATTCTTCGCTTCATCACCGAACTCGCGGTGTACGAAAAAGCCGAGCACGAAGTCGTCGCCGGCGTCAAAGAGATCGAAGCCAGCCTGTTTTGCGCCGGCGCTCCCGCCAGGTCCCTCATCTGCGAAATGAACGGTGAGCCGGTCGGCTTCTGCGTCTACTTCTTTTCGTACTCCACGTGGCTCGGCAAACAGGGGCTCTATCTGGAAGACCTCTACGTGTCGCCGGCATCGCGCGGCAGCGGCGCGGGCAAACAGATGCTGCGTCACCTCGCGCAAATCGCCTGCGAGACGGGTTGCGGGCGCTTCGAATGGAGCGTGCTCGACTGGAACGAACCGGCAATCGGCTTCTATGAGTCGATCGGCGCGAGCGCGCAAAGCGAGTGGGTGCGTTACCGGTTGGCGGGCAATGCGCTCAAGGCGTTTGCCGAGGGCGCCAACTGACGCATCGCGTAGCGGCGCGAAAGGGTCGCGCCGCTGCAACCCAAGACGAAGTCTCGCTGTGAGGCCGACAAGCGGCTCCACATGACGGTGCGGATATCGTCGCCTTCAGTCAGGCCTCGATGGCAGGCGCGGCAGAGCGAGGCGCGTCCCGCCGAGGAATGAGCAGACAGCTTGGCCGCCGCTATCGACGCAGCCACGACGGCGGCGAAAACGCCGCAACAAGAGGAGGAGCAAAAGCGTTCGAGGAGGACGGCAGCCAGCGATGCAGGCCGCCGTCCCGTGCATCTGTCAATGTGGCGCTTTGCCGTTGGGCACGGCGTCGAGCGGTTTGTGCTGTTCTTCGCCGAGTCCCGGGAAGAATGCGTTCCAGGCGGCGCGTACGCCTTGGGCCGCGGTGGCCTCGGTGTCGACGGATTCGGCCGCACCCTCGGCGGCTGTGGATGGATCGGCGGATAAGCCGCGCCAGTGCGTAAACACCAGTGGCGGTTTCTCGGTCCACAGGCCGTCGCCAAATCTTGCAAACGCCGTGTCCCCGCTCGTCAACTGCACCTCGTACCAGCCGTCACGAACGGGCGTGTGGGCGGCGAGTTCATACCACGGGGTCGGTTCGATTTCCTTCATGTCGTCTCCGGTCGGATAAGCGTGATAGAAAACACAACCAAGCGATTCTTCATACCCGCGCCTGACAGCGGTTGGCACAGCCGGCCACGCGATGTTGCAATGCGCTGCGCCGGGTATGAGTTGCGGGCAATTCGTCGACCTCCTATGTCTCGACCTCGCCGCGCATAAACGACACGATAGCGCGACATGGGCCACGCGGACAAACGCAAAAACTTACTTGCGCAATACGGCGTTCGGCGCGGCCGCCGAAGCGGCTTTCGACCCGCGCGGCGGCTTGCCTTCGAGCTCGCGCGCGAGCGCGGCCAAGGTGTCGATGGCGGGCGCGAGTCGCTCGGCGGGCGTATTGCCGTAGCCGATCACCAACCCATTCGTTTGCGCGCGCGGGCGCAGCGCGAAGCCCGATAGCGCACGCGGATTCAGCCGTGCCGCGTTCGCGCGTTCAGCAAGGAGCCGATCGGCAAGCCGCGTCGGCAAGCGTAGCGTCAGGTGCATGCCGCAATCGCCGCCGAGAATATCGGCCGGTGGGAAGTGGGCAGTAAGCGCATCGCGCAGCGCCTGCTGGCGCTCACGATACAACCGCCGCATGCGCCCCAGGTGCCGCCCGAACTCGCCGCTTTCAATGAAACGCGCGAGCGCCAATTGCTCCAGCCGATGCCCGCCGCGCAGCATCTCCTGCAACGCGACGGCGGTGTGTGCAGCGATCGCGCGCGGCAGCACGACGAAGCCGATGCGCAGCGCCGGAAACATGGTCTTGCTAAACGAGCCGACGTAGAGCACCGGCGCATCGTCGACGAGGCCTTGCATGCTGGCGATCGGCTCGCCGGTATGGCGAAATTCGCCGTCGTAGTCGTCTTCGATCAGCCATGCGCCGCAACGCCGCGCCTGCGCGATCAGTTCCAGACGGCGCGCCACCGACAGCACCGCACCCGTCGGGTACTGATGCGCGGGCGACGTATAGATCAGCTTCGGTGGATGTGCGCGCCATGCGCTGGGCGGCGCGGCCATGCCCTCCGCGTCGACGGGAACCGGCAGCGTGTGCAGGTCGCCCAGGTTGAACGCGGCCTTTGCGCCGCGATAACCGGGGTCCTCCACCCATGCGCGGTCGCCCGGATTCGTGAAGAGCCGCACGCACAGATTCAACGCTTCCTGCGCGCCTTCGGTGATCACCACCTGCGCGCCCTCGCAGCGCACGCCGCGCGCCATCCGCAGATGCGCGGCGATCGCATCGCGCAACGCCGGTTCGCCCGCCGGCGTGCCGTAGCCGAGCGCGAGCGGCAACGCCTCGTCCATCGAACGGTCGAGCGCGCGCCGCCACGCGCGCAGCGGGAAGCGATCCAGCGCGGGCATGCCGGGGGTCAGCGCAAACGTGTTGTCGGCATGCGTGCCGGTCGCGGCGAATTGCGCGACGCGCGCCGCGTAGGCGAGCTCGGGCAGAGGCAGCGTGAGCTGCGGCTCGCCGCGCGCGGCCGGACTGGACAGCGCGCTCACGCGCGTGCCCTGTTTATCGGCGATCACGTAGCCGACTGCGGCCAGATGGTCGTAAGCGATCACCACCGTGTTGCGCGACACGCCCATCTCCGCCGCCAGCAATCGCGACGACGGCAACAGCGAGCCCGCGGGCAAACGCCCAGCGAGAATCGCGCGCTGCAAACGCTCGATCAGTTGCTTTTGCAGCGGCGCGGGCTTCGCGCCGCCGCTGGCCGCCGACAACCCCGACGGCGCATGCACGAGGGGACCGATAATCTCGATCATGGCGTCTGGATCTACTGAATGGCTTAATCGTGGATCTTTTGAACATACCACGTTTGCCGTATCGTTCAGCACATCGATGGTCCTACACGCGCTTGACGAACGAGAGGAGAGCAGACATGGAACCCAGACACAACGCGTTCGGCCAGCCCATCGGCGCACCGGTGCCAGGTTGGAACGACGCCCGGCCGCCAGGCCGGGAACCGCTGACAGGCCGCTATTGCCGGATCGAACCCGTCGACGTCGAGCGTCACGCCGCCGAGCTATTCGACGCGTACAGCTCGGCGCCCGATGGCCGCGACTGGACCTATCTGTCGGTCGGTCCGTTCGACAGCCTCGCGGCCTACCGTGAGCATCTGACGCGCGCCGCCGCGTCCACCGACCCGCTGCACTATGCGGTGATCGATCTGGCGAGCGGCAAGGCGGTCGGCACGCTCGCGCTGATGCGCATCGACGGGGCGAACGGCGTGATCGAAGTCGGCCACGTCACGTATTCGCCGCGCCTGAAGCGCACGCGCATCGCCACTGAGGCGATGTTCCTGCTGATGAACGAGGTATTCGGCAAGCTGGGCTATCGGCGCTTCGAATGGAAGTGCGATTCGTTGAACGAGCCGTCGCGTGCGGCTGCGCTGCGCTATGGTTTCACGTTCGAGGGGATTTTCCGCCGGGCGATCGTGTATCGCGAGCGCAATCGCGATACCGCGTGGTTTTCGATCATCGACAGTGAATGGCCCGCGCTGCGCTCGAGTTATACGCGCTGGCTGGATGCGGGTAACTTCGATGCGCAAGGTCGGCAGTTGGAACGGCTGGTGGACTTGATCGAGCGGCAGAGGGCGGCGGCTTGAGTGAGCCCGGTTCTACACCGCGACGCTCGCCGCGTCGCCCCTTGTGACAACGTGGGGAACGCCTTGCCTGACGTCTCGATGTGGGTCGCCTAGACTACGCTCATTGCACTGCACGCCGCAGCCAGCATCCACGCGGAGCCCCACCCCATGAAAGCGATCCGGTTCAAATCCTTCGGCACTCCCGAGGTACTCGACTACGTCGATCTGCCCGCACCGCAAGCCGATGCCGAGAACGCCGTCGTGCGGATCATCGCCGCCTCGGTGAATCCGAGCGACGTCAAGAACGTGGCCGGCCATTTCGAACACACCGTCTTGCCGCGCACGCCGGGGCGAGACTTTAGCGGCGTGGTAGTCGACGGTCCGCCAGCGTGGCTCGACGCCGAAGTGTGGGGTACGGGTGGCGACATCGGCTTCACGCGCGACGGCACGCATGCCGAGTTCATCAAACTCCCGCTTGCCGCGCTCTCGCGCAAACCCCCCACGCTCAGTCACCCGGAGGCCGCCGCGATCGGCGTGAACTTCGTGGTCGCGTGGCTCGGCACCGTCGAGTACGCGCAATTGCGCGCGGGCGAAACCATCGCGGTGATCGGCGCGGGCGGCGGCGTCGGCGGCGCGGTGGTGCAGATCGCGAAAGCGCGCGGCGCGCGCGTGATCGCAGTCGATCGTCACCCGCTCGACGCGACGACGCCAGCGGGGCGCCTGATCGACGACTACGTGCCGTTCGACGAACACGTCACCGAGCGCTTGCGCGCACTGACCAACGGCGCTGGGACCGCGGTGGTGTACGACACGGTCGGCGGCGTCGCGTTCAAGACCGCGCTGAGTCTCGTCAAACGGCGCGGCCGGGTGCTCGAAATCAGCGCGACCGGCAAGCGCCGCGTCGAATTGGATCTGATCGACTTCTATCACAACGAGACCCAGTTGCTCGGCGTGGACAGCGCAAAGCTAGGCGTCGCGGAATCGGCGCCGTTGATGACCGCTCTGGTGGAAGGCTTCGAGAGCGGCAAGCTGACGGGGCCTGCCATCGCCAGGACGTGTCCACTCGAACGGGCTCGCGAAGCCTATGAGGCAGTGGCCGGCGGCACACGTGGCCGGGTCGTCATCGTCATGTGACTGCGGGCGCGGCGACGGGTGTGACGGCCCGCCTGTTGCCGGGAAACATCCGCCGTGAAAGCGCTGCTGCTGCCGCTGGCCGTAGGCATCGTGTGCGTCCGGCCGACAGCGTGACGAGCGAGCCAAGTGGTCCGCGCCGCGGAGCCTGGCGCGGCTCTGGCTACTCGCTACGCCCGGCAGCGAGCCCGTCAACGCCTCGGCACGTCGGCCCGCGCCGGTCGTGAATGCGCTGGCCGGCGGCCTGCGGCAAGCGTTCGCGCAAGGCCGGGCATTCCGCTCAGGTCCGCGCGGCTCTCTTCTTCGAGCACGCATTGAACGCCCTGCGCCACTCTCCCGCCGCGCTTTTCCGTCACTGCGCGCGGCGCGTTAAGATTGAGGCCCCCGGGCCCGCGCGCCGCCCAGTCACGATAGTCAAAGCATTGTCTCGGAGAACCGGATGTCTGAAGAATATGAAGTGCATGGTCCGCACGACCACGCCGTCGCACACGCAGCCCATCATGACGCGGATCCGTTCGCGAGCCGGATGGCCGTAATGACGGCGATCCTCGCGACGATCGGCGCGCTTTGCGCGTACCAGAGCGGCAACAGCGAAAATCTCGCGCTCTTCTACAAGAACGAAGCCGCGATCAAGAAAACCGAAGCGTCGAACCAGTGGAACTACTACCAGGCCAAGGGCGAGAAAGAGAATCTCGCTGAACTCGGCGCGGCGCTGTCGGCAGGCAATAGCGACGCGCACGCGAAGTTTCTCGCCGACGTCCAGAAATACACCGAACAGAAAACGCCGATCCGCGAGAAGGCCGAAGCGATCGAAAAGGAGGTCGTCGAAAACGACAACCGCAGCGAAGCGCTGCTGCACGGCCATCATCGCTGGGCGCAGGCCACGCTGTTGATTCAGGTCGCAATTGCGCTGTGCGCGATCACTTTGCTGACCCGCAAGAACTGGATGCGCAATCTGTCGTTCGGCGTCGCGACCGCGGGCGTGCTGACGGCGGGCATCGCGTTTTTCGGGGGTTGAATCCGCGCTTGTCTCTGTCCGGGACATCTTGCCGCGCGCGAGTTCGCCCGGCGCCACAGCGCCATAACAGGGCGTGTCGTATGGTCGACGGTACCGCCGTTCTCGGCGTGTTCTCCGTGTATATCGCCGGCGTGGTGAGCCCGGGCCCGAACTTCGTCGCGGTCGCGCACAAGGCGGCTTCGGCCTCGCGCTTCGAGGCGCTCGCGGTGGTGGCCGGCATCGTGCTGGTCAATCTGTTCTGGGCGAGCTGCGCGATTCTGGGCGTGGGCATCGTGTTTGCCGCGTTCCCGTGGCTCGCGCTCGTGGTCAAGCTGGCCGGCGCCGCGTATCTGATCGGGTTCGGCGGCCGGCTGATCGTCAACGCCTCGGCACGTCAGCCCGCGCTGGTCGTGAATGCGCCGGCCGGCGGCCTGCGGCAAGCGTTCGCGCAAGGCTTCGCGACCAACATCGCGAATCCGAAGTCGATGGCGTTCTTCGCCGCCGTGTTCTCGTCGGCCGCGCCCGCGCATGTGAGCTTGGGCACGTTCGCCGCGATGCTCGGCATGGTGTGCGTCGTCGCGAGCGGTTGGTATGGTTTCGTCGCACTCACACTGTCGCATGCGCGGATTGCGGCAGCGTACCGGCGCGGCAAGGCGTGGGCCGATCGTTTCTGCGGCGCTCTGATCGTCGCATTGGGCGTGCGTCAGTTGATCCGCTAGCCAGCGGATCATCCAGCGCCCGATTGCGCGAGGCCGCGCGCACGTTCGAGCAGCAGATCCCGTTCGCGTGCATTGCGCGTCATTCCGGCCGCGCGTTCGAACTCGGCGCGCGCCTCTTCCATGCGCCCCAGTTTGACGAGCAGATCGGCGCGCACGCTCGGCAGCCAGTGATAGTTCGCGAGCGCGGGGCCGGCGGCCAACGCATCGACGATCTCCAGTCCCGCAGCCGGTCCGAAGGCCATTGCCACCGCCACCGCCCGGTTCAACTCGACCACCGGCGACGGCGCCACCTGCCCGAGCGCGTCGTACAACGCGACGATCCGCGCCCAGTCGGTATCTTCGGCGCGGCGAGCGCGCGCATGACAGGCGGCCAACGCGGCTTGCAGAGCGTACGGACCGCGTGCGCCGCCCAACGCGTGGGCGGCGTCAAGCGCGTCCAGCCCGCGGCGAATCAGCAGCGGGTCCCAGCGGCTGCGATCCTGATCGAGCAGCAGCACCGGCCGGCCCTGCGCATCGGTGCGCGCGCGCATGCGCGAGGCCTGAATCTCCATCAACGCGACGAGGCCATGCACCTCGCTTTCGTCGGGGACCAGACCGCTCAACACGCGGCCGAGGCGCAGCGCTTCCTCGCAGAGCGCGGGACGCATCCAGTCGTCGCCAGCCGTGGCCGAATAGCCTTCGTTGAAGATCAGATAAATGACTTGCAGCACCGACGCCAGCCGCGCCGCGCGCGCGTCCGCTTGCGGCACCTCGAACGGCACCTTGGCTGCCGACAGCGTGCGCTTGGCCCGCACGATCCGCTGCGCGATGGTGGCTTCGGGCACGAGAAACGCGCGCGCGATTTCGTCGGTGGTGAGGCCGCCGAGCAGGCGCAGCGTGAGGGAGACGCGCGCATCCGTCGACAGCACCGGATGGCACGCGGTGAACACCAGCCGCAGCAAGTCGTCGCCGATATCGTCGGCGCGCGCGGCGTCGAGGGAATCGACGAAATCCGGCACCACGTGCGCCTCCAGCGCGTCGAGATCGTGGCCAAGCTCCGCGCGCTTGCGAGCGCGCAGCGCTTCCTGCCGCAAGCGGTCGAGCGCCCGGTTCTTCGCGGTCGCCATCAGCCACGCTCCCGGATTGTCGGGCACGCCGGCCTCGGGCCAATGCTCGAGCGCGGCCACCAGCGCGTCCTGCGCCAGTTCCTCCGCGAGCCCGACATCGCGCACGATCCGCGCGACGTGGGCAATGACCTTGGCGGATTCGATTCGCCAGACTGCCTCGATGGCACGATGAGTGGCCTGTGTCGTCACGGCCTCAGCCCGCTGCCTGCGCGTTCGGGTCCATGTGGATCAACTCCCGGCTGTGTCCGTCGATATCCTCGAAGCCGTGTCCGTACATGAAGCCGTAGTCTTGCGGCGCACGCGGCACCGCGCCGCCCGCGGCAAGCGCTCGCGCGACCAGCGCATCCACCTCGCCGCGGCTTTCGCACGACAAGTCTATCGGCGCTTCCGTACTTTCCTTCGGATTGCAAAGCGATTTGCGCGTGAAGGACTTGAAGAGGTCCTTGACCAGCAGCATTGCGTCGAGATTTTCGCCGAGAATCAGACAGGCCGCCTGCTCGTTGGTAAAGCGCGGCTCGAAGCTGAAGCCGAGCGCAGTGAAAAATGCCTTGGACCGGTCGAGGTCATCGACGGCAAGGTTCACGTAGATCTGCTTGTGCATGATGGCGTCCATTCGTCGGATTGGTGTCGGCGGTTCGCGCGAGCAGCATGAGTCGCACGGTCGGCTCGCCGGCGTTGAACTCAGCGGCGCGACGCTTCGGGATTGCGCAAGCGCTCCGGCGCCGCGCCAGACTCCGGGTCGTCGAGTTCGAACAGTTGCCGCACTTCGATCTCGCCGTCGGCCTGCTCACCGAACGGCGCCGGAAAGCGCCGCGCCCACTCCATCGCTTCTTCGCGCGAGCGCACCTCGATCAGCGTGTAGCCGGCGATCAGTTCCGAGGTCGGCGCAAACGGGCCATCGACGACCCTACGCTTGCCGCCGCTGTACCGAACGCGCCAGCCTTTCGAACTCGGCTGCAGGCCGGTAGCGTCGAGCAGCACACCGGCCTGCGCGAGCTGTTCGTGATACGCGACCATCGCGGCCATCACTGATGGCTCCTGCATCTCGCCGGCTTCGCTGGCGGACGTCGCTTTTACGAGGATGACGAAACGCATCGACGTTGCTCCTGTTCGTGGTGTGGGCAGCGCCGCCCAGATTGGCCGGCCTCTTATCCACACGACGAGCGGTGCGCCGCCGGATCGACATGCGAGCCCGCGCTTCAGGGAAAACCCGATCCCAGCGCAACAGCAGCGCGGCATGTGCCTACATGAAACAAGGCCCGAGCTTGCGGACTTCAACCGTGCACCACGACGCCGCCGGGCAGGCCTGCGCGATTGCCACGGCTTCCTCGCGCGTTTCGCAGTCGAGCAGGAAAAAGCCGCCGATCATTTCCTTGGCTTCGGCGAACGGGCCATCGAGGACTTTCGGCTGGCCGCCGCGAACCTGCACGCGCACCGCGTCATTCTGCGACGTAAGCGATTCGACCGCGAGCAGCTTGCCGCGCTCTTTCAGGTCGGCGGCAAAGCGCACCATCTGGTCGTAGACTTCGCGCCCCGCGGCCTCGCCGCGTTGCGCGCGCTGATTCGGGGGTTCGACGACGAGCAGCATGTAAGACATGACGTCTCCAGTGGATCACGCCACCACGCGTGAAGTCAGGTTGGTGGATAAGGGCAGAGGCCGAAAGAGAACCGGCGCGCTTGCGGCGACCAGGTGGGAGCCAGTCTAGCAAGCCGGGATGACTCAGGTAAACAGGCCGAGCGCGGGCGCGGCTGCGGCGCCCGGTTGCTTACGGAGATTCCTAAGCGCGGCACGTGGGGCGGTTGAACTGCGACGCGTAGGCAGTGGTCAAGGGGGCAGCGCGTACGATCACTCGACAAGCAACATTCTGAGCTGAACCGCCACTGCGTTGAGACGCCTGCGTTCGCGCGGTGGCTGTCCTACAGCCTGAATGTACCGACCGCGGCTTTCAGTTTCGCAGCCTGATCGTCCAGCGACTGGGCAGCCGCGGCGGCCTGCTCAACCAGCGCGGCGTTCTGTTGCGTCACGTCGTCAATCTGCGTCACGGCCTGGCGGACCTGCTGGATGCCCTTGCTTTGCTCGTCCGAGGCCGCAGCAATCTCGCCCATGATCTGCGTGACACGTGACACCGCCGAGATGATTTCTTCCATCGTTGCGCCTGCCTGATCGA
Organism: Paraburkholderia suaedae; assembly: GCF_040812055.1. Classification (NCBI taxonomy): domain Bacteria; kingdom Pseudomonadati; phylum Pseudomonadota; class Betaproteobacteria; order Burkholderiales; family Burkholderiaceae; genus Paraburkholderia; species Paraburkholderia suaedae. The sequence goes on along the minus strand of NZ_JBFOAH010000005.1, from coordinate 110,314 downwards.
CAAGTGCCGTTCCCACGCCTATACGCGAAACCGAGGTATCGATCAGGCTCTTGACGTCCTTCGCCGCAGCCGACGTGCGCTGTGCGAGCGCACGCACCTCACCCGCGACCACCGCGAAACCTCGTCCCTCTTCCCCGGCTCGCGCCGCTTCGACGGCGGCATTCAGCGCGAGAATGTTGGTTTGAAACGCAATGCCTTCGATCATGCCGATGATCTCGGCGATTTTCGATGAACTCTCCCTGATACCGCCCATCGTGCTCACGGCCTCTGACACGACCCGATTGCCCCGTCCAGCGATTTCCGATGCATTCGCAGCGAGGCCGCTGGCCTGACGTGCGTTTTCGGCGTTGTGGCGAACTGTGCCCGTCAACTCTTCCATGCTTGCGGCTGTTTGCTCCAGCGATGCAGCCTGCTCCTCAGTACGCGAGGAGAGATCGATATTGCCAGCCGCGATCTGCTTTGATGCCACGCTGACCGATTCGGTCGATTCCCGCACCGTCGCCATCGCGTCCGTCACGCGGTCCATAAGACGATTGAAAGCGGTCGCCGCAAGCCCGATCTCGTCCATGCTTTGAACGGGAACCCGTTTGCTCAGATCAAGAGATTCGCTGACCTCTTGCAGTGTGTTGCGCATACGCATTAACGCCCGCTGGATCGAGCGCGACAGCGCATGGAGCCATCCGGCCACCAGCGCGAGCGCCAGGGTCATCACGACGACAACGGTTCTCGCTGCATTATCACTGACGTGCTGCGCCTCATCATTCGCGAGCTGTGCCTGCTTGTCAGTCTCAGTCACGAACTGCTCGAGCAAGGCCTGCAACGGCTGAAAATCCGAATGGTAGAGAGAGGTCACCTGATCGTTCGCTGCTTTCGCGTCCTGAGCAGCGAGCTTGATCGTTTGCCGGGACTTCTGGCCATACGCATTCCATCTGGATTCGATGGCCTGTAGCTTTTGCATTGCATCGGGGGTCGTGAACAGCGGGCGCACGATCGCCGACCATTGGGCAATGTTCCTCTCTGCGTCGCTGAACATCTTCACGGTATCGATCGAGGTCGGATCGAGCTCGATAGTCGACAACGCGCTGGCCTTCATCTCCGTGAGTCCACGAATCTCCTTTTCGGCCACATGTGAGGCGGTCTCCGCTGCGCGGATCGCGTTGAGCGCCATGATCGTCACAGCGATGCTGCCGCCGATAACAAGTAGCGTGACGGCGATCAGGATCTGAAGCTTGAGCTTTATTTTCATCTTGTGCGTTGTCCGCGTTGGAATTCGTATTCGCGTTTACGGCGCACTCTGCATCGCCTTAAGACGGTTCACAAAAGTTGACACGACCTTTCCTGACTGGACCCGATCGGGCTGGGCGCACAAAAAAAAACCCTGTCCCGATGAGGGGACAGGGTCGACAGGATGGAAGAGTCGTACATGCGCGTGGATGCGTGCCGACCTATAGCCATCAAACTCAAAGCTGTTGCTACGTGAGTTGCTTCTACCGCTACAACTGCTGCGCGAAACCGTTGCTTCAAGGTGCTACCACTACTACTACCACTACCACTGCTGATGCTGCCGTTTTATTGAACTGCTGCAATGCAGTCCGGTCCCTCGCCTTCGATTACTGCTGACTGCAACCCCTGATGCTTCGCGCCGATCGCACGGATCGGGCGTTCTTTCCATTGCTTCTACTTCCTACTGCGTAACTGCCCTGCCGCGTTCAACTTCGACCACCACGGCAAACTGCCATCAACGGTACGGTTCAAAACAACGCGGGGGGAGACCGCGTCGATGGGCTCGGTGATTTGTCGCTCCATGGAAAACAGTGTATGCGAGCGCGTCCGATCGCAATTGGCCGAAGCGAAGGGCATTGGCCGGCTAATTTGGCGAATGGATGTAACAGGCGATCGGGTCCAGGATAAGCGGCGACGGTCGCAGCTCCGGCCGACAACCGCATCACGCGGCAGTGGGTCACTTCGACCCGTAGCCGGGCCGACAAGTCGTTGACAGGGAGATGAAAGAGGCGGAAGCGGCGAGGCGCGCTTGAAACAAGCGAGCACCACCGATGCGACGGCTACTGAGGAAAATGAGCGCAGCGCAAGCAATGCATCCGGAGCTGGGCGAGCGACGGCATGCGTACCGTCGCTCCGGCAGCTTCGCGCGTGCCGAGTCTCGCGGACATCGCGATGCAACACCTCGCACGGAAGCTTCGCGTCAGGACCATCATCCGCGCGCGGTGAAGTCGCTGGTTGTCAGCAGTACTTTCTCGCCCTGACGCGCGAGCATCTTTCTTTCCGCAACAGCCGTGATGCGTTTGCGTCCATCCGCAAAGGCTTTGAGCACGCGTGCCGGGCTAGCGTCGGGCTGCAACCAGAAGTGCTGCTCCAACGCTTCGCGCGTGACGGCGCATTCGAGCTCCCGTCCACGCGTCGACAGTTGGAAGATCACCGTGCGTCCGTCGGCCGAGACGCTGGGTTCAAACTCGACAATCTCCATAGCCCACCTCGCAAAGTTCGTTAAGCCGCTCGTCACCTGGACGAACGCTGCTGCGAAAACCGAATGAAACGCGGACCTTCCGCCGGCTTGTTTCGACTGATGAATGCACGCTATCGCGTCGTCACACCCTACGCACATTGAACGATGCGCAAGGCGATGCGTGAATCGGCAAATACGCCGACGCACGATTTGGGCGACCCTGCGCCCGCGCGATCCGCCTGCCGTCAGCGCGGCTGCAGCGCAAAGACTCATGCAACAACACAGTCAGGCCCGCCGTCAAACGTTCTCTTTCCTTGTGCGTTCGATCGCGCACGCGCGACACACGCAAACTATTCTGAGCCACAGATTCGCCGTCTCCGGTTCATGACATTGCCCGCTTGACTACGCGAAATGCGAACTCAGCGTGTCAGGACAGAAGACGAGCGCGGCGGCTTCACCATCGGCTTCCCGCATGACGGTGTGTGGTTTTGCTTTCGACAATTGCGTGATGCTGCAGGTGGGCGCCGCCCGTCGGCGGTTTGCCCGGCGAGAGCGCGCCGCATCGAACCGGCGCCTCGACGAATCCGCGCACGAGGCCTAAGCAAAGCGCGTGCCACCGGGCGTCGGCGCCTCCCGCCGCGGGTAACGCGTCCCGCGCAGGCACAACGATGAAGCACTCGAGGCGACGCGAACGAACGCGGCGTCTGATGCGCGGTGCCCGCTAACAACAGACGCAGCAACCGGACCGACGGATAGCCTTTCGTCGAATCGGAAAGCGAAGAACCCGCTACATAACGCCATGGTAAAAAAGCGCTGCTCACCCGACAATTCACGACAATTGTTACTAGCCAGCCAGTTGCAGGTAATCAAAGGCAATCCCGCGCCACGCCTGTACGACCGGCTCGGTTTCGAGGTCGTCGGCGAGGACAATCAACACTTCCACACGAGGCGCGCACCAGGCGCGCCGGTGGAAACCAAAGCAGAATGAATGTCGGATAACGACTGGCTCATCCTGATACCGGACGCAACGCTATGGACGCTCATATGACCTTTCGCGACACATCAGCCATCGAAAGCTGGCATGCCCACATCTATTTCGACCCGGGCAGCCGCGACGCCGCATGGGCGTTGCGCGAGCAGATCGAAGCGCACTGGAACGACAAGCTGCGAATCGGTCGCTTCCACGAACGCCCGGTCGGTCCGCATCCCATGTGGTCGTATCAGCTGGGATTTGCCCACGCACAGTTTGCCGACGTAGTCGGCTGGCTCGCGCTGAATCACGGGGCGCTGGATGTTTTCGTGCACCCCAACACCGGCGACGCGCTGCGCGATCACCGCGACGCGGCCGTGTGGATCGGCCGCTCACATGAGCTGGTGTTGACGGCGTTGATATGAGCGTTGGGCGGAGCGGACTGCAGACGAGCGACGAAGCGGGCGGCGGACACGCGCGTCCATTGTTGCCGCTCACATATTCGAGTACGAGCTGCACCAACCCCGTGCGGCGACCTGCTTGTCGCCGAACAGTGTACAGCCGCCATAGGCGTCCGTAGCCTTGCCCTGGAATAGCGAGCAGTTGGCGCATGTTTGCCCGGCTGCATAGCTGGGAAACCTGGTTTTGTCGACCTTCGACGCGTCTTCCACGTAAGCGACGGCACGCGCCTTCGGGTCGGCTTCGCTGAGCCGGTCCGCGGTGTCGGCGAAAGCCGTGCGCGACAGCACTAGCGACGAGCTGACGCCCATGCTCAACATCAGAAAGTGGCGGCGCGAAGTTTTCATCATGTTCGGAGGTATGGTGGGGTCAAGGGCCGTCTATTCAGGAACTGCGCTCACACTAACCGCGTGAGCCGTATAACCGGTTCGCCGTCTTTGCGCGGCATGTCGACAGGCGCGTGATCGTCGGCGAAACCAGAGGTAAGTGACTATATACGGGATCGCGCCGCAGTGTAGACGACGATAGCATTTCAGATTGCTCGACCCTCTGCGCGAGCGGTATGGCTTTGATAAATCGGAAGATCAGTTCAGCGCCCGCTTCTACATCAGCCCCATGCACACGGCGGCTGCGATCGATCCCAACACCAGCACTGCGCCGACAGCCTTGCGCTTGTTTAACTCCGTCCACAGCAGCACGCCGGTGAGCGACAACAGGACGAGGCTACCCGCGAGCGTATCGATGAGCAGCACCCAGCCGATGCTCAACCCCACGCCCTTATGCAGATTCGTCAGCAGAGCGAGCAGCGTGTTCTCGCTGCGCTTGATCGTCACATAGCCATTGCCGACCCAATACTCGGCGGACGTGTTTTCGCCCGGCGACGCGAAACTCAGTTGCCAGTGCTCCGGCTGCACGATGCTGCGATCACCCCATGCCACCGGATGCGCGGGCTCTTTCTGCACGCGTCCCGGATTGGCCGTTAGCTTCAGTTCATGCTTGAGCCACCTGGCCAACTCGCGCGGCGTGTCCGGCGCCGGTCGCGGCAACGGCATCTGCAACACCGACACCTGTGGCTCGCCGGTGGACACGCGCAGCGGCCCGCCGCGATGGTTCAGAAAGAATCCGGTGGTGCCGAACAGCAAGCCCAGCGCGGCGCCCCACAAGCCGACCCAGCCATGCACCTTGCGCAGCCATTTGATGAACGTCCCGCGTCGCGCACGCGGCTGCCGCGAATTCGGTTCGCCGCTTTGGATCGGTCGCGGCTCGGGCGTTGCGCGGTCCATGCCGGCAGACGATTGAATCTCGATAGTCTCGGGGACGCTCATGTTTCGCTCCAGGTACGCAGCAGATTGTGATAGCAGCCCACAAGGCTACGGCGCGCGGTATCGTCGGCGTGAGTGGCGTTCAGGCGCTGGATCGCGGTGTCCATGTCGAACAGCAGCGCGCGCTGCATGTCGCCGCGCACGAGGCTTTGCACCCAGAAGAAACTGGCGATGCGCGCACCGCGCGTGACCGGCGTGACCTGATGCAGACTGGTGGCCGGATAGACGATCATGTCGCCCGCCGGCAGCTTCACCTGTTGCACGCCGTAGGTGTTCTCGATCACGAGTTCGCCGCCGTCGTATTCGTCGGGCTCGGAAATGAACAGCGTGACCGAGACGTCGGTACGCAGCTTCACGCCGTTGGGCAGCACGCGCACCGCGCCATCGACATGACTGCCGAAGTGCATACCGCCTTCATAACGATTGAAGAGCGGCGGATACACCTGATTGGGCAACACCGCACTGATGAACAGCGGGTTGCGCTCGATCGCGGCGAGGATCACCTCGCCCAGCTCACGCGCGACCGGCGAGTGCTCGGCGACCTGCTGGTTGCGCTTGACGGGCGCCCCCTGATAACCGGCGGTCGCGCGGCCGTCGACCCACGTGTCGCCCGCCTGTTCGAGCCGCTCGCGCACGAAGCGCAACTGCCCGGCGTCCAGCACCTTCGGAATCTGCAGCAACATAGTGTGTCCTTTACGTCGGCTTGCCGTCGTGAAAACCGCTAAGCCAATGGTTCCCGTACAGCCTGTTTCAAAAGCGATAGTCGAACGTCGCCAACAGCGTGCGTCCGATACCGGGCACCGACCGACCGCCGTCCGATGGAATCAGCGCGTCGAAGTATTCCTTGTTGGTCAGATTGAGCAGATTCAGGCGGACGTCGAATTTTTTCGCGTGATACGCGGCGGTGGCGTCCCAGCGCGTGTAGCCCGGCACCCGCACGTAGTTCGTGTTCGACGCGTAGCGCGGCGACATGTAGATCGGGCCGCCGCCAATTTCCCAGTGCGGCGTGAGCGCGTAGGTGGTCCACAGCGTCAGCGTGTTGCGCGGCGTATTGGCCGGCGTGTGCCCTTGCGTTCCGTCGAGCGCCTTCAGGATCACCGCGTCCATGTACGTATAGCCGCCGAACACCTGCCACTTGTCGGTGATGTGCCCGGTCACGCCCGCCTGAAAACCGTCCACGCGAATGTCGCCGGCGAGCTGGTATTCGGTCGGCGAGACCTGGGTGCGCGCGTTGTCCATTTCCTCGCGGAAGAACGCTGAAGTAACCGAAATATTTCCCCCCAGCAGGTCCCATTTGCCGCCGGCTTCATACGACTTCGTCGATTGGGGCGCGAGGTTTTGCGTCAGATTCGTGACCGTCAGGTTTTCCAGCGACGGGTTGAACGACGTGCCGTATGACACGTAGTACGACTGCCAGTCGGTGGGCTGATAGATCACGCCCGCGCGCACGCTGGTGAAGAAGTTGGTCTGGCTTGCGTAAAGCGGCGCGGTGATGGAGTTATGGATCTGCGCCTGAAAGCGGTCCCAGCGCAAGCCACCGATCACCTTCCAATGCTGATCGAGCGACACGGTGTCATTGATGTACGCCGACAGTTCGTTGGCACCGGAATCTGCATGGTTGCCGACCGTGGTGGTCACATTGGACGGCGTGCCCATGATCGGCGGATTCAGCATCGGCACGATCGGCAAGTTGTTGCGCGTGTACGCCTGATTCGTATAGCTGTCATGACCGAACTCGAAGCCGGCGATCAGGTCATGCTTGATCGGGCCCGTGTCGAACTTGTATTCGAGCATCGTGTCGTTGTAGATCGAGCGGTTTTCGATCACGCGGTCGTGACTCTGCAACTTGATGAACAGTTGCGACGGCGACAGCGTCGTGTAATTGCCGTTGGTCAACGCGGTGCTGGACGCGAGCGGCCCGGTCAGCACGGCTTGCGGCGCGGTCTCGCGCGCGTCGGTCAGCGAGTGCGAGAGCTGCGTCTGGTTGGTCAGCGTGAGCGCGTCGGAGAACTTGTGCTTGATCGCGGCGGTGAAGATCTGCACGTCCTGGATCGTGCGGTCGTCGGTCAAGCCGTAGAAGGTGTTTTTGGGCACCGGCGCGGGACGGCCGTTCAACGCCTGGATGCCGTAGTCGGGCATGTCGTGGTTGTGCTGGATGAGTGCCGACAGCGTCACTTCGGTCGGCGTGCCGATCCCGAAACGGACTTCCGGCGCGATGCCGAAATCCTTGTTCTTCATCACGTCGCGCGTCGAGCCAAGACTCTGGCCGAACGCGTTCAGGCGAATCGCCGAGGTGTCGGTCACCTTGTGATTCACGTCGACGCTGCTGCGATAGCGGTCGTCGGTGCCGATCATCGCGGACACTTCCGCGGAGTCCTTGAGGTTCGCCTTCTTGCTGACCTGGTTGATCACGCCGCCCGTCGACCCACGGCCGAACAGCATCGACGACGGACCGTACAGCACCTCGAGCTGTTCGAGGTCGAAGGTGTCGCGATAGTACTGGTTGCGATCGCGAAAGCCGTCCAGGTAGATGTCGTTCTGCGCGGTGAAGCCGCGCAAATTGATGTTGTTGCCGATCTGGCCGCCCTCGGCCGCGCCGATCGTCACGCCCGGCGCATTGCGCAGCGCGTCCTGGAACGACGTGCCGCCTTGCGAAGACAGCAAGTCCTTGTTGATGACGGTGACGGTCTGCGGAATGTCGCGCAACGCGGTCGGCGTCTTCGCGCCGACGTTCGAACGTTCAGCCTGGAAGTCGTGTTGTTGCGCCTGCGCCGCGACACCGATGGTTGGTAGCGTGCCGCTTTCGGCCACCTGGCTTGCCGCGGCGCTTGCCGGTGCGCTTGCCGGTGCATTTGTCGACGCAGTCCCCGACGGCATTGCCGCTTTGTGGTCGGCCGCGGCTTGCGGTGCGCTTTGCGCAGTGGTCTGCGCAACAGCCGATGTGGCAAATGGAACGGCAAAAGCTAGCGCTAACGCGGTCGCTACCGGCGTGTGGTTGAACATGGAAAGCCCGTCAGGTGTGCGCTTGTCGAATTCGCATGTCTCGGATGCGATCAGTGACAAATCAGCAATTGGCTGGCTTCCGGTCGTCTGACTGGCGCAGAAATGACGAGATGGCTGGCTGGTTGGTAAATGAGAATCGATATCATTACATAAGTATTCGCGCGTATCAATCACGCGTTGTTTTGTTACCGTAAGCCGATCGCATCACACCGTTGCAACACCCTTTCGCGTTGCCTTCTTGCATGGCCAATCGATAAAGCGCGAGCCATGTCTGCGGCATGCATTCGCCACACCGTTTATCCTTGTTGCAACTCGGGTTGAAACCCTGCACCCGGCCATTGATCCACTTACCTTGGAGCCCCAATGCAATACCGTCAATTCGGCCGCACCGGCCTAACCGTCTCCCGCCTGTGTCTGGGCACGATGACCTTCGGTCTGCAAACAGAAGAAGATGGCTCGCATCGCATTCTCGACACCGCGGCGGACGCCGGCGTGAATTTCATCGACACGGCGAACGTATACCCGCTCGGCGGCGGCGAAAGTCTGGTTGGGCGTACGGAGGAAATCGTCGGGCGCTGGTTGAAGGGCAAACGCGAGCGCTTCATTCTCGCGACCAAGGCGGTGGGCAAGATGGGCCCCGCGCCGTGGGACCACGGCGCGTCGCGCAAGCATCTGCTGGATGCGATCGACGCGTCGCTGCGCCGCCTCGGTACGGACTACGTCGACCTCTATCAGCTCCACTCCGACGATGCGAACACGCCGCTCGACGAAACGCTCGAAGCACTGGATGCGATCGTGCGCGCGGGGAAAGCGCGCTATATCGGCGTATCGAACTTTCTTGCGTACCGGCTGGCACGCGCGTTGGGACGCGCCGATGTGTTGCGCGTCGCGCGCTTCGTGTCGGTGCAGCCTCGCTATAACCTGCTGTTCCGGCAGATCGAACGCGAGTTGCTGCCGTTGGCCGGCGAAGAACAACTGGCCGTGATGCCGTACAACCCGCTTGCGGGCGGCTTGCTGACGGGCAAGCACCAGTTCGACGCCGCGCCGGCGACCGGCCGTTTCACCGGCAGCGTCGGCAAAGCCGGCGCGATGTACCACGAGCGGTACTGGCACGAGCGCGAGTTCGAGACCATCGCGCAATTGAAAGCGATCGTGGCGCCCACGGGCGAGTCGTTGGCCCGCATCTCACTCGCGTGGGTGCTGGCCAATCCGCTCGTCACCTCAGCGATTATCGGCGCGAGCCGCGCCGAGCAATTGAACGATACGCTCGCGGCCTGCGAACTGGTGCTCGACACGCAGATCAAAACCCAGCTCGACGAAGCAAGCGTGCAATACCGTTGGGGCGACGCGGCAAGATGAGCCCGACGGCTCATCGCCCATAACGGAGCACCGTGCTCGTCGCCGCCAGCACATGGTCCTTGATGGCCGCGAGCAGCGCATCGCGGGTCAGGCCCGCGGGCAATGCGTCGGGCTGCAGATCGAGCGCATAGACCTGCGCGACATAGTGATGCGGCACGTCGCCAACCGGCGGACACGGCCCGTAATAACCGGGCCTGCCGGTCCGGTTCGTGCCGCCGACGCTGCCAGGCGGCGTCGCGCCGCCCTCAACCACTCCTGTGGTCGACGGCGCAATGCCGTACAGCACCCAATGGACGATGCCCAATCCCTTGGCGCCGTCGGGATCGAAGATCGTGACCGCGAAACTCCTGGTTTCGGCGGGCCCGTTGCGCCATTGCAGCGCCGGCGACACGTTGCCGCCGCCGCAATTATTCGCGCTGGCCGCGTGACTCGCAGCCAATGTGCCGCCGTCGGCCAAACCGGGCGACGCTATCGTGAATGGCTCGGCCGCGTAGCCATGCGAGCTTGCGAAAGCGAGCGTCGCGAACGCGCCCGCCGATAGCAGGCGCCTTGCCATACCAAAGCCATATCGAGCCATGCTGAGCACACTCCTGGATCCTGGCCCGCGAATCGGGCGTTATTTGAAGCGGCCTTGGCGTTCATTCGCTTCCGGCAATTGGCGCGTTTCGCGCACGGACAGCGGATGCCACAAGCGCGCCCCGCCTTCGATACCCGCGTCATTCGAGACCGTCGCCACGTTCGCCGGCAGTGGAAACTTCAGCCGCGCCGCATTGCCGCCGCCGATCCACAGCTTGTCGTAGTTCACCAGCGACTCCAGAATGCCGATCACCTTATAAACGCGCCGGTTCCAGCGTTTATTCCCCGCCTTCTCACGCGCGGCCTCGCCAATGTATTCATCGTACGCGGCGCCCTTCTTGCTGACCGGATGATGCGCGAGTTCGAGGTGCGGCATCAATTCGCCGTCGCGGAACATGGCCGTGCCCGCGCCCGTGCCGAGCGTCAGCACGAATTCCAGGCCGTGCCCTTCGATGGCGGCGAAGCCCTGCATCTCGGCATCGTTGATCATGCGCACCGGCAAGCCGCCCAGGCGCTGCGCCAACGAGTCGGCTAGCGCAATGTCGTGCCAGCCTTGCACGCCGAAGTGCGGCGCCGTGAGAATGCGGTTGTTGCGCACCACGCCCGGAAAGCCGATCGACATCAGCGTGGGCGGCGCCTGTTTGACGAGCGGCGCGACGAGTTGCACTAACGCATCGACCAACTGGTCCGGCGTGCACGGATGCGGCGTCGCTACGCGCACGCGTTCGGTCTTCATCTGGCCTTGCGCGTCGATGACCGCGGCTTTCAAGCCTGTGCCGCCGACGTCGATTGCAAGAATGCGTTCGGTGCTGCTCGTTACTTTCGTGTTTTGTGCTGTCTTGATGGCCACAGGGTCCCCCAGTTATCGTGATATGGATGCACTTGTGCTGGCCTTACTTCTTCTGGACTGCATGTTGTTGCAACGGCCGCCATACGCGGCCGTCGCGCGCAAGCAATGCGTCGGCCTGTGCGGGTCCTTCGCTGCCGGCCGCATACCCGTGCACGGGCATCGCGCCACCGTTTTTCGGATGCAGCACGTCGTCCACTGCGCACCAGCTCGTTTCGATGCTGTCCGCCCGCTGAAACAGCGTTGCGTCGCCGAGCATGCAGTCGTAGAGCAACGTCTCATAACCGACGTTCGCGCGTTCCGCGAAGAAGTCGGCATAGTCGAACGCAGACTGCACTGCGCCGACCTGCATCACCGGGCCGGGTGTTTTCACGTTGAAGTCGAACGTCGTGCCGTGCGCGGGATCGATGCGCAAAGTCAGCACGTTGGGCGTGAGCGCATCGACCGGTGTATCGCGAAACAGTCGGAACGGCACTGGCTTGAGTTGCACCGAAATTTCCGTGCGACGCGCCGCCAGCCGCTTGCCCGTGCGCAGATAGAACGGCACACCGGCCCAGCGCCAGTTCTCGATGAACACGCGGGCCGCCGCGTAGGTCTCAGTCGTGCTGCCGGGCGCGACGTTCGGCTCGTCGCGATAGCCGACGCCCGCCGGCCCTTTTTCGTATTGACCGAACACAGCGTCGTCCGGGGTCAGCGGCTGGATTGCGTCGAAGAGGTCGGCCTTCTTGTCGCGTACGGCTTCGGCGTCGAACGAATTGGGCGGCTCCATCGCGACCATGCCGAGCAACTGAAACAGGTGGTTCGGCACCATGTCGCGAAACGCGCCCGTCTGCTCGTAGAACTTGCCGCGTCCTTCCACGCCGATCGTTTCGGCCGCGGTGATCTGCACGCTGTCGATATACTCGCGCCGCCATACCGGTTCGAATAGCGCATTCGCGAAGCGCACCGCGAGAATGCTCTGCACGGTGTCCTTGCCGAGAAAGTGATCGATGCGATAGACCTGCGATTCTTTCGCGTACGACAGAATGTGCGCGTTCAGATCTTTCGCCGAGGCAAGGTCGTTGCCGAACGGCTTCTCGATCACGATCCGGCGAAAGCCGCCGCTCTCGCCGTCGCCTTCCTTGAGCAAGCCTGCTTTGCCGAGATGTTCGACGATCGGTTTGAAAAAGCGCGAGCCGACCGCGAGATAAAAGATCACGTTGCCGCCGGGCGACTGTTCGAGCTTCTGCTTGAGCTTCGTGAAGGTGTCATCGGTTTCGAACTCGCCCGCCATATATTCGAGGCGCTGCGCGACCCAGTCCCACGCGTGGTCGTCGAGCTTGCCGGCGTGAAAGGTGCTGGCCTTGTCGGCGGCGAACTGCTGCAGCGACGTATGCAGGTCCTCGCACCACTCGCTCGTCTCGCGCTCGCCATGATTGACGCCGACGATTTTCATCGCGCCGTCGAGCAGCCCGTCCACCGCGAGGTTGTACAGCGCGGGCATCAGAAGCCGCCTGGTGAGGTCGCCGCCGGCGCCGAAGATCACCAGCGTGCAAGCTGGCGCGGGCCGCTTGCCGGCTGGCGACGCGGGTGCATCGTGCGGACCTGCGCTGAGCTTGCAGCTCGGTGCCTGAGCGGCGGCGGGATGATCGGCGGCTGGGGGGTTCGGTGTAGTCGACATGGGGGTTCACTCGAGGAAGCCAATCAAACGGACGTGGCGATACATCAAAGACCACGCTGGAACCGACACAGTTCAAAAACGATTCACGCGGCCCGCACGGCATGCGGGCTTGCAGCGTCCCCCGTCAGCCTGCGGCAGGCCGCGGCCGCTTACTTCACCGCGGAGGCCGCGAGCGCCGGCGCGGGTTCAGCCGGTGCAGGTTCAGTCGCGCGGGCCGGCGGGGCAGCGGGAATGGGCGCGCGTTCCGCGTTGCCGGCCAACGGCACGTTGCCCGATGCTGCCATCGCCCGAGGCTGCAGCAGCAGCGCAACCAGTCCGCTCCAGCCGGTCTGATGCGAAGCCCCGACGCCGCGCCCGTTGTCGCCGTGAAAGTACTCGTGAAACAGCACGAGGTCGCTCGAACGCGGGTCGGCCTGCAACAGCGGATACGCGCGCATCACGGGCCGCTCGCCGTCGCGGTTCTTCAGGAACAGCGTGGTCGCGCGGCGCGCCAGTTCGTCGGCGATTTCGCTGAGCGAGAGCTTCTGCCCCGAGCCCGTCGGATATTCGACGCGAAACTCGTCGCCGTAATAGCGGTGAAATTCGTACAGCGATTCGATCAGCAAATAGTTGACCGGCATCCACACCGGACCACGCCAGTTCGAATTGCCGCCGAACACGCGCGTGTCGGACTCGCCCGGCAGATACTTGACGCAGAAGCTGTTGCCGTTGTGATTGAACACGAACGGCTGATCGCGATGAAAGCGCGACAATGCCCGTACGCCGTGATCGGACAGAAATTCGCTTTCGTCGAGCACGCGCCGCAGCAGGGCTTTCATGCGGTGACCGCGCAGCAGCGATAGCAGCAGCGTGTTGCCCTTGCCGGGCTCGTTCCATCGCGAAACCAGCTTGGCGAGATCCGGGCGATGCTCGAGGAACCACACGAGCCGCTCGCGCAACCCCGGCAAGCCGCCATGCAGACGCTCTTCCAGCACATGCACCGCGAACAGCGGAATCAGCCCGACGATCGAGCGCACCCGCATTGGCATGTTGCTGCCGTCAGGCAAGCGCAGCTTGTCGTAGAAGAACTCCTCGTCGCTGTCCCAGAGGCCCGTGTCGCAGCCGTCGTCGCAACTCACGGCCTCGGCGATGTACAGAAAGTGCTCGAAGAACTTCACGCCGATGTCCACGAACACATGGTTGGCGCATGCGAGTTCGAGCGCGATGCGCATCAGGTCGAGCGCATACGCGGCCATCCACGCGGTGCCGTCGGCCTGGTCGATGTGGCCGCCGGTCGGCAGCGGCGACGAGCGGTCGAAGATGCCGACGTTGTCCAGTCCGAGAAAGCCGCCCTGGAAAATATTGCGACCGTCGGCGTCCTTGCGGTTCACCCACCACGAGAAATTCAGCAACAGCTTGTGGAACACGAGTTCGAGAAAATCGCGATCGGCCTTGCCGGTGAGGGCGCGGTCGATCTCGTACACACGCCAGGCGGCCCACGCATGCACAGGCGGATTGGCGTCGCCGAGCGCCCATTCGTAAGCGGGCAACTGCCCGTTCGGATGCTGATAGCGGTCTTTCACCAGCAGCAGTAACTGACGTTTCGCGAACGCGGGGTCGATCAGCGCAAACGCGGCCGCATGGAACGCGAGGTCCCACGACGCGTACCACGGGTACTCCCATTTGTCGGGCATCGATACGATGTCCGCATTGCACAGATGGCGCCAGTCCGCATTGCGGCCGTGTTTGCGGCTCGCGGGCGGTTTCGGCTGCAGCGGATCGCCGTCGAACCAGCGTTGCACGTCGTACTGGTAGTACTGCTTGGACCACAGCATGCCGGCCAGCGCCTGACGCTGCACGAGGCGCGCGTCGGGATCGGCGATCTCGTGCTGAAGCACACCATAGAACTCGTCGGCCTCGGCGATGCGCTGCGCAAACACTGCATCGGCGTCGAACTGCGCGTCATCCGGCGCCGACTCGGGACGCCAGCGCAGATACACCACCGCGCGGCCGTGCGCGGCGAACTGCAGCGCCGCATGCGCGGCCGCCCTGGTACCGGCGTCGTGCCGTATCGCCTGCTGGTCGCCGTGCACCAGATAGTCGTTGAAGCCGTCCTTGAACGGACCGGCGCCGTCCATGTTGTAGAGGCGCTTCACGTTGGTTTCGTTTTCGCAGAAGAGCCACGCGAGTTGCGACGCGTCTTTCGACCACGCGGTCACGACGATCGGCTCGTGACCATGCTGACGCCCGATCAAACGGGTGTTGCCGTTATGGTCCGTACCGGCGACCAGCGACGGCTTGTCCTTGTTCTCCTTCCACGACCACGAGTTGCGCGCCCAGATTTGCGGCAGCACGTCGAGCGTTGCGGCTTCGTCCGCGCGATTCTCGATCGTCACGCGCATCACGATGTCGTCGGGCGCGTGCTTGGCGTATTCCACCTGCACGTCGAAATAGCGCAGATCGTCGAACACGCCGGTGTCGAGAATCTCGTACTCCGGCAGGTCGCCGCCACGGCGGGCGTTCTCGTGCACGAGGTCTTCGTAGGGAAAGGCGGCGTGCGGGTACTTGTAGAGCATTCGCATGTACGAATGCGTCGGCGTGCCGTCGAGGTAGAAGTACAGCTCTTTCACATCCTCGCCGTGGTTGCCCTCGGCGTTCGTGAGGCCGAACAGGCGCTCCTTGAGGATCGGATCCTTGCGATTCCACAGCGCGAGCGACACGCACCAGCTCAGCTTGTCGTCGCCGAATCCGGCAATGCCGTCTTCTCCCCAGCGATACGCGCGGCTGCGTGCATGGTCGTGCGGAAAGGAGTCCCAGGCGGTGCCGTTCGCACTGTAATCCTCACGCACCGTGCCCCATTGACGCTCGCTCAGATACGGCCCCCAACGCTGCCAATGGTCGCAAGCGGCCGAATGCAGGCGTGAGCCTTCAATGGTGTCGAGCAGATTCGCAGCGCGCAGCGGTGGCATGACTTCGTCCTTGCTTCAGGCTTGGCGTGAGGACACACATCGTAGCGCGGATTACGCGGCGATGGGCTCCGACCCGGCAAGCAGACTTTCGATGCGCAGCAATTCGCCCAGCGACCACGCCTGAAACGGCGCGCCGGCGGGCGTATGCGGCGCGTCGCCGTCGGCGATTTCGGACAGATGGTCCAGACCGGCGTGGTCCAGCTGCGCGTAGAGCGGCTCGACAAACCGCGCTCGGGCTTGCGCGAGCGTGTCCGTCGTGGCGCCGTGAACCCGCAGCCAGGCTTCGACAAACGGCCCCAGCAGCCACGGCCAGACGGTTCCTTGATGATAGGCGCCATCGCGCGCAAGTGGCGGCCCGCTGTAGCGGCCGCGATACGCGGGATCGGACGGCGCGAGCGTTCGAAGGCCGAGCGGCGTGAGCAACTGCGTCTCGACCTGTTCGAGCACCGCGCGCGCCGCCGCGCCATCGAGCAACGGGAACGGCAGACCGCCCAGCGCGAAAATCTGGTTTGGCCGGATCGAGCGATCTACCGTGCCTTTCACATGATCGACGTCGACGTTGTCGGCCAGCGTTTGGGTGGACGGGTCGACGAAGCGTTCGCGAAACGCTTGCAACGCCCGCTCGGCGGGTGCCTGCCATTGCGGGTTCCACGTTGCTGCGATGCGCAACGCGTTGATCCACAGCGCCTGCACTTCGACCGGTTTGCCGATGCGCGGTGTGACCACCCAGTCGCCGACCTTGGCATCCATCCACGTCAGTTGCACGCCCGGGACGCCGGCGCGCAGCAGGCCGTCGTCGGCACAGGCCTGAATGTTGAAGCGCGTGCCTTGCGTATAGCCCGTGAGAATCGATTCGACGGCCTCTTGCAAGCGCGTGCAGGTCGCGGCACTGGCGTGACGCGTGGCCAGGTAGTCGTGCACGGCGACCATGAACCACAACGACGCATCGACGGAGTTGTATTCCGGCGTGTCGCCGTTGTCGGGAAACCGGTTCGGCAGCATGCCTTCGGACAGCGTGCCCGACCATTCGATGAGGATCGCTTCGGCCTCATCCAGGCGGTTCGATGCGATCAAGAGGCCGCGCATCGCGATGAAAGTGTCGCGGCCCCAGTCGGTGAACCACGGGAAGCCGGCGAGGATCGTGCGGCCCTGGTTGCGCGACACGACGTAGGCATCGGCGCAGCGCTGCAGGCGTGAGCCCAATGCGTTGCGGCGGTGTTGCTCGATCTGCGCGAGTTCGCACGCGTGCGCGACGACGGCTTGCGCGTTCTCACCTCGCGCTGCAAGGGCGGAGCTTCCCGCGCCGCTTGAACTCGATGCACTGAGCACCATCACGGCTTCAGAATCGGCAAGAGCGAAGCTGAACACGCCGGGCGCTGCCAGGTCTTCGCTGAAGTCGAGGCCGCGCTTCTGTTCGCGCGTGTAGCAGAAGTTGCGATACCAGTCCGGCGCGTGCGTGTATGCGCCGTTCGTCGCCGCATGGATCACCGGCACATCGCCATACGGTTGCCAGCTCACGCATGCCTGGTCGTCGCTGATCTGCGCGCTGAAGTTGAACGCGGGGTTCTCATGATGCAGCGCGTGGTAATCGCGTCCCGATAGCAAAGGCCTGACTTTCAGGATCGGCGCGTACGTTTTCGTATCAGCGGATGTCGCCGCGCCCTCCAGCCGCCAACGCAGTACCGTTTCACACGTCGCCTTGCTCACGAGGACTTCGGTGCACAGCGCCATTTGCGCATCGAGTTCGATGCGCCAGGTCGGCCACGGCATGGTGTCGAAAGCTACGAGGCTCGCGCCCAGATCCGGGTAGATCACATCGGGCAGATACCGCTGCATGGTCAGCGGATAGCGCCGTCCGCCCGCTTCGAGCCAGGCCTCCACTCCATTGACCAGCACCATGCGCCCGCCCGGCGCGCGCGTCGCGCTCAACAGCAACGCGTGGTAGCGGCGCGTGCGCAACATGCCCACGGTGCCCGACGCGAAACCGCCATAGCCGTCGGCTTCCAGCCATTCGTCTTCGAGACGCGTGATGTCGCAGGGTTTTTCGATGCGTGTCATGGACCCACCGGTGGTGCGAGGTCGTGAAGCGTCAGCCAAATGGCGGAATGATGAACATTGTCCCGTTAATCACTTTCCGTTCCCTTTCGAAAAACCGGCGAGTCGTGAAAAGGCGCCGACAGATTCCCACGCCGCGATCGCCCATCCATAGCCTCGGGCTGGCTCTCGTACGCAACCCCGTGCGCGCCGAGCGGCGCTAGGGTCGCTCCCACGCTTCTCGGTGACCGCCATCGAATACAGGATCGCGTCGATCTGCGCCATTCGAGTCAAAGCGATTGGCCGCGCAACAACGGTGGCCGCATTACCCAAGGCACTTACTGAGCCGACGCATGCGACCTCAGAAACGCCACATAGCCATTCTGCGTGTTGAGGATCTTCTCGGCGCACTCGTCGTAATCCGAGCCCTTCGCGCCATCCGGCCCGTACATGCCCCGGCATTGAGCGAAAAGCGTGAGCGTCGCGCCCGTGCCTTTCGCGTCGCGCGTCGCCGAGAAGGCAGCGTTGCCTGAGCTGTACGGTACGTCGGTCTCGATTGCGACTGCGTCCGCGCGTGTCACAGACGTCTCGGAATGCTGCTCGATATAGCGCTTCGTCAGCGCCCATGCGGCATCGCAGTTCTGCGGTTGACAATCGACCGTCGCATTGCGTTGGGCGGCGGCAAGACTGGCTTCGTTGTGGACGAATCCCTGCGCTTTCAACGCCTGCTTTTCGGGCGATGAGCAAGCAGTGAGTCCAAGCGCGATGAGCGCACATGCAGCGATCTTTTTCATGAGTACGTTCCTGGACATGATCGAGCGCGATTATAGCTGCGTGAGGTAAGCGGCCAGGAGAGGGGCGCGGACCGGTATCGCCGCAAGCGTCGATTCATGGGTGTCTCGATGTCGATCGACACAGCCGGCTGTGATCGCTCGCGCGGCGCGCGGGCAGTGCAAGCGAACCCGCCGCGCTGCGACTACAATCGAAAAGTCTCACAGGTCCGTGGGCGATATCGCGGACAACCGTACTGATTGCGGTCCCCGCAACAACCCCCGTCGCCGGACTTACGCACGTTCGCGCTAACCGTCGCGAATGCCATGCGTAAGGGGGCGGGCACGCTTCACGGTAAGCCCACGAGCAAACCGATTGCGCAAGCGAACGCGCACACTGCGGGTTCGCTTGCATCGTCGTCCTTACATGTCGTAGACCATCAACAGGAGTTTCTTAAATGATGAATCGAGACAACCCCGTCTGGCTGATCACGGGCTGTTCCACCGGCTTCGGCCGCGAATTGGCGAAGCTGGTGCTCAAGCGCGGCTGGCGTGCAGTCGTCACCGCGCGCGACGCATCGAAAGTGCAGGACATCGCCGAAGGTCACGGCGACCGCGCACTGGTGCTGCCGCTCGATGTGACCGACGCCGCGCAGGTCCAGGCGGTGGTCGCGCAGGCGAAGCAGCGCTTCGGCCGCATCGACGCGCTCGTCAACAACGCGGGTTACGGTTATCTGGCCGCGATCGAGGAAGGCGAGGACCATGAGGTCCGCGCCATGTTCGAGACCAACGTGTTCGGTCTGATCGACCTGACCAAAGCGGTGCTGCCAATCATGCGCGCGCAGCGCAACGGCCTGATCGTCAACGTATCGTCGATTGGCGGCATTGCGAGTTTCGCGGCGACCGGCTATTACCACGCGACGAAATACGCGGTGGAAGGCCTGTCCGAATCGCTCGCGCTGGAGGTGAAGCCGCTTGGCATCGGCGTGCTGATTGTCGAACCGGGCCCCTTCCGCACCAACTGGGCAGGGCCGTCGATCAAGCAGTCGGCCACCGTGATCGACGACTACGCGGGCACGGCCGGCGAGCGCCGCAAGCAGACCGAGGCACGCAGCGGCAAGCAGGCGGGCGATCCGGTGCGCGCCGCGCAGGCGATCATCGACGCGGCGCTGTCGGACCAGCCGCCGTTGCGCCTCGTGCTCGGCAAGATCGCGCTCGATCTCGCGTACAAGAAGCTCGACTTCATGCGCAGCGACTTCGATGCGTGGAAAGCCACGACGGAAGGTGCCGATTTTCCCGAAGGGACTGCCTGAGCGTGGTCGTGAACGGCGCGTGCCCGGCGTGGGAACCGGCCGTGGCCGCATGGAAACGTTCGGGTGCGGTCAGAATTCGACCAGCGCGAAATCTTGCTTGCCCACGTCGCACAGCGGGCAACGCCAGTCGGCCGGCACGTGCGCCCAGCGCGTGCCGGGCGCGATGCCTTCTTCCGGCAGACCGGCCGCCTCGTCATAGACCCAGCCGCAGATCACGCAGACCCACTGCTTGAAGTCATCCGCCGAGGCGGCTTTGGCGGGCGCCGGGTCCGCCGCGCTCGCGGCTTGCGGCGCCGATGTCTCGTCGAGGCTCACGACCAGCGGCGCAATCGTGCCGCCGCCCGCGTCAAGGCTCGCCTGCAGGCTTTGCAGCAGGCGTCGCGCTTCGTCCTGCGTGAGATCGATCCAGTACGGATCGCCTGCGCCGTCGTTGAGTCGGTCGGGGGAAAACTGCAGCTCTACGGCTACGCCCTTCTTGTACATGGCAATCGGAATATCGATGAAGCCGGCGACCCGCGCCGGCATAGCGCCGCTCGCGTGCCGCGGCGGTGCGGCAGTGTGGGGGTGTGACAGCGCGACTAGACGAGCTGATTCAGCAGGATGGCGGCGATGAGTCCCGCGGCGCCGATGAGGCCGAGCATCTGGATCAAAGTGAACGATCGACGTGATGCGGTAGAGACTTGTTGAGTAGACACGAGCGTTTCTTGAAGATTGGAAAAAGCGAAATACTACACGGTGTGAGCGCGGCGCATGCCGATTGGCGCAAAGTCGCGTGAGTTGGCCAGCATGGAGGGTGTGAGCCCGCGCGGCGCCGGCAAAGCGCGCATCTCACGTAGTCGCGAGCGGGTTGCCGCGACGTGAATCCCAGAAACGGATTACCGCGGTGTCGCCGGTGCCGGCGCCGACCACCTGTTCCGGCGCGCCGCATTCGCGCAGCAACGCCCGCAATTCGTTGATGACCGGAAACACCTCGTGATTCCAGTCCGCGCCTTGGGAATCGTGTGCGCGCTGTTCGGCTTCGACAATCTCGCGGTCTTCCTTGAAGATGCGCTCGGTGAACCACACGAGCAGCGGCCACCCGAGATTCAGCACGCCTGGAATGCCGGGCTTGCGGATCGACAGCAGGCCGAACGTCCGGTTGGTACGCTGCTCACGATCGAGCGGCACATAGACGATCCAGAGATCCATCACCAGCGTCTGTTCGGACGTGCGAATCTGCAGCGTCTGATACGGATACTCGGTGCGGATCGTCATCACGTCCTTGTCGTTGTTGCCGCCCGCCGTCTTGCGGCTCTGGCCGAACACGATCGCTTCGCCGATCGGCTGCTGACCCGCCATACGCGCAAACGTGTAATCGACTTCGACCCAGCCTTCGCCGCGCCGCCGACCCAGCGAACGCGCCCGCATCTGGCCCATCTGCCTGCGATGCAGAAACTGATGGTTCATGTCCATCAGGTTCTCGTGCATGAACGAATAATGGCAATTCACCGGACGGCCGAAACGGCGCGTCTTGTACTTCGCATCCGCCACCGAACCGAGCGCGGGCAGCGGCCGTTGTTCGGCCAACTCGGCATTGCCCGGAAATACGAAGATCAGCCCTTCGACTTCCTGGCACGGATAGGAACGCACGCCGTTGGGCAAGCGGTCGCGGCCTAGATATGGCACGTCGATGCACTTGCCCGAGCAGTCGTAGGTCCAGCCGTGGTAGCCGCAACGAATCGCTTCGCCGTCGACCACTCCTTGATGCAACGGCACCTGCCGATGCGCGCAGCGGTCCTCCAGCGCGAAGACCTTGCCGGACTCCGTGCGCGCGAGCACGATCGGGTCGCCGGCGAAAGTTACGCCATGCGTCTTGCCACGCTTGACTTCATGCGACCAGGCGAGCGGATACCAGTAATCAGGATGAATGCCGACGCGGCGCAGGTCGCGTACCGGCACATCATTGACGGCGTGGCCTGGCGCGCGCGGGTGCGCGGAGGTGGTAGGGATGGCATGTGCAGTGGTTTGCGTCGCCGCATGGGCTGACGACGCAGCGGCGGTCGCGCCGTCGATGTCCTGGTCGAGCGGTGGAACAGCATGCATAGGTGAAGCCTCCGTGCACGAGCGGATAAAAGGTCGCCGTCCTGCAAGCTCGCGGCCGGCATCGTTGCCAGTCTACTCGAAGCGGCCCTCGCCTGGGTCGGAGGGCGGCATATCGCGGTCTGTCCTCGATGCGTTGCTCCCGTGCCGGCGCGCCGGCCCGCGAACGGGAACGTGGAATGCCGCGCGGCGGGCGCCGCGCGCTCAGCTACGGTCGTGCGCCACGAGCCCCGAGCGGCGCTGCACGCCCCACGCGCGTCCGCCGCGCAAAAAGTGCAGCCAGCCGAGCGCCGCACCCACATGCCGCAGGAGCTGAAAGCTGAACGGCTCCGCAAGCGCCGCGAGCATCGCCATTGCCAGGCTATTGCCGCTGCGCTCGCCGGTCCAGCGGCGATACAGATGAACGCTCCACAAGTAGAACGCGAGGTCGATCGCCGTTTTCAGGCCGATCACGCTGAAGATCGACAAGACGATCGCGCCATGTCCACCGAACAGAAAACCGAGCAACAGCGCGAACGCGGTCAATCCGTAGATCGGCTGCATCGTGTCGATCGCCTTGACCGGCAGCATCAGCATGCCCAGCACGCCGTAGCGCGGATTGCCGGTCATGTCGCGGTTCCAGTACTGCGTTTGCAGGAAGCCCGCGAACCAGCGGCGGCGCTGCCGCAGAAAACTGCCGAGGTTGTCCGGCGCGTCGGTATGCGCATGTGCGTCGCCGACCACCCGCACATCCCAGCCGAGGCCGTGATCGACGGAATAGCGGCGCAGCCGGTGGATCAGCTCGTAGTCTTCCACCAGACATTGCGGATCGAAGCCGCCCACGGCCAGCAGCGCGTCGCGTCTGAACGACGCGAACGCGCCAGAGATCAGCAGCAGACTGTCGGCGCGCATCCACGCGAAGCGGGCGATGAAATTGCGCATGTATTCGTAGGTCTGAAACCATTGGAACACGCGGCCCGCCGCCGACTTCCCGCACACCGGCACGAGAATGCCGGCCGCCGCCACCAGCTTCGGCTCGCTCGCGAACGCGGCGCGCATCGCGTGGGTCGCGTCGTCGTCGAGCAGCGTGTCCGCGTCGACGGTCATCACGGTGTCGGTGGTCATCACGCCGATCGCGGCGTTCAGCGCGCGCGCCTTGCCGCCGTGCGGCACGCGCAGCCAGAAAAGGTTCGGATGCAACGCGCTCGGCGCGCTCAGCACGCCGTCCGCGCAGGCCGTGAGACCGAAGCGCTCGGTGAGCAGCTGGCGGGTCGCGTCGGTGGAGCCGTCGTCGGCAATCACGATCTGCGCCGGGCCGTGCGTCTGACGCAGCAGCGCAGCGAGCGTCACCGGTAATACCGCCGCTTCGTTGTGCGAGGCCACGATCACGCCCATGCTCGGCAAACTGCGCTGTTCGTCGCCGGCATGGGGCGGCGGCGTGCGACGCAGCAGCGGCAGCGATTTCCATGTGACGAACGCAAGCAGCAGCGTGTCGTAGACGACATACGCAATGCCGGTCGACCACGCCAGCGCGCCATGCAGAAAGAACGCGCGCGCGAATAGCAGCAGCCACAGCGCGACGATGCTGAAGTGAATCAGCGTGCTGGAGAGCGTCGTGGGACGCGGCACGATGCGCGGCGATGCGAGGGCGAGGGCTTGCTCCAGGGTTTTCTTCAAAGTGGCTGCCGGGTTGGTCGATGCTGTCGGAGGAAGGGAACGGCGGGCGGATGGGTTCACGGCGCCATGCGCTTTAAAACCGATTTGCGATCGATCCACTCGTGCTTGAGCGCGCCGCCGATATGCATGGCCAGCAACACATAGAGCGCATAGCCGAGCCATGTGTGCAATGCGCCGAAGCGGTGGTGCAAGCTTTCCTTGAGCACGGGATCGAGGCCGGTCACAAGGCCGATGCGCGGCCACGGCACGAGGTGGAACAGATACATCGGGTGAGTCGCCGCGTCTTTCCACGCGGAGTCATGCAGCCAGCCGGACAGCGGCAACGCGATCATCAGCACGTACAGCACAAAGTGCGCGGCGTGCGCGGCAAACTTTTCCCACGACAAGAACTCGCGCGGCAACGGCGGCGGCTTGTGCGAGATGCGCCACAAGATGCGCAGCAGCGCAAGACCGAGCACCGTGATGCCGATCGACTTGTGTGTGTCGATCACCGGACGCACCCAGTCGTCGGGCAGCGCGTCCGCGCTCAGACCAAGCACGACGTTGCCGATGATCAGCAGCGCGATGAGCCAATGCAGCGTCATCGCGGTGCGGGTGTAGCGCGCCTGCGGCGGCGCGCTGGTGGAATCGGTCAGGGAATCGGCGGGAGTGTTCATGCGTCTGTGTTCATGATTGTTCGTCCGCCAGTGCGTAACTGCGAAAGCTGTTTGAAATTCGTCCCGGCCGAAGCAGGTTGGAACGCGCCGCCAGTGTCGGACTAACGCCGTAGTTTGCCGTTTTATTCCCTTAGGCGCTTAACGCTTTGTTTCGGATTATTTCCGGCTGCGCCGACGGATGTGAGCTCGAAACGCGCATGCGCATTGGCCCCCGCACGCCGGACCGGGTTCGGTGTGGTCGCCGCTGAGCCATCCACGGTCGCGCAGGCCGCGCGCCTTCATGGAATTCCGGCCGAACGGTTGTGCCGCGAAACGTAAGGTCCGCCGCGCGCGTCGGCATGGCTTTGCCGATAGCGCTATCGTGTGCGCATCATCTCCGTTCTCACGCAAGGTCCGCGCATGCGTTCTCGCCACAGCGCTGCATTCACCGCTTTGCTCGCCGCCGCGCTGTTCGGCGCCACCACGCCGCTCGCCAAAGCGCTGCTCGGATCGCTATCGCCGTTCCTGCTCGCGGGCTTGTTCTACCTCGGCAGTGGCAGCGGCCTCGCCGTCCTGATTCTGGCCCGGCGCTTCAAACGACGCGCCGCCGCCCAAGCGCAAAGCGATCACCACCGTTTTCCGTTGCGCGACGCGCCGTGGCTGGCGGGCGCCATCGCGGCGGGCGGCATCGCCGGGCCGGCGCTGTTGATGCTCGGCCTTCAGACGACGCCCGCCGCCACCGGCTCCCTGCTGCTGAATCTGGAAGGCGTGTTCACTGCGCTGATCGCGTGGATCGTGTTTCGCGAGAACGTCGACGTCCAGGTGTTTCTCGGCATGGCCGCGATCGTCGCGGGCGGCGTCGCGCTGTCATGGCGGCCGGGCGCCACCGGTCTGCCGGCCGGCACGCTGCTGCTGGCCGGCGCGTGCGCGTGCTGGGCCGTCGACAACAACCTCACCCGCAAGGTGTCGGCACACGACGCGATGTTCATTGCGTGTACCAAAGGACTGGTCGCCGGTTCGGTGAACGTGGCGCTCGCGCTGGCTTTGGGCGCGCGATGGCCGCATCTGTCGAGCGCGGCACTCGCGATGCTGACCGGTTTCGCGGGCTACGGCGTGAGCCTCGTGCTGTTCGTGGTTGCGCTGCGCAATCTCGGCACCGCGCGCACCGGCGCCTATTTCTCGGTCGCGCCGCTCTTCGGAGTAACGCTGTCATGGCTGCTGTGGCCGCAATGGCCGCCGCTGCTGTTCTGGGTCGCCGCCGCGTTGATGGCGCTCGGCGTGTGGCTGCACATCCGCGAACGCCACGAGCATCCGCACACGCACGAGCCGCTGGAGCATACGCATCGTCATCGGCACGATGCGCATCATCAGCACGAGCACGACTTCGCGTGGAACGGGATAGAACCGCACACGCATGCGCATCGCCATGGGCCGCTCACGCACGCTCATGCGCATTTTCCGGACATTCACCACCGGCATCGGCATTGACTTGGTGCACTATCCGACCACATGGGCGTTGGGCGCAGCGCAAGACAAAAATCTCTGTGGAAGCCGTCGGGCGATAGGCCGATTCAATTGGCATGCTCGCGGATCGCATCCTGTAATGGACAGCTGTTGGGGCGTTCCATCTGTTCAACCTGACGGCCCATCCGGAGAGATCCATGTCACAGCCCGAGCCCGATATAAACGAAGTGGTGAGAAGCATCGCCGAGGAAACCGACACGCCGACCGAGACGGTTTCGCGGATGTATGCGGACACCCTGGCCGATTACCGGCAGGACGCGCGCGTCTTCGATTTCGTGCCGCTGTTCGCCGCGAAGAAGGTGCGCAATCAGCTGCGCCACAGATCGGACAGCAAACACTGACACGTTGGCGCGCTGAGCGCCGCGTTTGCGATGATGCTTCGCTTGGGCGGTTGACTGGCTAGCTCACGCGAATCTCGCTGAGGCCGCGTGCCGATTGCAACCAACTGGCGGCAACGGGACGCGCAGCACATCTACGCGACGTCACCGGGGGTGACTCACGCCACTTTTTTGTGCAGCTTCATAACGAGGGTCCAGCGAGAATGGCGCGGGCCGATCGGTTAAAGTGTGGCACGTTCAGCCTCACTCATTCGATCGCAGTTTCATTCAGCAAGGAACCTCGCTCATGTCCGACTCGCTCCAGATTCGCCCCGTCACCCGCGAAGACTTCCACGCATGGCTGCCGCTTTGGGACGCGTACAACGCGTTCTATGGCCGCTCGGGCGAAACGGCATTGCCGCGCGAGATCACGGAAATCACGTGGGGACGTTTTTTCGACGGCTATGAACCGATGCACGCGATGATCGCCGAACGCAACGGCCAGTTGGTCGGTATCGTGCACTTCCTGTATCACCGCCATACGACGATGGCCGGGCCGATCTGCTATTTGCAGGACCTCTACACGCTCGACACCGAGCGCGGCAAGGGGGTGGGCCGAGGGCTGATCGAAGCGGTCTATGCGCGCGCGAAAGACGATGGCGCGCAACGCGTCTATTGGCAGACCCACGAGACGAATCAGACGGCGATGCAGCTTTATGACAAGGTGGCGGACAAGTCGGGGTTCGTCGTTTATCGCAAGGCGTTGTAAGCGGCACAGGCCCCCAGGCTGCAGGCTGCCAAAAACCAAAGGCGCACCACCCAGTGCGCCCTTCGTCTCTTTGCTATCGCGGCACTCGACATCGACCGCCCACCCAACCCAGCACAGCTCAGGCTTCCAGTTGCTCGAGCACTTTGCCCTTGGTTTCGATACCAAGAAAATGCACTGCAATCGCCGCGAGTAACGGCACGGCTGCGAGAATATAAAACGCCGCTTCCAGGTTGCCGCCGATCATCGTCTTCGAGACGATGGCCGGGGCGAAGATCGCCGCCCCCTTGAGCCACGCGCCGCCGACGCCGCAGCCCATCGCGCGGATGCTCGTCGGATATAGCTCGGGCGTATACACGTAAGCGGTAATGAAGCCGCAAGCGAGGAAGCCGAGCGCCAGCGCGCAGCACGCCGCGACCACATAGACCGACGACGCGTGCAACACTCCCGCCATCGCCAGCGACAGCGCGCACGCGACGAACGACACGTTGATGATGGGCTTGCGTCCCACCTTGTCGACCAGCAACGCGCATGTCAACGACCCCAGCACGCCGAGCACCGAAGCCGCCACCGCCAGATTCAGCGCGAGTTGCAGCGGCGCGTGATAAATCGTGCGATAGATGGTCGGCAGCCACGTCGACAGACCGTACTGGATGAAGCCGCAAGTGATCCACAGCATCGCCAGACAGCTTCGGTGCCTGGACCCCGAACTGCATTCAACCCCCTAGCAAGGATCAACGACGACAACTTCGGCGCGGGCCGAGCGTCGTTTGATGAGGAGAACCAAAGGTGAAGCACATCATTGCGGCCGGCATGGCGGCAATTTGCGCAACGACGGGTGCCTGGGCGCAGAGCAGTGTGACGCTCTACGGCAGCCTGGATGCCGGTGTCGCGTATATCAGCAACGTTGGAGGCAGTTCCAGGTGGATCCAGGAGCAGGGCAACATGCAGCCGGACCGTTGGGGCCTGAAGGGCGTGGAAGACCTGGGCGGCGGCCTCAAGGCCGTTTTCCAGCTGGAAAACGGCTTTTACACCAGCACGGGAGCATTCGCGAAACCGGGCGTGCTGTTCAATCGCCAGGCGTTCGTCGGCCTCAGTTCGGACAAGATCGGCACACTGACATTCGGCTATCAGACTCCGTTCAGTTTCGACGTGCTAGGTCCGTTGAGCACCGGGTATCTGGTCGCCAGCTGGTATGCGTTTCACCCGGGCAATATCGACGCGCTGGCCGACACGGGCGTCGTGCCGTTCGACAACTCGGCGAAGTTCCGTTCCGCGAGTTTCGGCGGCTTTACGTTCGGCGCGATGATGGGACTCGGCAACACGACCAACTTCTCGACCGGCAGGACGCTGAGCTTTGCAGTTAGTTATGCTAACGGACCGTTCAAAGCCGCTGCGGCCTATTCGAACGAGCACGACCGTACGCCGTCGATCGTGACCACCGGCATCGCCACGTTCCAGGGTGTGCCGGCCGCGACCTACGTCGCGGACAAGCTTCAGAACATGGGCGCAGGCGCGTCGTATCAGTTCGGCAAGCTGCTGGTGCACGGGCTGTACACGCGCGTGAAGCTGGAGTCGGCGGGACACTCGGACACGTTCCAGAGCTACGACGCGGGCGCGAATTATCAGTTCACGCCGGCCAATTTAGTGGCTGGCGGCGCCGCGACCACCACGCTGGCAGGACATCGCTGGACGCAGTTCATGATCGGCGATGTCTACGCGCTGTCGAAGTCGACAGTTGTATGCGAATGCGCTGTATATGCGCGCGGGTTCGGGTTCGAATGCCGCGTTCTTTACCGCGGGTGTGTCGAGTGGCCGGAATCAGACGATCTTGCTGACTGGCATTCATCACTCGTTCTGAGCTTTGGGCGTTCGGGCCGTCGGACCTATGGGCTCCGAGAAAGATGGCGCGACGCAGCGCACGAGTCCGGCCGCGTACGCAGCCGGACTTGCGAAACAGCGGAAAGACAACAACGGCTAGTTAAAAGCCAAATCAGTTTGCCGCAACTGACTTGCGGCGCGCCCGCGCCGCGGTCGGATCATCCGGCCGCGGCCGGTAGCTCAGACGCTCGGACAATTCGAGCGCCGCCTGGCAAACGGCGATGATGAGCGGTTCGCGCTCTTCCGCTTCGCCGATATCCGAACGTGGAATCGTCACGGTCAACGCGGCCGCGATCTTGCCGCTTTGATCGCGCACCGGCGCGCTCACCACCGAAATGCCGCGCTCGAACGACGCTTCGCTCAGCGCATAGCCGAGCGCGGCGCTTTCCCGCACTCTTCCATACAGTTCTTCGACGGTGGTTGGCGTGCGTTCGGTGAACCGTTCGAGCTGCGGCTCGGGATACAACTGGCGCAATTCCTCGAAGCTCAGATCGCCCATCAGCACCTGGCCGTGCACCGTCGCATGGGCGGGCAGCCGCGTGCCGACGTGCACCTTCACGGAACTGAACATCGGTTCGCGGGTTTGCGCTTTGGCGACGAACACCACGTCGCGCTGATCGCGGATCAATAGGTGCGTGCTCAGCCCGGTGGCGTCGCGCAGGCGTTCGAGAATCGGCGTGCCGACATCGGTCAGCTCGAGCGAACTCAGATATTCGAAGCCGAGCCGCAGCACCGCGACGCTCAGGCGGAAATAGCGGTCGCCATTGACGCGTTCGAGAAAGCCGAGCGCTTCGAGCGTCTGCAACAGGCGGAAGGTGGTGGTGCGCGGAATGCCGATGCGCTTTGACAATTCGGGTGCGCCGAGCACCGGCTCGCGCGCGCTGAACTCAGCGAGGATGCGCAGGCCGCGTTCGAGGCCCGGCACCAGATATGTCGATCCGCCGGCGCTCTCTTCGTCGGCGGGACTGGTGAGAACGGCTGGGGCTTGTGCGCTGTGCGCAGCGGGCGGCGAAGTGTCGTCGCGTGAAGCCGCGACGGCCGTCGCGCGTGCCTTCGTCGACTTGCGTCCCGCTCCTGTCTGCTCTTCTTTTGCCATCTTGGCTGCCGTTTCTGCTGTTCGTCATGGTCAGACAGCATGATAGCGCGAAGCGTGCGGCGCTCCGTCATCGCGCCGCCAGCGTCATGCACGACGCGCCGCGCGACAAATCGCTTTTGCTGCGCTGCCACGACGACACGCGGTGCTATGCTTTGATCGGTCCATTTGCGCGGCGCAGCGACACCGCCGCGTTCTCGCTGCGCCAAGCGTATGGAGGCCACGTCATGTCCGATTCCATTCAGATCAAGGTTGCCGATTCGCATCTTTATCCGGGCTGCGCGGTGCGTATTGCGCATCTGCCCGAGGCCACCCGCGGTGCGGCCGCGGTCGTCGAATTTGCGGATGGCTCCGGCGCGCGCGCCACCTGCAATCTGCGCGCGCATGACGAACTGGAACTGACCGTCGACGGTTATGCGACGCAAAAGCGTCATCCGGTGAATGCGCGGCATTGGCTGCTGCTCGCCGTCGACGCAACGCACCACAGCTGGCGCGTGAAGCGTCGACTGCCTTAGACCGTGAGCCCGGCCCGCCTCTTCGCATCCGCAACCGGTGACGGGCGAGCCGAGTGCACGCGGCACTCAGGCGCCCGCTCAACAAACTTCGGAACCTGCCGATGACCCACCACGATTCCAGCCTCCCGCCCGGCGACGACCGCAACGCTCCCGACGATCCCGAACGCCGACGTGTCCTGACCGGTCTCGCGGCGGTCGGCCTGGGCCTCGCGTTGACGGGCTGCACGACCGAACATGGCGCGGTGAGCAACGCGCCGCCGCGCAGCGCCGCGGACCTGCGGCTCGACGCCGCGCTGCACGACCAGGTCAAACACATCGTCGTGATCTACGCGGAGAATCGCAGTTTCGCCAATCTGTACGGCAACTTCCCGGGTGTCCAATATCCGCTCGACGCGGTGAGCGCCGAGCGCTCTCTGCAACTCGACCGCGACGGCAAGACGCCGCTGCCGCGCTTGCCGGCTATCTGGGGCGGGCTCGTGCCGCAAGCGCAGGTCGTCGACGGCCGCCGTTACATGATTGGCCAGGACGATCTCGATCACTTGCGCAACCGCCCTTTCCAGATCGCCGACGCCCACGGTGCGCCGCTGCCGACCGGCGTGATCACGCGCGACCTGATTCATCGCTTCTATCAGAATCAGATGCAGATCAACGCCGGACGCAACGACCAGTTCGCGGCGTGGGGCGATTCCGGCGGTCTCGTGATGGGCCACTACCACAATTCCGCCGACTCGCTGCGGCTGTGGAATCTCGCGCAGCAGTACACGCTGTGCGACAACTTCTTCATGGCGGCTTTCGGCGGCTCGTGGCTGAACCACATCTTTCTGATCTCGGCGCAGGCGCCGTTCTATCCGGATGTGCAAAACGGCCCGGCGAAAAAGCTGGTTTCGGTAGTGGAAGGCGACGATCCAACTGGCACGCGCCTGAAGCCGGCGGCGGATTCGCCCGCGTCCGCGCTCGACGGTCCGCCGAAGTTCGTCAACGACGGCTTGTTCACTGCCGACGGCTATGCGGTCAACACCATGGCGCCGCCCTTTCAGCCGAGCAACGTGCGCCCCGCCGAAGGGGGCGATCCAGCCTTCGCCGACCCGTCGAATCCGCGCGTGCTGACGCCGCAGCACTATGCGACGATCGGCGACCGGCTGACGGACAACGGCGTGGACTGGGCGTGGTACAGCGGCGCGTGGCAATACGCGCTGCAGCATCGGGAGACCGGCGCGGTGCCCGACTTCCAGTATCACCACCAGCCCTTCAACTACTTCGCGAACTACGCGCCGGGCACCGCCGCGCGGCGCACGCATCTGCGCGATGCGGGGCTCGGCAGCGACGCGTCGTCGAACCATCTGATCGCGGATATCGACGCGGGGCGCCTGCCCACCGTCACGTTCTATAAGCCGCAAGGCGATCTGAACATGCACGCGGGGTACGCGGATGTGGCCTCGGGCGACCGGCACATTGCCACGGTGGTCGAGCACATTCAGCGCGGCCCGCAGTGGGCCAATACGGTCGTCATCGTCACCGTCGATGAAAACGGTGGGTGGTGGGATCCGGTTGCGCCACCCCAGGGCGACCGCTGGGGTCCTGGGTCGCGGATTCCGGCGCTCGTGATTTCGCCGCTCGCAAAGAAGGGATTTGTCGATCACACGGTGTACGACACGAATTCGATTCTTCGCTTCATCAGCCGCGTGCACGGATTGGCGCCGCTCGACGGCGTGCTTGCGCGCGATCGCGCGTTTGCTCGCAATGGCCTCGCGCCGCTCGGGGACTTGACGGTGCCGCTGGATCTCGCGTGAATGTTTTGTTTGGCGGGCTGTGCATCGGTCGCTGTCTACGATGCCTCGGGCAAGCGAGGTTCGCAAACCATCGCGTCTCATTGCGTCTCATTGCGCGGCGGCATGCAGCTTCGCGATCACCGCATCCGCGATGTCCTGCGCGGTCTTGCCAATCGTCTTCTTTTCGTCGCCGCGCGCCATCACGAACTTCGCCGCGATCACATAAGGATTCAGCTTGATCGCGGCACCCGGCAAGTTCTCGCCGCCGGCTTCTTCGATTGTCTGGTAGAGCGGCGGCAATCCGGCGGCGCTCAGGCTGTCGCACGAAACCGCCACCTGAATGTCGTTCTGCCCGGCGCCGAGCCCGACTATCGCGCGCCGCACGCGATTGCCGTCGTCGACGCTCAGAAACACACCGCGCACTTGCCAACCGACGCTTGGCAATGGCTGTCCCGGCGCGACACGGCGCGCATCGGCGCCGCCTTTGCGCAGGTTTTGCGTCAGCGCGTCCGCCATCTCGTTCACGATGTGCCTTGCGTGCGCCTGCGGATTCTTGTCCTGCCCCATCGCTGCGGGTCCGCTCGGCAGCAAACCGCGCAGCCGACGCACGCGTTCGCCCGCGCCGCTGTCCGGGGTCAGGTTCGCCACGTCGAGGTCGAAATCGGCTACATAGACGACCGGCGGCGGCGCAGCAAACGGTGCGTTATCCGCTGCGATGCCTAATGGCGGCATCGCGCTCAGCCACGTTACCAACACTGTGAACGGCAGAAATCGACGCAGCATCGCACGCCTTTGCGAACACCGAAGTGACGGCATCTATCGTACAGGCAGCTGCCACGCAGGTGCGGCTTTTTCACGCACGACAGCCGTCAGCATTTGCCTTGCATAACGCGCGGCGCGGCATAGACTGATAAAGCAGTGACTTCGCAATTTGTACGGGACTGCCATGCGACTAACCATTCTGATCAACGGTTCTGATCCCACCGTTAGCCACGATTACGCCGTGCTGTGGCTCGACACCGAGCAGCATAGGTGGTCGAGAGAGGCACATCAAGGGATCGATCTGCCCCCGTGGGGTGAGCTGCATGACGAGGACGGCGTAACCACGCTATGCGCACCGAGCGCCGATGCGCCGCTGTGTACGCTGCGGGGCTTGCACGTCGACCGCAAACAACAAGTCAGCGCGGCACAAGGCGCCGCCGCGTGGACTGCCCTGCCGACCCGCGCGCAGGCAAAAGGCTTTTGGCGGCTGCAAGCCGTCGACCGTCAAACGGTATGCGCCGAAAACAGCGTATTCGGTAATTAGGTTTTAGGTTTTTTCCTCACCCGTCTTTGATCGGTCGAAAATTCCATTGGCGAGGGAACGTGCGCTCGCTGATGCCAGGCCAATTTCGTTCGTGCGCTTTGACACATATTTTGACTCTGGGCTGTTCGCGCTTAAGCCGATCTTAAGCATGCGTGAGTAGAGTCGAAAGTCCACGCATTAGGGTCGCTGCAAAGCGGCCCATTTTTTTTGCCCGCGCATTTTTGCGCGTGTCCTTTGGCGGCTTTCATTTGCCGCGCGCCGCTGTCATTTTCGTTGCGACGTGTCATCGGCGCGTGCGCTTTGTTGATTGCATCGGCCCCACATTAGGGGTCGCTCGATCCAGGCTCGCAACGATATACTCGCAGCCCCATCCTTCGAACGATCGACACATGAAGCAGTGGCTTGCCTGCCTGTTATTCGCCCTGGCCGCTCATGCGAGCGCGGCGCCCTCGTGCACCCAGTTCACCCCGAATGCGCAATGGCCGGTTCTGAGCAATCAGAAGATGGCGCCCAAAACGCGCATGCTTTGCTATAGCGATTTCGCGGTGCTCCATTCGGGTATTACGCACGGCCCCCTCTGGTCCGCCGAGCATCTGACGCGCGATCATATCGACGCCGCCAAAGACATGGTGCGCACCAACAAGTTTTTCGAAGATGCGCGACTGCCCGAAGGCGAAGGCGCAACACTCGCGGACTACAAACGCAGCGGCTTCGATCGCGGCCATATGAGCCCGGCAGGCAACCGCTGGAATCAGCAGGCCATGGCGCAATCGTTCTCGCTCGCCAACGTGGTGCCGCAGAATCGCGAGAACAACCAACGGCTGTGGTCGCGCATCGAAACAGCGGTGCGCAGGATCGCGCTGGCGTACGACGATACTTATATCGTCACCGGACCGATCTTCAACGGCCAGCAGTTGCAGACCATCGGACCGACGCGGGTGTTCGTGCCGACGCAATTGTTCAAGGCCGTCTACGTGCCGTCGCATCAACTCGCGTTCGCGGTGGTAGTCAACAATGTCTCGACCAATCGTTACGACATCAGGACGATTCACGAACTCGAAACAGCATCGGGGATCCGTTTCCCGGGCATTCCGGAAAACCTCAAAGACCAGCGACCGGGAGGACTGAAAGGTGTTTAAACCCTATTCGAACGATGACGACGTGCTCAACATTCAGGGCGATGCGCTCACGCTAAGCAATGGCACCACGCGTGTGGTGCTGAACGGCACGTTGGAACTGACCCGCGACCAACGCGGACTGAAAGCGGCGCTTGCGCTCAAAGAGGCGGTGGATGCGATTGTCGCCAGCTTACAGGCTCAAACCGATCTGCCCGCGAAGATCAAAGAGGAGCCGGACGCGACGCCAGGCATCGTACAAAATCCGTTTAAGTGATGCGTGAAGGCGTTTAGTCTGAACCATGTAATGCGAAGGCGGAAGGGTTGCTCACCTCCGCTCTTTATCTTCGGCCTTCCGTCGCGCGCCGCCTTATCGCTGCATCTCAGCGCGAATGCACTCGCGTCTAAAGTACCGCCCCGCCCCACGTTGATTTAGTACGCCGACATGTTTCGGCGGTTACGTTTTGTCACCAAAGCATCGTCAACTGCGGGCCTCCCCTCCACGTTAAACCGGCAGCGCTGAAAAAATTCAGGCGCGCCAGAAGGTCTACCGGTTCTACAAGGAGTCACACCATGAAGACGCTTTTCGCCGCTCTCGCTTCCGCTTTGCTCGTGTCGACCGCATTTGCTCAAACGGCCGCACCGTCCACCGCACAGTCCGCGCAACCTGCACAGCCCGCGCAAATGCAGAGCGCCGGTCAAGCGAATCTGAAGGCGAACACCGCCGTGCAATCCGGTGCGACTGACGGAGGCGCAGCTGCCACCAAGACGCCGGCCAGGACCACGAAGGCGCATGTGAAAAAGACTTCCGCCACGCATACGGCCAAGACGCACAAAGCAGTGAAGAAAACCAGCGCCGCAAAGCCCGCAACAAATAGCGCGAAAGAGGCCAGCAATGCCCCGGCAAAAGCCGACGGCGCACAAACCGACACGACAAAGACGCAATAACATGGGGTCGGTTTCGGCATGTAGCGGCCACGCATGACTGGGGAATCGAAGCCGAACCATGCCGTTCAGGGAGGGCGAGTCGCATGACTCGCCTTTTTTTATTCTTCTTCCAGGCGCGCACAAAGTGGCGCTTGCTGACGAGTACATCACTGACAGCGCTGCGCGGAACCGGTCCGCAGCAGGGGCCGGTGGGTATGGGATAATGCGCCGCTTGCCCAAAGCGCGGCTCAAAAGGTTGTTCGCACGGGCGCGAGAGCGGCCTCTATTCGCGTGGCCCACTTCCTTTCTGCGATATTTCATTACCAACCCACAATGCCCGCATACCGTTCCAAAACTTCCACTGCCGGCCGCAACATGGCGGGGGCACGCTCGCTGTGGCGCGCCACCGGCATGAAAGACGAAGACTTTTCCAAGCCGATCATCGCGGTGGTCAATTCGTTTACGCAGTTCGTACCTGGCCACGTGCACCTGAAGGACCTGGGGCAGCTCGTCGCGCGCGAGATCGAGGCAGCCGGCGGCGTCGCCAAAGAATTCAACACCATCGCGGTCGATGACGGCATCGCGATGGGTCACGACGGCATGCTCTATTCGCTGCCGAGCCGCGACATCATCGCGGACTCGGTGGAATACATGGTCAACGCGCACTGCGCCGACGCGATGGTGTGCATCTCGAACTGCGACAAGATCACCCCCGGCATGCTGATGGCCGCGATGCGGCTCAACATTCCGGTGATCTTCGTGTCCGGCGGCCCGATGGAAGCCGGCAAGACTCGCCTCGCCAATCCCGTCACGAAGACGCTCGAGTTCAAGAAGCTGGACCTGGTGGACGCCATGGTGATCGCCGCCGACTCGGCCTATTCCGACGCCGACGTCGCCGAAGTAGAACGCTCCGCCTGCCCGACCTGCGGTTCGTGCTCGGGCATGTTCACGGCCAACTCGATGAACTGCCTCACCGAAGCGCTCGGCCTGTCGCTGCCGGGCAACGGCACGGTAGTGGCCACCCACGCGGACCGCGAGCAACTCTTCAAGCGCGCCGGCCGCCGCATCGTCGAACTGGCCCGCCAGTACTACGAGCAGGAGCAGGCGTCGATCCTGCCGCGCGCGGTGGGCTTCAAGGCGTTCGAAAACGCGATGACGCTGGACATCGCGATGGGCGGCTCGACCAACACGATCCTGCATTTGCTGGCCATCGCGCGGGAAGCGGAAATCGACTTCACGATGACCGACATCGACCGCCTGTCGCGGACCGTACCGCAGCTGTGCAAGGTCGCGCCCAATACCAACAAGTACCACATCGAAGACGTGCACCGCGCGGGCGGCATCATGGCGATCCTCGGCGAGCTGGAGCGCGCCGGCAAGCTCCACACGGACGTGCCCACTGTGCACGCCGCCACGCTGAAGGACGCGCTGGATCAGTGGGACATCACCCGCACCCGTGACGAAGCCGTCAAAACCTTCTACATGGCTGGCCCCGGCGGCGTACCCACGCAAGTGGCGTTCAGCCAGAATGCGCGCTGGCCGAGCCTGGATCTCGACCGTGCCGAGGGCTGCATCCGCTCCTACGAACATGCGTTTTCCAAGGAAGGCGGCCTCGCGGTGCTGACCGGCAACATCGCGCTCGACGGTTGCGTCGTCAAGACGGCGGGTGTCGACGAAAGCATCCTCGTGTTCGAGGGCACGGCTCACGTCACCGAATCGCAGGACGAAGCGGTGGAGAACATTCTCAACGACAAGGTCAAGGCGGGCGACGTGGTGATCGTTCGTTACGAAGGCCCGAAGGGCGGCCCCGGTATGCAGGAAATGCTGTATCCGACGAGCTATATCAAATCGAAAGGTCTTGGCAAGGCTTGCGCGCTGCTGACGGATGGCCGCTTCTCGGGCGGCACCTCGGGGCTGTCCATCGGCCACTGCTCGCCTGAGGCTGCAGCGGGTGGCGCCATCGGCCTCGTTCGCGACGGCGACAAGATCCGCATCGACATTCCGAATCGCACGATCGACGTCCTGCTGTCCGACGAGGAACTTGCGCGCCGCCGCGAGGAGCAGAACGCCAAGGGATGGAAACCGGCCAAGCAGCGTCCGCGCAAGGTGTCCGCTGCGCTCAAGGCGTATGCGAAGCTGGTCATGTCGGCTGACAAGGGTGCAGTGCGCGACCCGGCGCTCCTGGACGATTGATTGATGCTGAGGCGGCCCGGTGCCCGACCGCTCTACAAAGCCGCTCTTCGGAGCGGTTTTTTTATGCCGGTGAGAGGCGGCGACGTATTGATCGCATCTGCCTGGCGGCCGAGCTTTTGGATCGCATCCGCGCGAGATCGACCGGCTGCCCGCTGGTTTTAAATTTCGCGACCCACGGTTATGCTCACTTCGACGGAGGAACGCCATCATGAGAACGCTGACGCAACAACTGTCGCAATACGCGGCTTACCATCGCGACCGGCGCAATATCGCCACGCACTTCATCGGCATCCCGCTGATCGTGCTCGCATTGGCCGTGTTGCTGAGCCGTCCCGCTTTCACGATGGGCGCCCTGCCAGTGAGCGTGTCGGCCGCGTGGCTGCTATTCGCCGCATCCACCGTCTACTATCTCTCGCTCGACGTGCCGCTCGGCTTCATGATGGCATGCGTATCGGCACTTTGCGTCGCGTTCGGCGAGTGGCTCGCCAGGCAATCGACGCTGGCGTGGGCCGCCACCGGCATCGGACTCTTCGTCATCGGCTGGCTGTTCCAGTTCATCGGCCACCTCGCGTATGAACATCGCAAACCGGCCTTCGTCGACGACGTGATCGGCCTGTTGATCGGACCGCTGTTCGTGCTCGCGGAAGCGTTGTTCGCTATCGGCTGGCGCCCCGAGCTGCGCGACGCAATCGACGCGGACCGGGCGGCCGCGCATCGCTGATCGTCGCGGGCAATTCAGTTCGGCGCGAGCCGAACGAGGCGAACGCCATGCAAGGCCGTGAACGCGACGGCGATCCAGATGGGGATATAGGTGGCCAGTTGCGCGGCGCTCAGCGATTCGCCGAGCAACGTGACCGACACCAACACGAGCAGCACCGGCTCGACATATCCGAGAATGCCGAACAGCGCGACGGGCAACAGACGGCTCGCCTTCAGGTACGACGCCAGCGCAATCGTGCTCAACGCGCCGAGACCCGGCAGCAGCAGACACCACATGTCCGCGCGGCCGGCGATCGCCGTCAGCGAACCGCCGCTCACGATGAACACTAAAGCCACCGGCAAGAGCAGCGCCATTTCCATCGTGAACATTGCCAGCGAATCTTCATTGATCTTGCGGCGCAACGCGAGGTACGGCGGATAGCCGAGTGCGACGAGCAACGTCGGCCACGAAAATGCGCCCGTCATCCACAGTTCGTGGCCGACCCCGACCGCCGCGCAAATCACCGCCAGCCACTGCAATCCGTCGAGGCGTTCCCGATAGCCAAAGCGACCCACCAGCACCATCGCCAGCGGTAGCAGAAAGTAGCCGAGCGACACTTCGAGCATCCTGCCGTGCAGCGGCGCCCACAGGAACACCCACAGTTGCGCACCGAGCAAAGCCGCGCTCACGATCATGGCCACCGCGAGCTTCGGCTCTGTCACCATGCGGTAAGCAAGCCGGCGCAGAATCGGCAGGCGCTTGCGTAACGCGACGAGCAGCAGCGCACCCGGGACGGTCCATACGATGCGCCATGCAAAGATATCGAGCCCGCTCAGCGGCGCGAGCAAGGTCGCGTAGGCGGACAGCAAGGCAAACATCGCCGACGCGCCAACGGACAACGCAATTCCGCGCCTGGGTTCATACTGCGTCATTGCGCGGCCTGTTGCGCAGATGTTCCGCGTTCAACGCGAGCATCGGCGCGGCGGTCGGCACGGCAGCATTCGCTCGCGGCGTGGGTTGTTGTCATGGGTAGCGAGATCTCACAAGCGGGCAGTGCGAATCGGACAAGCGCTGCATTTTCGTTTGCAACCCGCAGCGCAAGCCCGCATTCTAGACGGGTTGTCGGGAACGGGCGTCTGTGGCTTTGCGTCGCCTCGCGCAAGTTGTCTATGCGCATCGCACGCGGATGCACTCGAACATAGCGTTCGTGCGCGGCACCCGAGTCCGCGCTGTTGTCCCTGTTTCGATCGACAACGCGCTGATAACGTCGCTACCCGCGACTCAAGCGCGAATCTTGCTGAAGAAGTCTCGCACGCTGTTTGCAGTGAAGTTTGCGACAGCTTTCGCAGCATGAATCAGTCGGGTCGGCATAGGCAGTCCCACGGACCAGCCAGCCTCTCTCCCACGACATGCGTCACCTGCGTTTCACTGCGCATGTCGCCGCCCGGCAAGCAATCCCGCTTATCGTATGTGACTACTGGAGCCAGCATGACCCAGCCAGCCCTCTCGCACGACGCGTCACCCGATCTGCGCGCCGCCTTCGCCGCTGATGTGCGCGCCGGACTCAGCCACACGCCGCAGAAAGAGCTGCCGTCGAAGTACCTGTACGACGAAGTGGGCTCTGCCCTCTTCGAAGTGATCACCGTCTTGCCCGAATACGGTGTCACGCGCGCCGAGGAACGCCTGCTCGCGGCGCACGCGGCCGACATCGTCGAGCATCTGCCGCATGACGTGACCGTCGCCGAACTCGGCAGCGGCAGCGGCCGCAAGACGCGTCGCATTCTTGAAGCACTGTGTAAAAAGCGTCCCACTTCTTACTGCCCGATTGAAATTTCGCGCAGTGCATTGCAGTTGTGCAGACGCGAACTGGGCGACATCGAGCGGATCTCGATCGTCGGATACGAACGCGATTACCTAGCCGGTCTCGCCGAAGTGAGCAAGCAGCGCTCGGCAAACGAACGCTTACTCGTGCTGTTCCTTGGCAGTACGATCGGCAATTTCGGCCGACTCGCGGCGACGCGCTTCCTGCGTGAAATCCGCAACATGCTCGCGCCCGGCGACGCGCTGCTCCTGGGTACCGACCTCATCAAGCCGACGCCGATGCTGGTGGCCGCCTACGACGATTCGATCGGCGTAACCGCGTCGTTCAACCTGAACCTGCTTGCGCGCATCAATCGCGAACTGGACGGCAATTTTCCGCTCGACGCGTTCGAGCACGTCGCGCGCTTCAATCCGGACGCGCGCAGCATCGAAATGCATCTGCGCGCCAAGCGCAAGATCACGGCGCACGTGGGCGCGGCGCAGTTGACGGTGTCGTTGAAGGAAGGCGAAACGATCTGGACCGAGAGCAGCCACAAATACCGCGCGGAGGAAGTGCCGGCGGTCGCTGGCGGCGCGGGCTTCGTCTGCAGCCATCAGTGGATCGAAAAGGAATGGGGCTTTGCGGAGAGTCTGCTCGTGGCGCAATAGGCCCATCGCCGGTACCGACGACCAACGCGGCGCGCCATCGTATCGGTGGCGCGCCGCTTTTTTTGGTCGGCTTGCCGTGCTCAGTGCTGCTCGAACCGCTCATAACGCTTTTCGGTCGGGCGTTCTTCGCCGGTCACCTCGGTCACGCGCGCCGCTGGCGGCCCATGGCGCAGCCACGACAGCATGCGGTCCACCTGGTTGGCCGAGCCCTGCAAGATCGCTTCGACGGAGCCGTCGTCAAGATTCGCCACCCATCCCTTGATGCCGAGCGCGTGTGCCTGCCGCACGGTCGCATGGCGAAAGCCGACGCCCTGCACCATGCCGCGCACCCGCACGTAGTATGTTTCGATCCGCTGATCCAGATCCGGGGCCATGCCGCCTCCTCGTCAAAACTTTCAAGCCGGCATTCTAGACGCGTCGTCGCGCGCCTGCTCGCCAGAGCCACGACACGCGGCGCGAGCGACACGTACAATCCGTCGACTGTCATGGGGGGAATGGAATCAGAATGATCGAACAGAATCGCGATCTCGTGCTCGTGACCGGCGCTTCGGGCTTCGTCGGCTCGTCGGTGGCGCGCATCGCGCAGCACAAGGGGTTCAAGGTACG
The DNA here is from genome assembly GCF_040812055.1 of Paraburkholderia suaedae. Lineage (NCBI taxonomy): Bacteria > Pseudomonadati > Pseudomonadota > Betaproteobacteria > Burkholderiales > Burkholderiaceae > Paraburkholderia > Paraburkholderia suaedae. The sequence continues at coordinate 69,038 of NZ_JBFOAH010000005.1, read as the reverse complement.
CGTGCTGGTGCGCGCCACCAGTTCGCGCCGGAACGTCGAGGCGCTGGACGCGGAGGTCGTCGTCGGCGACATGCGCGACGAAGCGTCGATGCGCAACGCGCTGCGCGGCGTGCGCTACCTGCTGCATGTGGCCGCCGACTATCGCCTGTGGGCGCCGGACCCGAGCGAGATCGAGCGCTCGAATCTGGAAGGCACCGAAGCGACCATGCGCGCGGCGCTCAAGGAAGGCGTCGAGCGCATCGTCTACACGAGCAGCGTGGCGACGCTCAAGGTGACGAGCTCCGGCCAGTCCGCGGACGAAACCGCGCCCCTCAAGGCAGAGCAGGCGATCGGCGTCTACAAGCGCAGCAAGGTGCTGGCCGAGCGCGCGGTGGAGCGGATGATCGCCGAGGACGGCCTGCCGGCGGTGATCGTCAATCCGTCTACTCCGATCGGTCCGCGCGACGTGAAGCCGACGCCGACTGGGCGGATCATCGTCGAAGCGGCACTCGGCAAGATTCCGGCTTTCGTCGATACGGGCCTGAATCTCGTGCATGTGGACGACGTCGCGGCAGGCCATTTCCTCGCGCTCGAACGCGGCAAGATCGGCGAACGCTATATTCTTGGCGGCGAAAACCTGCCGCTTCAGCAAATGCTCGCCGATATCGCCGCGTTGACCGGCCGCAAGGCACCCACGCTCGCGTTGCCGCGCTGGCCGCTCTACCCGCTCGCGATGGGCGCGGAAGCGGTCGCGAAGATCACGAAACGCGAACCGTTTGTCACCGTCGACGGCTTGAAGATGTCGAAGAACAAGATGTATTTCACGTCGGCAAAGGCGGAGCGCGAGCTCGACTATCGCGCCCGGCCCTACCGCGACGGTTTGCGCGACGCACTCGACTGGTTCAGGCAAGCCGGCTACCTGACGCCCTGAACGCGCCGCCCCCGAGAATCCGCCGCAGCCGTGAGCATTTTGTTACAAGTCCCGTCTTTGCGACGAGTCAAAGCGCGCGCGTAGCAGGTAAAATCGCGGGCCTTACCAGAGAAAGCTCGCATGAACCTTCACGAACAGCTCGGCGCGCTGGAAATGGGCGTCGATCAGCTCATCCAGGCTGTCGTGGCCACGCAGGCCGAAAACCTCCCAGAGAGCCGCGCACAAGCAGCTGCGCCGAGTGCGGCAGCGGACACGGTTGCGTCGGACGTGCCATCTGACTCCGCAGGCGGATCGGCTGGGGCCCGTACCGCGGAAGCCTTCGTCGAAGACATTGCGCCGGCGTCGGATGAACCCGCCCACACGCCCGCCGCAGAACCCGCAGCCGAACAAGCGTCCGCGCCGCTCCAGCCGACGCTCCAGATCGACCGGCCCGCGCGGGACGAGATCACGATGACGATCGGCGACCAGAAGGTCGCGCTGCGCCCGGACCAGATCGGCAAACTGATCGAGGAATTGTCGAATGCGCGCGCGTCCATGACGCCGGAGCAGCCACCGGGCATTCCGCCGGGCTGGCGCTTCGTCTCGACGAAGAATCCGGTGATGGCAGTGCAGAAGCAATCGAACGGCGACCGCTTGCTGGTCATGCGTCACACCGGCCACGGCTGGGTGCCGTTTACGTTCTCGCCCGATGTGGTGATTCAGCTCTACATGATGCTGACCAACGCGTGATGTCAAAAGCGGCGCCTGGCGCCGCTTTTTTTTGTCCGCCTCACCCACCGCGCACGCGCATCAGCGCTCCTGCACGGGCGCCTGCACGCGCGCCTTCCACTGACCGCCCTTGCCGCGCCAATAGCGCACCGCCGACGCAAACGTCGCGCCGACGTAGAACAGCGCCACCAGTGGCAGAAACGGCGCCCACAACGGCGAGCGGCGGTAGTAGCGAAGCATCGGCGCATAGGCGCAGCACATCGCCGCCCAAGCGAGCCACGCGGGCCAGCCCAAGGGACCGAGCAGCAACGCGACAACGGGCGGCACCAGATAGATAATCGTCATGCCGGCCAGCGTGCCCGCCAGCAGCAGCGGCGAATAATGCAGCTGCGTAAAGGCGGTACGCGCGATCATGTTCCAGATGTCACGCCAGCTATCGTACGGACGCAGCGACACGCTGCGCGCCGCCACGTCCAGCCGGATGGGATGACGCCCGGTGCCGCGATGCTTGATGCGCGCGGCGAGGCTGCAATCGTCGATCAGCTCGGCGCGAATCGACTCGATGCCGCCCGCTTCCTCCAGCGCGCTGCGCCGCGCGAGCATGCAGCCGCCTGCCGCCGCCGCGGTGCGATTGCGCGGGTTGTTGACCCACGCAAACGGGTAGAGCTTCGCGAAGAAAAAGACGAAAGCCGGTATCAGCGCTTTTTCCCAGAACGAGTCGCAACGCAGACGGACCATCAGCGAGACCAGGTCGCGCTGTTCCGCGTCCGCGCGAGCGACGAGTTGCACGAGCGCATCGTCCGGGTGGCCGATGTCGGCATCGGTCAACAGCAGGTAGTCGGCGGGCAAGCCGAGGGTGCGCACCGCCTCGATACCCTGCGACTGCGCCCACACTTTGCCGGACCAGCCCGGCGGCAGCGGCTTCGCGCTTAGCACGCTCAGGCGCTCTGGGCATTGCAGTTGCAATGCGGCGGCGCGCGCGGCGTCGGCGGTGCCGTCGGTGCTGTGGTCGTCGACGACGATCACGTGAAAAGTGCCCGGATAGTTTTGCTGAAGCAGCGTCGTGACCGCCTCGCCGATTACGTCGACTTCATTGCGGGCCGGCACCACCGCAGCCACTGCGGGCCAGGTCACGCGCGGCGCGACGGTGAGCGGCGCGGCCGGTCGCGCGCGCCAGAAGCCGCCTCGCGCAAACAGCAACACGCACCAGATCAACAGAGAGAGACACGCAAGAACAAACAGAACCGCCGCCATTAAGCATTACCCTCGATTGAACCCGCCAGCACCCCGACCCGTCGCGACAGCCACATCGCCACGGTACGCAGCGCGACCACGCACCAGTCGAATGCGTTGAGCACGGGACGCTTGCGAAACACATCGTAGTCTGCATTCTCTATCCGTTCGAGAAAGCGCAGGCCGCCATGCACGGCGGCGCACAGTTCGATGCCCAGCCGCCCAGGCATTCGCAACGCGAGCGGCGCCCCGCGCACCAAGGTCTGCCGCGCGAATGACACCTCGTAGGCCATCAACGCACGCCAGGCGTGGTCGGCCACGCCGTCGGCGATATGCGCTTCGGTTACGTTGAAGCGCCGCAGATCCGCAAGCGGCAGATATACGCGGTCCTTTTTCCAGTCGGCGGGCACGTCGAGCCAGAAGCCGATCAGCTGCGACGCCGTGCAGATCGCGTCGGCGTCGGCGAGATTCTCCGGCGTGGCCGCATCGAGCAGATGCAGCATCAGGTGCCCCAGGGGGTTCGCCGAGTGACGGCAATAGTGGAGCAGCGCGGCGCGGTCGCCGTAGCGGCTGGTGTCGATGTCTTGCGCACAGGCCTCGAGCAGATCGTAAAACGGCGCAAGCGGCAGTTCGTAGTCCGCCACCACCGCGGCGAGCTTGCCGAACAGCAGCGGATGGACCGGCGCCGCGCGCCGCTGCGCCACCGCGTCAAGGCCCGCGCGCAGGTCGGCTAGACGGGCGTGCCGGCCGGCAGCGGTCGAGCCGCATTCGTCGGCGATGTCGGCGGCGGTGCGTACAACCTGATAGATAATGGCGATAGGCGCGCGCAGCGCCTTCGGCAGCAACACGCTCGGGATCGGAAAATTCTCGTACTGTTCGACGTCCATCCGGCGAGCCTCGAAACCATTCTGTAATGCGGCTCACGATGCGCGCCGCAGGGAGCCCCGTAGTTTAAGCGTTCCGTCAAACCGGCGCAGCGTGCCAGGATGGCGGCACGCTGCTGGAACGCGGCGCCGAAAGGCAAGCCACGCTTGCGGCTAGCGCCCAACATAAAGGGCGCGCCAAAAGCAAAGCTGGCCTGATAGCGTTAGAATGCGCGTTTGGTTTTGCCGTACCGGCTGGTCGCCGGGGCTCAAGACGTCAACTAATTAGACGATCGCGGCGATAAAGTCACGCGTATGGACTTCTTCGCAACCCGCGTCAGTCGGAGTTCGCCCATTTATGCGAGTCATCCTTGCTCAGCCGCGCGGGTTTTGTGCGGGTGTTGTTCGTGCAATCGAGATCGTCGATCGTGCTTTACAGCAACACGGCGCGCCCGTGTACGTTCGTCACGAGATCGTCCACAACCGGCATGTGGTCGACAACCTGCGCCGCAAAGGCGCCCGCTTCGTCGAGGAGCTCGATGAAGTGCCGCACGGCGCCGTGACCATTTTCAGTGCGCATGGCGTGGCTCAAACGGTCGAACGCGACGCGCAAGCGCGTGGGCTCGACGTGCTCGACGCAACCTGCCCGCTGGTCACGAAGGTCCATGTGCAAGGCCGGCAATATGTGGCCGCTGGCCGTACACTGATCCTGATCGGCCACGCGGGGCACCCTGAAGTGGAAGGCACGATCGGCCAGATTCCGGGCAAGGTGTTACTGGTGCAAAGCGAAGCCGAAGTCGCGCATCTGGAGCTGCCGGCCGATGCGCCCCTCGCTTATGTGACGCAGACCACGCTGTCGGTGGACGATACGCGCGGCATCATCGACGCGCTGCTGCGCCGCTTTACCAACATTGTCGGTCCGGATACGCGCGACATCTGCTATGCCACGCAGAACCGCCAGGCGGCGGTGCGTGAACTGAGCAAGCAGGTCGACGTGCTGCTGGTGGTCGGGGCGACCAACAGTTCGAACTCGAACCGGCTGCGCGAGATCGGCAGCGAAAGCGGCGTGGCGAGCTACCTCGTCGCCGACGGTTCGGAAGTGAAGCCGGAGTGGTTTGCCAACGTGCAGACCGTCGGCATCACGGCCGGCGCTTCCGCGCCGGAAGAGATGGTCACGAACGTAATCGATGCGCTGAGCGCATTGGGGCCTGTCGATGTCACGACGATGGCGGGCCGTGAAGAAAAGGTCGAATTCAAGTTGCCATCGAAACTGATGCAACCACTCGCTGCACGCGAAGTTTAAGGAGGGCGTCTTGTCTATTCCGCTACTACAGAAAGTCCGGGTCGGCGCATACATCATGCGTCAGCACCTTTCCGGCAACAAACGCTACCCGCTCGCTCTGATGCTGGAGCCGCTGTTCCGCTGCAACCTCGCCTGCAATGGCTGCGGCAAGATCGATTATCCCGATCCCATCCTGAATCAGCGGCTGTCGCTGGAAGAGTGCCTCGGCGCTGTCGACGAGTGCGGTGCGCCGGTGGTCTCCATCGCAGGCGGCGAGCCGCTGCTGCACAAGGAAATGCCGCAGATCGTGAAGGGCATCATCGCGCGCAAGAAGTTCGTTTATCTGTGCACGAACGCGTTGCTGATGGAAAAGAAAATGGACGACTACGAGCCGAATCCGTACTTCGTCTGGTCGGTCCATCTGGACGGCGACAAAGAAGCGCACGATCACTCGGTGTCGCAGGAAGGCGTGTACGAGAAGGCCGTGGCCGCGATTCGCGAAGCGAAGCGCCGGGGCTTTCGCGTGAACATCAACTGCACGTTGTTCAACGACGCGGTGCCCGAACGCGTGGCCGCGTTCTTCGACACGCTCGGCCCGATGGGCGTGGACGGCATCACGGTTTCGCCGGGTTATGCGTACGAGCGCGCGCCCGACCAGCAGCACTTCCTGAACCGCGACAAGACCAAGCATCTGTTCCGCGAAATTTTCAAGCGCGGCAACAACGGCAAGAACTGGTCGTTCAGCCAGTCGGCCATGTTCCTCGACTTCCTGGCCGGCAATCAGACCTACGAGTGCACGCCGTGGGGTAACCCGGCGCGTACCGTGTTCGGCTGGCAGAAGCCCTGCTACCTGGTCGGCGAAGGTTATGTGAAGACCTTCAAGGAACTGATGGACACCACCAACTGGGACGACTACGGCACGGGCAACTACGAGAAGTGCGCCGACTGCATGGTGCATTGCGGCTTCGAAGCGACCGCCGTGATGGACACGGTTGCGCATCCGCTCAAGGCATTGAAGGTCAGCCTGCGCGGCCCGAAGACCACGGGTGCTTTCACCACGGACATCCCGCTCGACAAGCAGCGTCCCGCTGAATATGTGTTCTCCCGCCACGTGGAGATCAAGCTGGAAGAGATTCAGCGCGCGGGCAAGGGCAAGAAGGTGCAGACCGCGACCGCGGCGCACTGACGGCTCGACCGGCGGTTCGCCCGCCGGCTGGCGAATAAACAAAAAGCAAAAAAAGCGCGGTGGCTAGATGGCCACCGCGCTTTTTTTATGGCTTCGAAAACCGCCGGGCTCTAACCCGCGCCGCGCGCATTGTGCGCGGTCAAAAACTTGATCAGCCCGTCGATTCCGCCTTTGGCGATCTGGTCGGCGAACTGGGTCTGATACACCTGGATCAGCCAGGCGCCCATCATGTTGATGTCGTAGATCTTCCAACCCGAGGGCCCTTTGGTGAGCCGGTAGTCGATCGCATCGTCGCCGCCGTTACTGATCACGTGCGACTGGACGACGACATCGGCGGCGCCGGCCGGTACGTTCACCGGCACAAACCTGAACTTCACGTCCTGGTCTCGCAACTGCGAGAGCGAGGAAGCGTAGGTGCGCACCAGCAGCAGCGTAAACTGCTCGTACAGCTGCTTTTGCTGCTCGGGAGTCGCGGTCGACCATGGCTTACCGACCGCGATCCGCGTAGTGCGCTGGAAGTCCGTGGCGGGCACGAAGCGCGTCTGGACCAGATCGGTGATCTTCGCCATGTCGCCGCCGCGCGCCTGAGGGTCGGCCTTCATTGCCGCAACGGTACCTTCCACGGCACTTTTTACCACCGCATCCGGCGCGGTTTGGGCGTACGCCGCCGTGGACATCACAGCCGCAGCCAGAAAAGCAGACAGATAACGTTTCATACGGTCGCCAGAACTTGAGAGAAGTGAACGCCAACGGCCTTGCGAGCCCGGGGCGAAAGCAGGATAGACCAGTATACCCAGATTGCGTTCCCGCCCCTGATAGCGTCGCCGGGAGCCGCACTTGCTAGCGAAGTGGGGTTGGAGGCGCCAGGCTCTGTATACTTGTGCACTTTCGTCAAAAACAACACCCGTGATAAGGCCGCGTTCGCCTACATGCTGAAGTCATCCATCGTCCGTCTCGTCGCCTCTTCGTTGCGCCATCCATTCCGGATCATCGCACTGTCGATCGTGCTCGCCATTTCGAGCAGCTTCTACGTTGTACATAACTTCAAGATCAACACCGACATCAGCCGTCTCATCCAAACGGACAAGCAATGGACGGCGCTCGACAATGCGCTGAACCAGGCCTTCCCGGATCGCGGCGAAACCGTGCTGGTGGTGGTTCAAGCGCGCGCGCCGGAATTCGCCGACGCTGCCGCCAATGCGTTGAGCGCTGCGCTCAAAAGCAATCCGAAGGAATTCGTCACGGTCTCGCAACCCGCCGGCGGCCCGTTCTTCGAGCACAACGGCCTGCTGTTCCCGTCGACCGACCAGGTGATGTCCACGACCTCGCAGCTCGTCCAGTCGCGCCCGCTCGTCAACGCCTTGGCCCATGATCCAAGTCTGACCGGCCTGGCCGGTACGCTCACCACCACTCTGCTGCTGCCGTTGCAACTCGGCCAGGTGAAGCTCGGCGACATGAGCTATCTGCTGTCGCAAAGCGCGAACACGCTCGACCGTGTGCTGGCCGGTCAGCCGGCGGCGTTCTCGTGGCGCGCGCTGGTCGACAGGAGCATCGCAACAGATCCGGCGCGCGCGTTCGTGGTCGTACAGCCGGTCGTCAACTATGGCGCGCTGCAGCCGGGGGCGATCGCATCGAAAGCGATTCGCGACACGGCCGCGTCGCTGCATCTCGACACCCGTTACGGCGCGACGATTCACCTGACCGGCGCCCAGCCGCTCGCCGACGAAGAGTTCGCCTCCGTCCAGGACGGCGCGGTGCTCAACGGCATCGGCACCTTCGTCGTCGTGCTGGTGATCCTATGGCTCGCGCTGCGCTCGGGCCGAATGATCGCCGCTGTCTTCATCACGCTGTTCGTCGGACTGGCGATCACCGCCGCGCTCGGCCTTTTGATGGTCGGTGCGCTCAACATGATCTCGGTCGCCTTCATGGTGCTGTTCATCGGGCTCGGGGTCGATTTCGGCGTGCAGTTCGGCGTCAAATACCGCGAGGAGCGCAACCGCGACGATCGGCTTTCGGCCGCGCTGATGCACACCGCGCACAGTATCGGCGTGCCGCTGACGCTCGCGGCGGTCGCGGTCGCGCTGAGCTTCTTCTCGTTCCTGCCGACGGCCTATCGCGGCGTGTCGGAGCTGGGCGAAATCGCCGGCGTCGGCATGTTCGTCGCGTACTTCACGAACATGACGCTGCTGCCGGCGCTGCTGAAGGTCTTCAACCCGCCCGGCGAATCCGCGTCACCCGGCTTCAAGCAACTCGCGCCCGTGGACGATTTTCTCGCTCACAACCGCAAGCCGGTGCTGATCGGCACGCTGATCGTCGTAATTGGCGCCTCGCCGCTGCTCACGCACTTGCGCTTCGACTTCAACCCGCTGCATCTGAAGGACCCGAATACGGAGTCGATGGCGACGCTGCTGTCGTTGAAGGACTCGCCGGAAGCCGAGGTCAATAATGTCCATGTGCTGGCGCCCTCGCTGGCCGCCGCAGACGAGATGGCCGCGCGCTTGCGCGCGCTGCCGGAAGTGGGCCGCGTCACCACGCTGGACACGTTCGTTCCGGGCGATCAGCAGCAAAAGATAATGCTGATCGCGAGCGCCGCGCAGCAACTGTTGCCCGCGCTGCAGCAGCAGCCCGCGCCGCCGGCCACCGACGAGGTGCGCGTGGCCGCGCTCAAGCGCGCGTCGAACCAGCTCGCGCTGGCCGCCGAGGATCATCCGGGCCCGGGCGCGGCCGAGGCCGAGCATTTGTCGGCGACGCTGCACAAGCTGGCCGCCGCCAACGCCGCCACGCGCGACCGCGCGGAAACCGCGATGTCCGCCACGCTGCGCATCGCGTTGAAGCAGTTGGAAAATCTGCTGCAGCCGACCGAAATCACCCGCGAGAACCTGCCCAAGGCGATCTCCGCCGCGTGGGTGTCGAAGGACGGCCGGGCGCTCGTCGACATTGGCCCGAAGGTGAAGCCCGGCACCGATCCTGGCGACGACGCGATGCTCGCGCGCTTCGCGCATGCCGTGAAGAAGGCAGAGCCCGGCGCGATCGGCGGCCCGATTTCGATCCTGCATTCGGCCGATACGATCATCAGGGCGTTTCTGCAGGCCGCCCTCTACGCGCTGGTGTCGATCGCCGTTTTGCTGTGGATCGCACTACGGCGAGTCGGCGACGTGCTGCGCACGCTGGTGCCGCTACTGGTCTCGGCGCTCGTCACGCTCGAGTTATGCGTGGTATTCGGCATGCCGCTGAACTTTGCGAATATCATCGCGTTACCGCTGATGCTGGGCGTCGGCGTGGCATTCAAGATCTACTTCGTGATGGCCTGGCGCAATGGGCAGACCGGCCTGTTGCAGTCGAGCCTGACGCACGCCGTGCTGTTCAGCGCGGCCACCACCGCAACGGCGTTTGGCAGCCTCTGGCTGTCGCATCATCCGGGCACGTCCAGCATGGGTCGGCTGCTGGCGCTGTCGCTGTTGTGCACGCTCATTGGTGCAGTGGTGTTTCAGCCCGTGCTCATGGGCAAGCCGCGCCAACGTCGCGCGAAGCAAAAAGGAATATAAGCATGAATTTGCGTAACACTGCGCTCGCGCTCGCCGCCGCGGGTCTGATCTCGGGCTGCGCAACCGGTCCCGACCGCAAGCCCGGCGATCCGTTCGAACCGATGAACCGGGCCGTGTTCAAGTTCAACGACGGCATCGACCGCTATGTGGCCGTGCCGGTCGCCAAGGGCTACCAGAAGGTGACGCCGCAGCCGCTGCGCACTGCCGTCAGCAACTTCTTCTCCAACCTCGGCGATCTGACCAACGCCGCGAACGCACTGCTGCAATTGAAGATCACCGACGCGACCGAAGACATCATGCGCTTCGCGTTCAACTCGGTCTTCGGTCTGGGTGGCCTGCTGGACTGGGCGACGCCCGCGGGCCTGCCCAAGCATCACCAGGATTTCGGTTTGACGCTCGGGCACTGGGGCATTCCGTCCGGTCCGTACCTCGTTCTGCCGCTGTTCGGGCCGAGCACCGTGCGCGACAGCATGGGACTTGTCGTCGATGTGAAGTTCAATCCGTTGAACTACATGGAACCGGCGGTGCGCAATCCGCTGTACGTGCTGCAGTTCGTCAGCACGCGCTCCGACCTGCTCGGCGCGACCGATCTGTTGCAGCAGGCCGCGCTGGACAAATATTCGTTCGTGCGCGACGCGTACACGCAGCAACGCCGCGCGCGTCTGCGCGGCACGAGCGACAATGCCGCGCCACTGCCGAATTACGACGATCAGGGCGACTCCGGCGCGGCGGTGCCGGCCTCGGGTGCACGGGCTGCGGGGGCGCCTGCCGTGCTGCCGAACTACGCCGACCCGGGCGACGCGGGGCAAGCGCCGAACGCGGCCTCTGGGGCAGCCACCGGCGCCCCGGCCGGCGTGCCCAATTACACGGACCCTGGCGAGACGCCTGCCAGCGGCGCAGCGGGCGCGGTCGAGGCGCCGCCCCCGGCTGCCGCACCGAACGCACCGGCGCCGATGCCTCAAACCGCGCCGGCCGACGACAAACACCCGGCTTCGGCACCGGTCCCACAATAGGATTTGAACAAGGCGTGCGGCGCTGCCGCGTGCCCTTCAGGCCCCGGCCATCATGCGCAAAGCCCCGGCCTCGGCCATCGCCTGCCGGGCGCGCACCAGGGAAGCCCTCGCGGCACGCGCGTCGGTCGCAAGCTGAATCAACGCACCGAGTTGCGACGGTTGGCGCAGCAGCTCGCGCACAATCGGCCCGAGCGCCGTGCTGCCGTCGTCGCGGAGCCCAGCCGTCGCGGCGGAGGGCAGCGTGCGCCATGCCGGGTCGACGATCGCGCGGCACACGGCGAAGGGCAGCCCATGGGCGGCGGCCGTCGCGCCGGCCATGTGCGACTCCATATCCACCGCCAATGCGCCCGCCGCACGATGCAGCGCACGCTTGTCCCCGGCTGTCACCAAAGGCGCGGCAACCGCCGCCATCACGCCGCGCCGTAGACGCCCGGCGAGCGGCCCTGCGGCCAACGCCGCCGTGAGCCTGTCAGCCCATTGCCGATCGGTTTGAAGCCGCCCAAATGGCCCTTCGACGGCGTCCGCGACGATCAGCGAGCCCGGTTCGAGATCCGGCGCCAGTCCGCCCGCGGTCCCAAAACTGACGATGCCGCAACAGCCGCGCGCGATCGCGGCAGTCAGCGCCCGTTCGAGCAGATCGGCGCGCGCCGCGTACACTACCTCGACGCCCTCGCCGCGCGCGATTCGCGATTCGAACGCCATGCCCGACACCATGATCACCGGCAGGCTGCTGCGCGCGGCATCGGCGGACGACGTTGCGGAAAGCGGCATCCGTTACATCCCGACCGTGACGCGCGTGAGCCCGTTGCGCTTCAAATGGCGGAAGCGCGCCAACGCCCACAGCGGAAAGAACTTGCGATACCCGTGATAGCGCAGATAGAACACGCGCGGGAAGCCGGTCGCGGTGAAGCGCGTTTCGTCCCACAAGCCATGTTCGCGCTGTTCGCGCTGCAAATAGTCGACGCCGCGCGCGAGCGCCTCGTGATCGACCTCGCCCGCCGCCATCAGGCCGAGCAGCGCCCACGCGGTCTGCGACGCCGTGCTCGGCGCGCGCTCATAGCCGCGATAGTCGAGCTTGTAGCTCTCGCCGCCCTCGCCCCAACCGCCGTCCGGGTTCTGGATCGACAGCAGCCATTGTGCGGCGCGCCTCATGCACGGGTCGTCATGCGGCATACCGGCGGCGTTCAGCGAACACAAGGCGGTCCACGTGCCGTAGATGTAGTTCAGGCCCCAGCGGCCGTACCAGCTGCCGTCCGCTTCCTGTTCCCGCAACATGTAGGCGAACGCGCGCTGCGCGGGCTCGCTGTTCTGCGGCAGTTCGCCCAGCTGCGCGAGCATCGAAAGACACCGGCCCGAGACGTCCGCTGTCGGCGGATCGAGCAACGCGCCGTGATCGGAGAACGGAATGTTGTTCAGGTAGTACTGGGTGTTCTCCGGTTCAAATGCGCCCCAGCCGCCGTCACTGCTTTGCATGCCGACCACCCATTCGCGCGCCCGCGCAATGGCTTGCCGATCGACCGTGGATTGCGTGAGCGCCGCCGAGCGATGCATCGCCATCGCGACCACCGCCGTATCGTCGACGTCCGGATAGTGCGGATTGTTGTACTGGAAGGCCCAGCCGCCCGGGCGCACGTTCGGCCGGCGCGAGATCCAGTCGCCGCGCACGTCGAGGATCTGCAGGGGGCGCAGCCACGCGAGCCCGCGTTCGGCGGCCTGCTCGGCACGCGCTTCGCCCGTTTCGAGCAGCGCATGCGCCGCGAGCGAGGTGTCCCACACCGGCGACAGACACGGCTGGCAATATGCTTCGTTGTCCTTGATAACGAGCAGCTTGTCGATGGATCGCCGGGCGATCGCGCGCTTCGGGTGATCGGCCGGATAGCCGAGCACGTCGTACATCATCACGGCGTTGGCCATCGCCGGGAAAATCGCGCCGAGGCCGTCTTCGCCGTTCAGCCGCTCATCGACGAACGCTACCGCCGCGCGCACCGCGCGTTCGCGCGTGGACTTCGGAAACAGGCCGTCGAGTGCGCGCAGCAGTCCGTCGACGCCGCGGAACAACGCAAACCAGCCGGCGTGCTGATGCGGCGCCCGCTGATTCATGCCGGTGTTGACCGGCGCGCCGCGGAACAGCTCGTCGATGCGCACCCGGCGCGGATTGCGCGCGAGCGGCCGCCTGGCGTTGAGCACGAGTAGCGGCACGATCACGGTACGCGCCCAGTAAGAAACCTTCGACAGATGGAACGGGAACCACATCGGCAACAGCATGATTTCGACGGGCATCATCGGCACGGCGCGCCACGACACGACGCCGAACAGCGCGAGCAGAATCCGCGTGAACACGTTGACGTGTTCCGCGCCGCCGTGGGCCAGAATCGCCTCGCGCGCGCGCACCATGTGTTCGGCGTCCGCCGGGTCGCCGATCATTTTCAGCGCGAAATACGCCTTCACGCTTGCACTGATGTCGAGCGCGCCGTCGGTGAAGAGCGGCCAGCCGCCGTCGGGCAACTGGATACGGCGCAGATAGCGAGCGATCTTCTGCTCCAGTTCCAGGTTCGGCGCTTCGCCCAGGTAGTGAACCAGCAGCACGTATTCGGCAGGGATCGTCGCGTCGGCTTCCAGTTCGTAGACCCAGTGGCCGTCCGGCTTTTGCGCGGCGAGAATGGCGTCGGTCGCGCGCGTAATCGCGGCGTCCAGCGTGGCCGCAGAAGCCACCACCGGCTGCGGTTCAGTTTGCGGCTGCGCTGATGCAGCGGTAGCCGGTGCGGCGCGCGCTCTGTCGACGGATTCGGGCAGATCGGCGTCCAGCGCCCGGGCTTGTGATAAATCGTTCATCAGCGTTCCATTGGTTCCTTCAGCAGCATATCCGCGGCCTTCTGGCCGGAGCGGATCGCGCCTTCAATCGTCGCGGGCAGGCCGGTGGCCGTCCAGTCGCCCGCGAGCATCAGGTTGTTCCAGCGAGTGCGCGTGCCCGGACGCAGCGTTTCCTGGTCGGGCAGCGCGGCGAATGTCGCGCATTTTTCCATCACGACCTGCCAGTCCGGCATGGGCGCGGCGGGAAGTTTGGCGGCCTGCGCCACCTCGGCCCAGACGGTGCTCGCCAAGGCTTCGTGCGGCACGTCGAGCAGGCGCTCGGCCGAGTTGACCGTGACCGACAGCCGCTCGTCGAACGCGACCAGCCATTCGGCCGTCGCGTTGAGCAACCCTGTGACCGGCGGCAAACCGAACGGCGGCTCGACCGCGAAGTGCACGTTCGCGGTCGCCGCAAAACGCGTCGGCGCCAGCAGACCCGGCACGAGGGTCGGTGCAATCTCCGGCGGCAGCGCGAGAATCACGCCGTGGTTCGCGTCCAGCGCCACGTCGCCGTCGATGAAATTGAGCGCCTGCACGCGGCCACCGTTGGCGGCAAAGACGACTTGCCTCAGGCGCGACCCCAGCTTGATCGCCGCGCCGCCATGTTGCAACAAGCGCAACGCGGGATCGACGAACGCACTGCCCAGACCGTTGCGCGCCACCAGCGGCCGGCAGGCGAGACCGCCCGCCAGCAAAGCCTCGCGCACCATCGCGCCGGCCAGTTCGGCCGACGCGTCACGCGGCTCGACATTCAGCAGCGCGTGCAGCAGCGGCCTGAGCAGCCGGTCCCACAGCGGCCCGCTGCAGCGCATGGTCTGCGCGAGGCTGCGCCCGGGCTTTGCGAACAGCAGCGGCACGAGCGCCAGATAGTCGCGAGGACTGGTATTGGGCACTCGCGCGTTGGGGTCGAAAATCCACCACGGCAGGCGCCCCGGCGACAGGCGCACACTCCAGCGCGCCCGCGTGGCCAGGTCCACAAACGGAAACTCGGGCTGCTGCGGGCCGACGAGTTCGTCCGCGGCGCCGATCGCGCGCGCATAACCGAGCGTCGCGGCATTGCCCGACAGCACCATGTGATTGCCGCTGTCGATGGTCGCGCCCAGCTTCGCGTCGTAGTACGAACGGCAGCGCCCGCCCGCGTAGGCCGCTGCTTCATGCAGCACGACGCGGGCGCCGCGCCGCTGGAGCTGCACTGCGGCGGCCAGGCCGGCGAGGCCCGCACCGACCACATGTACGAGCTTCGGCATCAGTTCAGAAGAGCGCGTAACGCGCGACGATCCACAGGATGCGCAGCTTCGGCTTGCTGACCTTCGTGCGCGGAATGTCGAAGCCGCGCTCCAGCGTACGCTCCAACAGCAGCCGATAGACTCCTGACATGATGCGCGGCGCCCGCACCTGGCTGCGCGGCTCGCGGTCCATGATCGCGTCGGACGCGGCGAAGTGCTGCCGCGCGCGCTCGGCAAGCGTCGCGCAAACGCGCGGCAGCGACGGATCGTCGGCGATCTGCGCGGGGTTCATTACCGCGATGCCTTCGCGCGCGAGCAGTTCGTAGGGCAGGTAGCAGCGGTTGATGCCGGCGTCTTCATCGATGTCGCGCAGGATGTTGGTCAGTTGCAGCGCGCGACCCAGGTGGTGCGCGAGCAGCCGGCCGGGCTCCTCACCCATCCCGAATATCCTCACCGATAGACGGCCCGCCGCGCTGGCGACCCGATCGCAATAGAGATCGAGCGTGGCTTCGTCCGGCCCGCAAATGTCGGCGGCGGCGTCCATCGCCATGCCGTCGATCATCGCGTGAAAGTCTTCGCGCTGGAGCGCAAACGTGTGGATGTGCCGCGTTAGCGCGCGCAACGAAGCGCGCGGCGCGCCGGCATAACACGCGTCGATGTCGGCGCGCCAGCGTTCGAGCGCGGCGGCGCGTTCTGCGCGCGGCATGTTGCTGTCGGCGATGTCGTCGACTGCGCGGCAAAAGGCGTAGACCTGATACATCGCATCGCGCTGCGCAGCCGGCAGGATGCGCATGGCGAGATAGAACGAGCTGCCGGACGTAGCGGCAGCGGCGTCGATTTCTGTATCGTCCACGACAAGATTGGAAACAGCCAAGACGATCTCCGCTGGAGGCGCCCGCTGAAAGGCGTTCAAAGAGGTTTTATGCCTACTCGCAGGGCAGCTGGCCCGCGCGCGCGTAGCCGCGCGAAGCACCCGGCCCGCATCCCGGAAGCCCGGATGCCGGAGGCCCGGATGCCGGAAACGGCGAAAAGTATAGCAACGTTTGCAAGCCGCCGCAGTGTCGGGGGTGAATTGGGGCAGGAAGGCAAAGGTGGCGGTTTTGCGAAACGGCTGGCGATACCGCTGTGTCGCGCGATGGGCGAAGGCTGCGGGCTGTGGCCCGGCCGCGCGGCCGCCGCTCGCGCGCTGCCGGTCCCACGTGGCGCCCCGTCAGCTAAACGAGACCGAGCGGTTGCGCCCTTGGCGCTTTGCACTGTAAAGCGCCGCATCCGCTTCATTGATCAGTACGTCGTACGCCGGCACCCCCGCGCGCGCTGACGCTCCGCCGACGCTCGCCGTCACCGGCACGCTCGTGCCCTGCACTTCGACCGGCGTATCGGCAATCACGCTGCGGATCTTCTCCGCGACGCGCATCGCGTCGGCAAGCGGCGTACACGGCAGCAGCAACGCGAACTCCTCGCCGCCGAACCGTCCGAAGGTGTCCTGCACCCGCACCACCTCGGCGACGCGCTGCGCCATTACCCGCAGCACCGTGTCGCCGACGCCGTGGCCGAACTGGTCGTTGATCTTCTTGAAGTGATCGAGATCGAACAGCAGCATCGACATGTCGCCGCCATAACGCTGCCAGCGTGTGAATTCATCGCGTAGACGCGCTTCGAAGAAGCGGCGGTTGGCGATGCCCGTCAGACCGTCGCGGTCCGCATATTCCTGCAGCTTGGCGACCGCCTCCTCGCGCTCGCGCTGCACGATGCTCACGTGCGTCACATCGCAGATGGTGACGCACACGGCGACCACTTCGCGATCGCGCGTGAGCGGCATGAACGTGACGTCCTGCTGCATGAAATCGACGCCGCCGGTGATAGGCCTGTCATGGTCGAACCTGAACAGATACGGCCGCTGCTCCCATGAACTGAACGCGAAACTGCCGAGCTGAAACACGCTTTCGAGCTTGCGCGACAGCCACACGCGCGGCAGCTCCGGAAAATGCGTGAAGAGCGACTTGCCGACCACCTGTTCCGACGACAGCCCGCTGTGATCCTGCATGAAGCGGTTCCACATGAGTACGTTCGATTCGCGGTCGAGCACGAAAATGCCGAAACCGACGCGCTCGACCACCAGATCGCTCAGCGACTCCATGGGGACCTTCATAGACTCGACAGCAGCGCGTCGAGCGCCGCGCTCATGTGGCGGATCGACTCCTCGGCCATCAGCATCACGAGGTGCGCGCGGAACGTCTGATCCTCCAGCGCGAAATTCACTTCCACCAGCAGCGCGACTTCCCATTGCAGGACGCCGGGCTGGAACGCGTCGTCGAGCGTGATCGCTTCGCCGAGCAAGCCCGGCGCGGAAAACACCGGCGTGCGGCCCAGCTGGTCGAGAATCGACGACACGCATGCGCCGGTCAGCACATTGGCGACGTCGAACATCAGTTCCCTCTGGCTCACCGCCTCGTAGCTCGAGCGCGCATAGGGATCGCTGACGAGCGAGCACAGCTGCGCGATGCAGTCGCTGCGGCAGATCACCAGCGCCTCGCCTTTGATGTCGGAGCGAAAGCCCTGGCGCACCGCGCTCACGGTGTCCTCGATCCCGGTCATCTCGCGCAGCGCCTGGGCTGCCTCGCTGACCGCCACCAGCCTCACGCGCGGCACCGACAATTCGATGAACGAATCGAGCAGCCGCGCAAGCCGCGTCGCGGCCTGGCCCATCGCCAGATTGGCGACCTCTTGCAGCGCGTCGCGCTGGTCTTCGGTGAGGATTGGCTCAGACATACAACCCGAACTCCTTGAGGATGGGCAGTACCGCCTCGGGTGTGACGGGCTTGGCGATGAACGCGGCGGCGCCCAGCGCCCGCACGCGCGCCTGGGCCATCGGCTGGACATCGGCAGAAACGACGATGACGAACGTGTTCAGATCCTCATGCTGCAATGCTTCCAGTACCTGATAGCCGGTCATGTCGGGCATCGTCAGGTCGAGGAACATCACCGACGCCTTGCCTTCGCGATACAGAGCAAGCGCTTCACGCCCATTCGATGCGTACGACACCTCTACCTCCCAGTCCGGCGGCAACGCCCGGGTCAGCACCTTGCGGGCGAGCAGCGAATCATCGGCGATCACAACGGGCAAAGACATGGGCGGCTCGAAAAAGCGGAATGGTCTGTTACGCATTAACGGCGCGCCGGGACGATTTCTTTAGCGTGAGCGCGGTCGACTCGCGGCAAAGCGCGCTGCGTGGTGCCGGGACGCCGGTTGCTGCTTGCGACCGGGGAGCGGGCGCGGTGGGTCGCCTTCGACGGACCGCATGGGCCTGCAGGAATACGGGCGTGCACTGCGGAGGACGGCGGTGACCGGCATGTTCGAACCTACCCCGTAGATCGATCGACGCGGCTTCGGGGGTCGGGCTGGCCTCCTGCCGCGCGTGGCTCCGCGTGGCTCGGCGCACGCGTGTGACGCATGCTCGAGGCGCCCTCGCGGCGAATTCGTCCGGACATGGCGGACGGATCGTTATCGTCGACGGATTCTCGAAGCAAAACGGTGCAAAGGCAACTCGCCAAATCGAGTTTCGTTGCAGGCATTTTCCGGTCCAACGCGATTTATAAAAATGTTTTAGTGGATCGGAAAGCCTTTCTTTTATATTTATGCTTTTGAATACGTTTGCGCTTCGGGATTCGTCGCTGTTTAAACAACAGACGAATATGCGTGCCAGCGCTAGAGTATTCGTCGGGCCCGCTTACCCGCCGCCCTGGGTATGCTTCGGGTGCGCAACTCCTGGACGCAGCCGGCGCCGGCCTCCCGGTTCCAACCCTCCTGGCATTATCGAAAATGACACCCGACCGCCACGACCCGCCTCGCGGGAGCCGCTTGCTCCGCGGATCCCGCCGTGCGGGCCGCCCGACTGCCCCCGCGGCCGAGGCGTCGTTTCCCATCGTGCCCGAGCACAATTTCCATGTGCGGCGCATCACGCTGATCGCGCTGCTGGTCGCGGCGATCGTGCTGCCGTGCGTGTATGTCGCGGCAATGGCGCTCACCGATCTGCGCTCGCGCGAGGCCGATGCCACCGACATGACGCTGCGCACCGTGCGGGTCGCGGAAGAGCACGCGCTCAAGGTGTTCGACATGAACGTCACGCTCGACTCGCGCATCATCGATCTGACCGAGGGTCTGGACGACGACGGCATCCGCGCGCGCGAAGCGCAGATTCACGACAAGCTGCGCACGATGGGCGGCGGCTACCCACAGGTCGCCGCCGTGTCGATCTTCGGGCGCAACGGGGACTTGCTCGTCAGCAGCCGTTACTATCCGTCGCCGATCTATTCGATCGGCCAACGCGACGACTTCGCCGGCATTCGCGGCGGCAAGGGTCTGGAACAGGTATCGAAGGTGATGACCGGGCACGTGGCCGGCGAACAGGTGTTCAACATGGGGCTGGAGCGGCGCGCGGCCGACGGCTCTTTCGCGGGGATGGTGTCGGTCGCGCTGCGGCCGAGCTACTTCGACGCGTTCTACCGTGAACTGCTCGGCGGCAGCGACAGCACGCCGATGACCATGAGCCTCGTGCGCACCGACGGTGCGATTCTCGCGCACTACCCGCGCAGTCCGCGCGAGCCGGGCGCGATGGCGCCGGGCTCGCCGTTTGCCGAAGCGCTGGCGCAGGGCCGGCGATCCGGGGTCGTGCGGATGCGCTCGAATGTCGACAACGACAAGATGATCGTCGCGTTCAGGCATGTCGGTTCCTATCCGGTGTATGTGCTGTGCGGCTATCGCACGTCGGCGATCTGGGCCGCGTGGTACCGGCACCTAAGCGTGCTGATGCTGTCGATGTTCGCGCCGTCCATCGCACTCTGGTGCGTGATCTGGCTGTCGCTGCGGCGCCTGGGCGCTGAAGAGCAGGCGTGGGAGCGCTGGCAGGCCGAGGCGTCGATGCGCCGCTCGATCGAATCGGCGTATCGCCAGTCGCGCAAGATGGAGGCGCTCGGCACACTGGTCGGCAGCGTCGCGCACGACTTCAACAACTTGCTCATGATTCTCTCGTCGAACGTGCAGATCGCACGGCGGCTGGGCGCGGCCGGGCTCGACCGCGAACTGTCGGCGATGGAGCGCGCGCTGAAGAGCGGCCAGTCGCTGACCCGGCAATTGCTCGGGGTCGCGCGCAAACAGCCGTTGCGGACCGAGACGCTGTCGCTCGAACGCTGGCTGCCGGCCTGCCGTGAATTGCTGCGCGCGTCGCTCGGCGCCAAAGTGTCGCTGGTGATCGACCCCGGCGTCGGCACCTGGCCGATGTGCGTCGACGTTGCCGAGTTCGAACTGGCGCTGATCAACGTCGCCGTGAATGCGCGCGACGCGATGCCCAACGGCGGGCGCTTCACGTTGCGTGCGAGCAATATCACCTTCCGTCGCGAGGATGGCTTTCCGCTGACCGGCGACTACGTGCAACTGTCACTCGAGGATACCGGTGCGGGCATGGCGCCGGAGGTGCTGGCGCGCGCCTTCGAACCGCTTTTCACGACCAAGCCGAAAGGCATGGGCACCGGCCTCGGCTTGCCGCAGGTTTTCGCATTCGGCGAAAGCTCGGGCGGGCTCGCAGCGATCGACAGCGCGGTCGGCGCGGGCACTTCGGTGCGCCTTTACCTGCCGCGCGCCGCCGCCGCGCCCGAGGCGCCCGCACCGGCCGAAGCGAGCGCCGACGAAAGCGCCGCGGCGGCGGGGCTGCGCATCCTGCTGGTCGAGGACAACGCGGACGTCGCCGCCGGCACCGAAGCGCTGCTGCAGATGATGGGTCACCAGGTCACGTGCGTGTTCAACGCCGACACGGCGCTGCATCTGTTCGACGATGCCCAGGCGCGCCGGGCGCGCACCGGCGAGCCGCTGCCGTTCGATCTGGTGCTGTCGGACATCCACATGCCGGGCACGATGAACGGCATCGATCTGGCCGAGACGATACTGGCCTTCGACGTGAAGCTGCCGGTGATTCTCGTGACCGGATACGCGGAAGAACTCGACCGGGCGCGGCGGGGCGATGTGAGGGTGCTGCCGAAACCCTTCGATATCGGCTTGCTGGAAAAGCTGCTCGAATCGATCCAGCGCGAGATGGCGCAAACGGGCAGCGATCCCGCGACGCAGCCTGCGCAGTAGGGGCGGGGCCGGTGCGCTGGGGCGGTGCCCGCGTCGGCACGCTCACCGCAGGCCCGTGTCATTTACCTTCATTTGTAAAAGCGCAGCGGCTTCGCGATGCGTTTTGTGCGCGGGCTGGCACCTCCGGCTCTGCCCAAGCTCGCGGGCCGGGGCGCACCGCGCGCCGCCGCGCTGCCCGCGTGCGGCATGATTGTTGCGGCACCTATCCGATGAGGAGAGCGGCGCGTTTGCGCGTCGCCCGTTCCGCCGAAAAACGTCGGGAGACAGCCATGCAACATACCGTGATTGGTTTATTCGACACCTATACGCAAGCGGAAGGCGCCCGCGATACGCTCGTCCAGATCGGCCTCGCACGCGACACCATCGAGTTGCAGGCGAATCCCGAGCCATCGGTCGGCTCCGCCACTGGGGAAGTCGCGAACGCCGGTGTGCTCGCGAATATCGAGCGCTTCTTGTCGAACCTGTTCGCCAGCGGCTCGCGCCAGCAGGACACCGCGCGCTACGCCGAAGCCGTACGGCGCGGCGCGGTGCTGGTGTGCGTCCACGCGACGAGCGAAGCCCACGCCGAACTCGCCCGCGATACGCTGACAAGGCTGGGCGCAACCGACATTGGCGAACGCCTGCCCGACTGGGACACGCCAACGGCGGGCAGCCGTGACCACTCGGTCCTCGACGAACTGGGCATCGGCGCAATGACCCCGGGAACGCCGCGGACCTCGAGCGCGACGACTGCCATGCCCGGCACGTCGACCCGCAGCGAAACTGCCGCCGGCACGAGCCCAACAGCCGCGCGGCCGGCCGGAACAGGCGATCCGCTGTATCCGGTGCCTCCGGCGACCATGCTCGCGGAGCCGTTCGTGCCGCCGCCCGTCAATGTGCCGCCGGCCGTCGGTCCGGCAAGCGAGCCGGCGAGCGCTCCTCTGACCGGCGACGCGGATCGCAGCGCGATCGCCGCTGGCTCGGTGCCGGGCTCAGGCGCGGTGATGCCGCCTTCGGAAGGGGTCTCGGAAGCGGGACAGCCAACCGCCGCTCCGGGCGGCCAGATGCCCAACGAATATCTGGAATACGAAGAAGACTTTCGCTCGCATTATGACCAGCAGTACGCAGCCGAAAGCCCGCGCTATGAAGACTACGTACCGGCATATCGGTACGGCGCGGAAATCGGCAACGACGCGCGGTTTCGCGATCGTCGCTGGGAGGACATCGAGCCGGAAGCCCGGCGTCATTGGGAAACCACGTCGCCGGACAGCACCTGGGAGCGTTTCAAGCTGGCGGTGCGTCACGGCTGGGAACGGGTGACGGGTCATCACCACGTATAAAGAGATTCGCGCGGCGGCGCTGAGCGCAGCGGGCGCTGCCGCTTGCGTCGCGCGCGGCAAGCCGCTCCGCGCGCCATGCAGGTCTCAAGGGAGTTCGGTCACGCAGTCGTGTGCTGCTTGACCCAGGCGACATAGCGGTCGACAAAAGTCTGCAGGAACTTGCGCGTACCGTCGTTGACGATCTCGCCTTTTTCGTTGATGACCGCCGGGTCGTGCTTGATGAACACTTCGGGCTGCCCGAGGGTCGGGACATCGAGATAGGCGAGCACATTGCGCAGATGCTGTTGCGCGAGCGCCGATCCGGTCGCGCCGACCGACGTGCCGATCACGGCACCGGGCTTATCGCGCCATGAGTTCGTGCCCCACGGACGCGAACCCCAGTCGAGCGCGTTCTTCAGCACGCCGGGGATCGAGCGGTTGTATTCGGGGGTGACGAACAACAGCCCGTCGGCCGCCTCGATGCGCTCTTTCAACTGCTTGCCGGCCTCGGGATAGTCGGCATCGTATTCCTGGCTATAGAGCGGCAACGAGCCGATGTCGATGAATTCGAACGTGAAGTCGGACGGTGCCAGCGAGGTCACCGCTTGAGCCAATTGTCGGTTGAACGACTCCCGGCGCAGGCTGCCGACGACGACTGCAATGTGATAGGCCATGGTTCGCTCCCTTGATAAAAGGCGCTGGAGGCGCGAGGGTACGACTGCACATGATAGGCAAAAAGCGGTGCGAGCGGGCGACCGGGGCAAGTGCCACTGTCCGGGCACACCGCAAGCGTCGCATTGCAATGCGTGGTGGATAACCTCACGGACGGCGCAGTTATCCACAGATAATCTGCATAACCTTGTGGATAACTGCGACTTTTGCCTTGCCAATCAAGCATGCTTTCGGTCAAAGAGGTTTTGGGGCAAACGTGTGCAACGGGGCTTCCGACCGCGGACGGACCGCAGCGGCGGACACGGAGCTAACAGAGGCGTTGCTATGTGCGCCAACGCACATTGAACTTCGCCTGGCCGGTTTTTAGGAGGAACTAGCCATGAATTCCAATTACGCAGGGAAATCCCACGACGAAGCGGTGGCTGCTCGCAAGAAGGAAAAGCCGCGCGCCCAGGATCAAGCGGGCGGCGAGATGGCCGTCGACGGCACGCAAGCCGACCAGGCGCACAGCAGCGGTGAGCTGTCCGAGCGCGGCAAGGAAGCGTGGCGCAAAGGCAGCGGGATGGACGGGGGCGGCAAGACCGAGCCGTGAGCTTCGGTGCGGACTCGAGTCCGCACATTGTCTAGCCCAGGTCGAATGCAAACGGGCGCCGAATTCGGCGCTTTTTGCCTCCAGAAACTTGTTCGACGGCGAACGTTCGTCGTCGGCGCGACCGTCTGTCGGCTCGACGTCGAGCGGTTCATCGGCGTCCGACATGTGGCCTATGAGGCCGGCTCGTTGCCCTAAGCTGGGGCCGCCGGGTGGGACCGCTTTATCATGCGTCCGCCAGCGCCACCAACGTTATCCGGTTATCGGTCTGTCGACGGCGCATGTTCAACATCGGTTCGCTTATTCACGAACGTGAGAGACAATGCCGCACGCAGGCGCACCCCGCGCCTCTACAACCCCACGTTCATGGACCACCACGTTTCAAGAGACCACGCGCGTCAACCGGGGCTGCCTCGACGGAGCATCTCATGGCGCAGGTAGGCGCCGCCGCGCTGGACGATCCCGTTTATTTGACGCAATTGCGGCAGCAGCTGGTGCGCTTCGCCCGCTTGCAGTTGCGCGACCCCGCGGCTGCCGAAGATGCCGTGCAGGAGGCACTGGCCGCCGCGTGGACGAACGCCGACCGCTTCGGTGCGCAGTCCGAACATAAGACCTGGGTGTTCGGCATCCTGCGGCATAAGCTCGTCGATACCTTGCGAGCCCGGCAACGCACGATCAACCTGTCGGCGCTCGAAGCCGAGCTCGACGGCGAAGCGCTGCTGGATCGCGAACTATTCAAGGACAACGGGCACTGGTCGCGCGAAACCAAGCCGCGGCCTTGGCCGACGCCCGAGACCGCATTGCGTCGGCAACAGTTCTGGACCTTCTTCGAGATGTGCCTGGACAATCTGCCCGAGCATATCGGACGAGTTTTCATGATGCGCGAATTCCTCGATCTCGATACCGAGGCGATTTGCGCCGAACTGCAGATCAACGCCAACCACTGCAGCGTGCTGATCTACCGTGCGCGCTTGCGCTTGCGCACTTGTCTTGGTGAAAAGGGCCTGGCTAGCGAGGATGCCAATGGGGAAGTGTAAGCACATCACACGTCTGCTATCTGACGCGCTGGACCGTTCCTTGACCACCGGCGAATGGGTGGCGATCCGGCTGCATCTGCCGACTTGCAGCGGCTGCCGCAATTATCGCAAGCAGATCCGCCTGTTGCGCGTGGCGGCGCATTCCGTGAGCGGGATCGAGACGGTCGATGGCGTGGAGCACGGCGAGTGAAGCCGGCACAGGTCCGTGGGTAAGCGTCGACAACACCGCCGCATGTCAAGCGTGGATCCGCGCGCACGTTGACATTTATGCACGCGGCTTCGGCGTCAACGCTCGGCCGCGGGTGTTTCCCCATAGCGGGCGAAAAATCGCGCGTGTGCCGCTTCGTCGATCGCGACAGTATGGGCGTGGGTGCCCGCGGGATGTTTCTCCAGCTGCGCGCGCGTGCGAATCGGCCGATGCTGGAAATTGCCGCCGCAATTTGGACAAACATTGCGCAGCCTGCCGAGCGCGCAGACTTCGCAGAAGGTGCATTCATAGGTGCAGATCATCGCGTCCGACGCATTGGCTGGCAATGACTTGCCGCATCCTTCGCAGGACGGCCTCAGTTCTAGCATTGCGGTGACTCCGGTTTTGAAAGGGCGCGAGCTGCGGGTGCGCGTCGCTTGCCGGCAAGTGTAACGGGCACGCGTCGCGGGGAAAAGACGCGGGCATCGCGTTGCGTTGACGCGCTGATGGTCGCAGCAAGTCGTCAGCCGATGGGCTTGGCCACATCGGCGTGAGGGCGAGCGGCATGCAAACGGCGCGAGGTTTAGCGCGCGGACGATAACGATGAGCAGTGGCAGTCCAGCCGCAGGCGACAGCGCCAGTCGAGTGCCGCGGGACGGGTCACGGCGTGCGTGTTGCCGTCGCAGTCTCCGTTCGATGCAATGACGCAGCCGCGGCGCTGATTGTCGCGGCCAGTCGGCGTGTGAGACGACGAGGCGTCCGGACGGCGGCCACGGCGCTTTGCCCCGAAGCGTCATTTGCTTATGCGAATTTATCGGTTCGTCCAAGCGTGCGGGCGAATTATCGTCGGCGCCAATCGGTCCGTTTCGCGTCCGTCTTTTCAACGAGTACTTCCATGTCCCCTCCTTCGCCGCTCTCACGCCGCGCGTTCCTTGCGAGCGCTGGCGCATCGCTGGCCGCTGCCGCTTTGCCCGTCATTCCCGGCTTCGCTTTTGCCGCCGACGCGCACGCCAGAGAACTTCGCATCGGTTATCAGAAAGCGGCCAGTACGCTGGTGTTGCTGAAGTTGCACGGTACGCTCGAAAAGCGACTCGCACCGCTGGGCGCTGGCGTCACATGGACCGAGTTTCCGGCCGGCCCGCAATTGCTGGAAGGGCTGAACGTCGGCGCGATCGACTTCGGCTACGTCGGCGAGGCGCCACCGGTGTTCGCGCAGGCAGCCGGCGCGAATTTCGTCTACACCGCCTATGAAATCCCGACGCCGCATGCCGAAGGCATCCTCGTGCATCCCAGTTCATCGATCAAGACATTGGCCGACTTGAAGGGCAAGAAGATCGCGCTGAACAAAGGCGCGGACGTGCATTGGTTTCTGGTGGCCGCGCTGCAGAAAAACGGTGTGAAGTTCGGCGAGATTCAGCCGGTCTATCTGGCACCCGCGGATGCGCGCGCGGCCTTCGAACGCGGCGCCGTCGACGCATGGGCTATCTGGGATCCGTTTCTCGAAGCAGCGAAACGGCAATCGAGCGCGCGCCTGCTCGCGGATGCCGACGGTATCGTCAGTCACCATCAGTTTTTCCTGAGCGCGCGGCCGTTCGCGCAGCAAAACCGCGAGGTGCTTGCAATCGTGATGGACGAAGCCGGCAAACAGGGAGAGTGGGTCCGAGGTCACTACAGCGAGGCAGCTGCTCAGCTCGCGCCAATTCAAGGACTGGACGCGGACGTGATCGAAGCGGGCTTGCGGCACTACGCGCATGTCTACAAGACTGTCGATGCGAACGTACTCGCGCAGCAGCAACGTATCGCGGATGCGTTTAGCGAGCTGCGCCTTATTCCGACGAAGATCGTCACCAAGGAAGCCGCGCTTGCGGCGAAGGTCTAGCCGCGCTGGCGGTGATTTGCTTGCCGGTTGCGCGATTCGCCTCGTTCGGACGCTCAGCAGAACAGCGCGGCAACGTTCTCCGGCGGGCGGCCAATCACGGCCCGTCCGTTTCGCACGACGATCGGTCGTTGCAGCAGGACTGGATGCTTCGCCAATGCTTCGTATAACTGAGCGTCCGTCAGTGTTGGATCGGCGAGTTTCAGTTCAGCATATTCGGCTTCGGTCTCGCGGATCATCGCTCGGACCGGGCCGCCCAATTGAGCGTTCAGTGCTTTGAGTCGTTCGACGGTCAACGGCTGTTTCAGATATTCGATGACTTCAGTCGTTTCATTCGCGCTGTTGTAGGTGCTTTTGATCAGGTCGTAGGTAGCTCGGGATTTCGAGCAGCGCGGGTTGTGGTAGATCGTGATCATGGCTGTGAAGGTGGGCGTTATTTTTCGCTGAGGATTATCCGTGGTGCGGCGATTTTAGCGGGTGATGGACAGATCGGGCGGCGCTTTCAGTGGCAAGCGGATGGTTGATTACAGGGATCAGGAGTGCGTCGGGATGGCGGGTGCGTTGACGAAGGGTTTTCGCTGTGAGGGCATTGAAGGTTGGCGGAGAGGATTGGCTTTCCAATTGCCCTGTGAGTTGTTATGCGGCCGCGTCAAGGAATTAGTTGTCGCTATGGCTTGCTATGGTTCCGATTGCAGCTTCATTTAATGAACGCGGCCGAAAGCGGATTGGCATGGAGAGGTGTGAAGCCGCGGTCCTTTTGCAAGCGACCCGGGTCCTGCTCGCACGATCGCTGGCGGGGAAAAGATCAAGTTAGACGCAGCGGGCCGTTCGTTTGCATCGGTAGCGGCCTAGCCGACTGGTCAGACGATGTCAGCGTAGATATCGTCCACTGCTGAGCGGTGAAATATTCTTCGGGGCGCGCGCACGCCTGGGGCTGTGGCGCCCGCTTCGCGGCTTCGCGCGCGAGGCTTTCTCGCTGCGGACAACGCAGTTGTCCAAGCCAGGAAGGAGGAAATGAGCGGACGCTGCCTGTCCAGTCGGGCGCTTCTGCTTACGGTTTATGCGCATAAACTGCGGCCGCGGACTATTCGCACTCAGTGGACTCCGGCGATCGCTCAAGTGGCCAAGGCCCCAATCGGGCCTTCGCCTTCGCCTTCGCCTTCGCCTTCGCCTTCGCCTTCGCCTTCGCCTTCGCCTTCGCCTTCGCCTTCGCCTTCGCCTTCGCCTTCGCCTTCGCCTTCGCCTTCGCCTTCGCCTTCGCCGTTGCCGTTGCCGTTGCCGTTGCCACGCCAATCGCGGAAGACACCCATGCTTCACGCGCGCTCCCTCACTCCCATTCGGCAGTTGCGACTGACAGAAGCCCCCTCCATCGCGCCGAGTTTATGCGCATAAACTCGGCCGCTCGCCAAGTGACGTGGCGCCCCCTTTCACCGCGCTAGAGTCCTTCATTGACCGAAACGCATCATGAGGCGTCGGCAGTTAAATTGAACGATGCATGCTGAGCCCAGCAAAGCAGCGGACGCAGTCAAAGACTGAACCTTGCTCGCCCCGCCCGCTACGCGTTTTAGCATTGGTTCATGTCCGAGGATCCCCCGCCCCGGGAACCTGCCCTGACAGCCCGGATCCAGCCTGCTGACCACCCTTTATGCGCATAAACCTTATCCGAATGGCTAATTCTTATCTTGTTTTCTACAAAACGATTGAAATACGAGTTCATCCCGGTAAAATCCATTTGCGTCTAAAAAGAGGAGGTGAAATTTGGCAGCTGAAATCATCGCGGTAACACAACAAAAGGGCGGGGTTGGCAAGAGCACCCTGGCGATGCATCTCGGTGCTGCGTTTCACGAGAAAGGCAAACGCGTCCTCGTTGTAGACGCAGACGGGCAAAACACACTGATCCACTGGGCCAGTGCATCGTCAGACGGCGACACCGGCATTCCATTCCCGGTCGTCAATCTCTCCGAAGCGGGCAGCCAAATCCATCGCGAGATCAAAAAGTTCGTCGCTGACTACGACATCATCATCGTCGACTGCCCGCCATCCATTACAGAAAAGGTTTCCGGTGTTGTGTTGCTCGCCGCCAGCGTCGCAGTCATCCCGACATCGTCATCACCGGCGGACTACTGGTCGAGCATCGGGCTGGTCAAGCTGGTACAGCAAGCGCAAGTAATGAACGAGGATCTGCGCGCAGTCTTTCTGCTCAACAAGACGGAAGAGAAACGGATGTTGACGCGCGAACTCAAGCGCGCTTTGGAGGAACTGGGCTTCCCTCTGCTCAAGACGCAGATCCCTACGCGCGAAGCCTACAAGCAGGCAATGGCGTTAGGACAAACGGTGCTTCAGATGAATGACCGCGGCGCAAAACTCGCGGCCATAGAAATACGCGCATGCGCGAACGAAATCGCAGCGTTGCTCCCGTGAAGTTTATGCGCATAAAGGACCCCCAATGAAACCCTCCCAATTCGCCAAAGGCTTTCAAGCACGTCCTGACACGGCGAGCAGCGAAAAGCGAACTGCCCTGGACCGCTTGAATGCCATCGACGGCCTTGTCAAGAACAGCCCCACGAACAGCGAAGCCGCAGGCCGCGCAATGTCGGCTATCGTGCCGGAGCAGCTCCCGCAAGCCGACTCGGCGGAAGCACTCACTGAATCGGCAGCCTATCGTGCGTGGAGAATCCAGCATGGATACCGGCCGAACCAGGTCATAGAACTGCCGTTGAAGAGCATCAAGCCCAGCCCCTTCAATCCCCGGCACTTCTATCTGAAGGCGTCGATTGCGGAGCTCGCCGTCAATCTCGCAAAGCAGGGGCAGCAACAGGCCATTCACGTCATTCCGGACTACGACAATCCCGGCACTTACTTTGTCAGCGATGGTGGCCGGCGCGTGCGAGCGCTGAAAGAGGCGAACAAGGAGTTGGTCAAGGCGATCGTCATCGATCTGCCGGTCGGCATTCAAAGCTACAAACTCGGCTATGACCTGAACGTCCAGCGGGATTCGCAAACGGTATTCGACAACGCAGTAGTCTGGAAACGCTTTCTCGACGATCGCCATTTTCAGAGCCAGAAGGACCTTGCCGAACATCTGGGCCTGGACGAATCGACCGTCGCGGTCGCCCTGTCCGTCGCCAAGTTGCCGGAGGCCATCATGCATGAGATGGTGGCGCGCCCGGACCGCTTCGGCTCGAACATGGCGTATCACGTCGGTCGCTACCACACCGCCCGAGGTGCCGACGCCACGCTGCGCCTGATCAACAAAATCCTCTCCGACGATCTGAGTACGCGGCAAGTCGCGGACATCGTCAAGGGAAGGGCAAGCGCGCAGGAAAGCGTCAAACCGGCGGGCCGGCAGCGCTACGCGCAGCGACTTGAAATCAAGCTCGATGGTGTGCCGGTCGGCGATCTGAAATCGTATGGAGACGATCGGATCGAACTGCGTTTGAAAGGCCTCACGCGCGAGAAGCGCGATGACATCCTGCGGCAGATCGAGAAGATCCTGAAATAACCGGCAACAATGAGAGATGAAAGGGTAGTGCGGCACGCAGGTGCCGCCGGCGCTCGGTCAGGGCGCCGAGCCCGCGCAACGACCCGATCGATCAAGCCGCGCGCGATTGGCTCAGCGTGAAAGCGAGCAGATCTCCGTCGGTCGGCTCGCCCCATGTCTTACGCGCCAGCCAATCGAAGAATGCCGTTCCGACAATCTTCGAATCGAGCCCGCGCCGACGCCAGTCGTCCCGCAGATGTGTGCCGAGCGTCGGCAACTGTTCTTCCTCGAAAGATTGCCGCGCTGCTTCCCGCTCGGACTCACCTTGTTCGTTGTACAGCTCGTAAGCTTGTTTGCGACGATGCGCCGAGTATTCGTCCAGCAGTCGCGCCTTCAGGTCGTCGGCGGGCGCCGCGACGGCGGCCTTGCCGCCACCGCCTGACGGCAAGGCCTCGACGGGCGGCGCGTAGCCTTTCTTCAAGGCATCCTTGAACAGCGCGGGCGCGCTGCGCACAGGCGGCAACGACGTGCTGCGCATGCGTTGCTCGGTCATCTGCAAAGCGGCGCGAATACGATTTTCTTCACTGTCGGCATACAGCGTTTGAGCTTCTTTCAGCGGAATGCCGATCTTGACCATTCGGTCGACCAGCGTGCTGTCGAAAACGTTCGGATGCTCGTCGAGCGCGAGCATGGGTTGCTTGCGCTCAGTCACCCGAAACTGGATTTCCGCAACCCGCCGGCCCTCGCGATGCTCGATCAATTCAACGAAGATATTGGTGACCGCGTTCACTTCGGCGATCGCCGGGCGCAGATAATCGCGTTTGAAATACTTATATTCGCGCTTCGCCTCATCGCCTGCTTCCGTGTCCGGCGTGCCCGACAGAATAGGGCGCCACCATTCCCACGTCTCACGCATCGTCAGATGGCTCGGGTTCGTCAGATAGCGCACGCAAATCTCGTACAACGCCAAGCCGGCGCTGCTGCGCAACTGGCTCTGGAACTGCAGACTCAGGCGCGCATATTGAACCGGATCGAGCAGCTTTTTCTTGATCTTCGGCGCAAAGGAGAATTCCACCCACACACGGCGCGTCGTAGGATCTTCCAGGATTTCCGCGTCGGCGATCAGCGTGGAAATGCCCCACTTACGACCCGGCTTCTGGCTCGACGTGCCGGTGCTCCATTCGACCTGCACGGACACCATGCGCCGCAAATGCTCTTTGACGAGCGCAGTGTCGTTGGAATCGAAAGCGGAATTGGCGACAATGTCGGACAGCAACGCCCGATACGTGTCGCCCGATTCGTCGGCTTGCTGCGCTACGGCCAGCAGCACGTTGAAAAGCTTGCGAGTAAGCAGCGTGATTTTGCCGCTCTTTGGCTGGATGGCGATCGCCTCTACGGCCTTGCGCAATTCGGCCGAGCTCGGGCTGACTACATCGGTCTTCTTCGCGCGCTTCGTGGCCATGCGTCTGGTCAAGGAGGGATTTGGCGAGAGCATACCGGCTGTGGTGATACGCGTCTATAGCGTGCTTCTCACCGTTGCGGGTGAAGCGCTTTTGGCAAGCGCGACTCACCTCCGACAGGTCCCGAAAACCCTCACCTCAGCCGTTTCACACAGCGTCGTGCCATCCTTGCAGGTCGCGGCCTGCGCACATTCCGGCTCTTGGCCGGCGCGCGCGAACGGGATCATTCGATCCCGAACCTTCTCACCGTAAAAAATTTTCGCGACCTTCTGTCCGCATACGGGGCGCCGGATGGGCAGTCGCCAGCAACGATTCGTGAAGTGCCGCCCACCGGCTCATCGGCGGGGGAGGGTAGCAACGCGATATGCACCGCCAGCGGACCGCAAGCTAACTGACGCCGCTGGTTGTCCGAGTTTGCTGCACCATGCTTTTAGTGGTCGCTGATTTGAGGCTCCGTCGAAGTTGAGGCTCCGTCGAAGGTCCCCTGAAAAAGCTCACCTTTGCTGCGCCCGACGACTTGGCATGACGCGGGCTCGCGACGTGTCGTGCCTTTAGTCGAGCGAAAAATCCTCCCGAAAAGCCTCACCATGACCGGCACGAGCGGTCATCACCGCCCTAAACACCACTCCCGAAAAATCTCACCGTTGAATAGCAAGCACGACAATTTTATATGTATTCAATGGGTTAGGCATGGTGTGGCAGCAGCGCCGCATCGTGCGCTCCCGTTTTCTCTCACCTCGAGCGGCTTCCTCGTCGAGCGCCGCGGTTCCGATTGC
Organism: Paraburkholderia suaedae; assembly: GCF_040812055.1. Taxonomy (NCBI): domain Bacteria; kingdom Pseudomonadati; phylum Pseudomonadota; class Betaproteobacteria; order Burkholderiales; family Burkholderiaceae; genus Paraburkholderia; species Paraburkholderia suaedae. The sequence goes on along the minus strand of NZ_JBFOAH010000005.1, from coordinate 36,716 downwards.
GCTCCGGACGGTCCCGAAAAGCCTCACCAATAGAACGCTAGTGCTGCCGCGCAGCCGTCCTGGCGACGGCGTCTGTGGGGCTTTTCGGGCCAACCCAAGTCATTTTGATCGCGCATTTCCGCACTTTACGGCCAAAAGGCGTTCCCCTGGATCCCGAAAATCCTCACCTTTGACCAAAACGCGCGCGTGCGCGGGAAGGAGTAGTCGCCTCCCAACGCAAGTCCCGAATCTTCTCACCTATGTCCTGCGGGCTCCATGAGCCCTTGGCGATCGTGGGGCAGAATGCTGAGTGGAGCGCAGTCGATGTATCCCGGAAAGTCTCACCTTTCGCGGACGAATGCCCAAATTCAGGAAGAAATACCGCTCCGCCCCCGCAAATTCTCACCTTCAGTGCGCGTTTTCTCCTGTCTTGACTCACCTTTGGCATTTTCCGCATCCAAACCGGCCCATAAGTCGGCGGCCCACACCGTCCCGAAAGCCCTCACCTCCGGACCGCCCCGCTCGCGAACGGACTTTCGCGTCCCATCGGCGCTTCGCAGCCATGAACTCCTGCAAAATCTCACCTTTGGCCAAACTGTATGCAGGCAGGGTTTCCTGAACCCGCTCACGTTGCTTCCTGCACCGGCTCACCGTGGTCCCCGAACCTCATCACTCGCGCGTCCCGCAACGCCTCACCATGTCTCCCGAAAAGCTTCACCTTCCCCGCCCGAAACGCCCACCACGTAAGGCTTTGCCGTGGCGTTAACGTTTTCAACATGGTTCAAGGGTGTTTACTTTTATTACTCTCTAGCCCGCCCCCGCGAGTTGTCTGAACACAATCATTTGCCCCACGTCGCTATATCCCAGCGGCGTGAAACAGTCCCGGATTCACTGGCTAAGCGTAAAAGCTCTTTCGGAACAAGACGTTATGGGCTATTCTTCGCTTTGTTTCACGACACCGATTACCAAGCGTCGGTCAATTGACATGCTCAACGCCCAAAAGCACGCCTATGCCCCTATGCATCCGTGACACGAATAAATAGGTAGCGGACACTACGTAAATTGTTATGATCCATCCAATTCGAGCGACATCGAGGTTGACATGAATCTAGACCAGGAACGGCAAGCCATCCGTGATGAGCTTGAGGCCCTGCGCGCTCAGGGGGCGCGGCGGCAGGACTTGTCGCTGCATGCGTGCAAGAGGCTGTTCTTCGACCTCGGGATCCGCCCGTCCATGGCCGCGGTCCGTGATCTGACGCAAACCGGCAGCGCTAGCGACATCCCCAAGGACATCGACCATTTCTGGGAACGTATCCGCAGCGCGTCGCGCGTCAAGGTTGGCGCCGGCGCGATCCCGAAGGCATTGGAAGAGCGCGCCGGCGAACTGCTCGGTGCGCTGTTCGAGGAAGCCGTGGCGCATGCGCGAACGGCCCTCGACGGCGAGCGCGACGAAATGCGCGCGCAAATCGCGGCCGCGGAGCAACGCGCGCGAGACGCGGAAATCCGGCGGGAAGCCTCGGACGAAGCAGTCAAGCGCAGCGAACTGCGCGCCGAAGCCGGCTGGGAACGCGTTCGCGTGCTCGAAAACCAGTTATCCAGCGCCACCACGCATGAAAACGTCCATCAGGAAGGCTTGCAGGCAACGGTGCGGCGGCTGGATCGCGAAAACGAAGCGCTCCGTCAGCGTCTGGACGGCGAGCTCGCCACGAATGCAACACTGCGTGACCGGATCGACGCCCTACACATGGAATTGCGTCAAAGCACGGAACACTATGCGCAGCAGATAAAAGACGCGGTCGGGGAAGCCGAACGGCGCGTCAAGCCGATGCTCGTCGAACTGGACTCACTGCGCAGCATGGCAGCCACATACCAATCGGGCGTGCGCGACGCGAGTCGCAAGGAATTCGAGTTCATTCAGCAAATTGCCGCCGCCAAAGCGCGGGGTGACCGGCTCGAGGCGCAACTGCGCGAGCAATCGGACGAAGTGGACGCGCTGACGAAACAAGTCGCGGTCTTGCGCACCCAGCAAGGTATTGACCCTGCGATCGCCAGCCTGCTTTGCTCGCTGGTGGAAGCGGGCCGGCTCACGAGCGACGAATTGAACGAAGTCGGCACGGCAGCGGACGGCCATGTGTCGCTCCCGCTGCGCTGTCCAAAATGCGACGAGGGTGAGCCCGAGTTGTCGCAACTCGATCACCGTTTCGAATTGCTCTGCCCCGAGTGCGAGCACTCGTCCGGGCTCGGCCCGTCAAGGCTGGCAGCGCTCAGCCGGTTTCTTTCGCGCGACGCGGCAGCTGCGGCCCGGCAATTCGACGCAGTGCGCTAGCAGGTAAAACGTCAAAGGTGAGGAGATTCGGGACCCGGCCAGTGAGCTTCAGGGCCCACCCGCCTCCGGTTTTCTCGTCGAACGTCCGTCGGTTCGCGGCGCGTGTAATGGCGGCGCAGCCGGATCGGGCACATCTGCGGCGGGCGACTCCTGCTGGCCCACCCACGTTTGCCACGCGCGATACAAACGGTTGGCCGACACCGCTTGCATAAATCCCAGCCATTGGCCGACCTGTTCCGCCTCCACCCCGCTCTCGAACAGGTCCGCAGCAAAGGTGTTGCGCAGTGTCTGGGGACTTGCGCGAGACTTGCGCGACGCGGCGACCCCGGCGCCGTCGACCAACGCGTCAACCGCGCGCAGCATGGTGGCCTTATGCATCGGCCGCCCCGACGGCGAGGCCGGAAACACCAGATTGCCGGCGAGTTCCGCAAGACGCCGTTCGGCAAGCCACGCGTCGAGAATGGCAGTCGCGAATGGGGCGAGCCGGGTTCGGCGCGTGAGCAGCGGATTGGCCGATTCGATCGTCACCCACGGAGAACCCGCATTGACGCAACTAACCGTAAGCGCTGCAGCTTCGCCGGTTTTCAGTCCGCCGCCGAGAAACAGCGCAATTAACGCGCGATCGCGCCGCTCTCGCCAGCGCTGCGCCGCCGACAAGACCGGCAACGGAGCAAACAGCTGCGCGATCAGTGCGGTTCGTTCGGCATGCGTGAGAAAACCGGTCGGTTCATTGTCGCGCGCGTTGCGCCACGCTGCTTCGCCGTCCTGAGCAATGAAGCGTGCCGGATTGGTCGACGCGGATTCGATTTCGCGCACATGATCCAGCACCCGCTCGATCAGCCGCAAATACCTGACCCGCTGGGGCTTTTTGATCTCGAGCCCGGCGACGAATTCGGCGATCGCCTGCATCTCCACCGTGACGAGATTCTTCTGACGGGCACTGAGCCAGTCGAGGAAAAGTCCCCACTGCGCGCGGTACACGTCGGCGGAAGAACGTCTGAAATGCTGCCTGGCCAGCCACGCGTCGAAAGCGATTTGCGGGTCGCGGCGCCAGTCCTCGCGTTGCTGATCGAACAGATCCGTTGAGGGGGCGCAGCGGCTAACCGGCTCGGACAGATGAGGAGGTGACATGAGCTATTCTTCCGTTAGTTGCAGCATTGTAGGCGGCAACCTGGGAAAACGCGGCGACGTTCAGCCGCCCCACGCCTTGGAACGCTTGAACCCTTGATGCTGCGGCGCCGGCTGAGCGGCGCGGCGGGCAGCTTCTTCATAAGCGCTGACGGCAAAGGCGAACACCGCGGGCAGTGCGGTGGACGTGCCGAAATCCACGGCTTCGTCCGTTTCCGGGTAAGGCAGGTCCGAGGGACGCTGAAACAGGCCCAACAGCAATGCGTCGTGCCGACTGGCGAATCCGAGGTCGGCCAGCGCTTCCGCTTCGATGGCCTGAAGCAGGCGCCATGTGAGGGGCACCTGCTGCACGATGTAGCGCGCGGCAATGTTGCGCACGATATGTTCGAGATCGCGCGCGGCGGTTTGATAGCGCAGCGCGGCGAGAGTTTGATCGGTAGGATCGGCTTTCAGATTGTTCATTTTCGGCTCCCTCCACAGCCTCTACTGTACAAACATACAGTATCTCGCGCAACATTGGCCGAACGGCCAATTCGGCCAACAGCTAGCGCCGCGATGCGCCTCAGGTGCCCGGCGCGCACAGCGTCGCAACGCGCAGCCGCAAGCCCGAGCGAAGCAGACCGGGCCTCAACCGTGAATCACCACCAGCAGCGCTTTCGCCTCGCTCTTGCTCACATTGCGGATCGCGTGCGGTTCGTCGGCGACATAGCGGGCGGTATCAGCAGCCTTGAGCCGTTTGATCGCGCCTGCCGCCTCGATTTCGACCGATCCCTGCAGCACGGTGAGATGCTCGCGCGTGCCGGGCTCATGAGCGTTCGACACCAGTGCGCCGCCCGCCTGCAGGGTCAGTTCATACCATTCGAACTTGCCGGCCAACTCGATCGGCCCCCACACCCGCAACTGGTACCTGGCTTCATGCCCATTCAGCGTGGGTATCTCGTGCGGCCGTGACACAGCGATCGCTTCCGGGGGCTTCGGAGGCGTGAACAGCGAGTCGAGACTGACGCCCAGCGCATTGGTCAAGCGCCACGCAACCGCGATCGTCGGATTGGCCTTGTCGCGCTCGATCTCCGATAACATGGATTTCGACACGCCCGCCGCACGCGACAGATCATCGAGTGTCATGCGCCGCTCCGCGCGCAGGCGCTGAATTCGCTCGCCGACGCGCGGCGGCGCGGCACTTGCCGGCACCGAAGTTGTCTCTGACGTAAGCGCCGCGCCGGCCGCCACGCGGCGGCTACCCGAACTTGCCATTTGCTGACCCATCGTTTAGAGTTGTTCGATATACCGGATTTTAGTTCGAAAAAACGAAAAATTCCGATAAAACTGATAGCCGACTATAACAGGCCGCCTGGCCGTCGCTCGCGCCCGATCATTGACGTTAAGCTGCATGCGGCGGCCCTGTCACTCTATCCAGGAGTCCCATCCATGCGTGAGCACTACCTTGCCCATTTACGCGGCACCCTCGAACAGATCCGCGCCGACGGCTTCTACAAGAACGAGCGGGTGATCGCGAGTCCGCAGTCGGCCGACGTGCGTCTTGCCAACGGCACGGAGGTGCTCAATTTCTGCGCGAACAACTACCTCGGCCTCGCCGACGACGCCAGGCTGATCGAGGCCGCGAAGCAAGGTCTGGACAACGACGGCTTCGGGACGGCGTCGGTGCGGTTCATTTGCGGCACGCAAACCGTGCACAAGGAGCTCGAACGTGCGCTCGCGTCGTTCCTGCAAACAGACGACTGCATTCTCTACTCGAGCTGCTTCGATGCGAACGGCGGCCTGTTCGAAACGCTGCTCGACGAAAACGACGCGATCATCAGCGACGAGCTGAACCACGCGAGCATTATCGATGGCGTGCGGCTCTCGAAGGCCAAGCGCTTTCGCTATAAGAACAACGACCTCGCCGATCTCGAAGCGCGTCTGAAAGAAGCGGATGCCGCCGGCGCGCGATTCAAGCTGATCGCGACCGACGGCGTGTTCTCGATGGACGGCATCATCGCCGACCTGGCCGGCATCTGCGATCTGGCCGATCGCTACGGCGCGCTGGTCATGGTCGACGATTCGCATGCGGTGGGCTTTGTCGGCGAACACGGACGCGGCACGCCGGAGCGTTGCGGGGTGCTCTCACGCGTCGACATCATGACCGGCACGCTCGGCAAAGCGTTGGGCGGCGCATCGGGCGGCTATGTCGCCGCGCGCAAGGAAATCGTCGAGTTGCTGCGACAGCGCTCGCGTCCCTATCTTTTCTCCAACACGTTGACCCCGAGCATTGCCGCCGCGTCGCTGAAAGTGCTCGAACTGCTCGCAAGCGATGAAGGCGCGCAATTGCGGGCACGTGTGCGCGAAAACGGCGCGCACTTTCGCAGCAAGATGAGCACGCTCGGCTTCACGCTCGTGCCCGGCGAACATCCCATCATTCCTGTGATGCTCGGCGACGCACAACTCGCTTCAAAGATGGCGGACGCACTGTTGAAGGAAGGCGTCTACGTGATCGGCTTCTCGTTCCCGGTGGTGCCCAAAGGCCGCGCTCGCATTCGCACGCAAATGAGTGCCGCGCATACGCCCGAACAGATCGACCGGGCCGTCGATGCCTTCGCGCGCGTCGGCCGGCACCTCGGTGTTATCTGAAAAGAGGCGCACATGAAAGCATTGGCAAAACTCGAGCGCGCACCGGGCCTCACGCTCACCGACGTCAAACAGCCCGAAGTCGGTCACAACGACGTGATGATCCGCATTACCCGTACCGCGATTTGCGGCACCGATATCCACATCTGGAAGTGGGACGACTGGGCGCAGAAAACGATTCCGGTGCCGATGCACGTCGGCCACGAGTATGTCGGCGAGATCGTCGAGATGGGTCAGGAAGTGCGGGGCTTTGCGATTGGTGACCGCGTGTCGGGCGAAGGACACATCACCTGCGGTTTTTGCCGCAACTGCCGCGCGGGGCGCCGGCATTTGTGCCGCAATACGGTCGGCGTCGGCGTGAATCGGGAAGGCGCGTTCGCCGAATTCCTGGTGATTCCGGCCTTCAACGCGTTCAAGATTCCGCCCGAGATCTCCGACGATCTCGCGGCCATCTTCGATCCCTTCGGCAACGCGACTCATACGGCGCTTTCATTCAATCTGGTCGGCGAGGACGTCCTGATTACAGGTGCCGGACCCATCGGCATCATGGCTGTGGCAATCGCCAGACACGTCGGTGCACGCAATGTCGTGATCACCGACGTCAACGATTACCGCCTCGACCTCGCGCGCAAAATGGGCGCGACGCGCGCGGTGAACGTGTCGCGCGAATCGTTGCCCGATGTGATGAGCGAGCTGCACATGACCGAAGGCTTCGATGTCGGGCTGGAAATGTCTGGCGTGCCGAGCGCGTTCACCAGCATGCTCGAAGCGATGAACCACGGCGGCAAGATCGCGTTGCTCGGCATTCCGCCTGCGCAAACGGCGATCGACTGGACTCAGGTGATCTTCAAAGGCCTCGAAATCAAGGGCATATACGGACGCGAGATGTTCGAGACCTGGTACAAGATGGTCGCGATGCTGCAAAGCGGGCTGGATTTGTCGCCGATCCTCACGCACCATTTCAAGGTCGACGATTATCAGCAGGCATTCGCGACGATGCTTTCCGGCGAGAGCGGCAAGGTGATCCTGGACTGGACTGCTGCGTAAGCCGACATCGGCGCGCCCCACCCACGCCCGCACTGCGCTCACCCACCTGCGGGCGTTTTCACGAACTCTGCCTGAATGCGCACGTGAATCTCGTCGCCGACGGCGGGATACCACGTCGACAAACCAAACTTCGCGCGGCTCAAGCGACCGTCCGCCGAAAAACCTAGCGTATCTTTCTTCGTTAGCGGATCGGGCGCAAAGCCGTTGAACGTGACATCGAGTGTCACCGGTTGCGTGACGCCGTGAATCGTCAGATCGCCGGTCAACGTGCCCCGCGATTCGGCGGTGCGCTCGAAGCGCGTGCTCACGAAGCGAATCTCCGGATAGCGCGACACGTCGAGCAGGCTCGCGCTCTTCACCATCTTGTCCAGCAGCGGCACGTTCGTATCGATGCTGGCAGCGTCGATCGTGACCGACGCCGTGCTCTGTTCGAGACCGCCCTCGTTCCAGTCTAATTGCCCGTGCTTGCGATCGAAGCGCATCGTAAAGCGCGAGTATTTGAAATGGTCGATGTCGAACACGATGCTGGAATGGTCGGGGTCCATCTCGTAGCGGCCGGCCGGCACACGCGCTTCGTTCTGACTGACCGAATGCGTGAGCACCCGCACTGGCGTGCAGGCCATGGCTGTAAGCAGGCTCGCGCTGAGCAGCGCGCGCACCAACATGACGCGGACGGACGAGAGTTTCATGAAGTGCTTTCCGGTTGACCGATCGTCAGCACGATAGCAGCAAGCGCGCTTGGCCGTCCAAACGCAGGAAAGCTTGACGAAGGAGAACGATCGTTCTACCTTATGTCATGGCTAGCGAAACGCTCACTGAAGCCGCGACACCCGGCAACGCGCGGGAGCGTCTGCTGGACGCCGCCGAGGCGTTGATCTACGCCGGCGGCATTCATGCAACCGGTGTGGACGCGATCGTCAAGCAGTCGGGCGCCGCGCGCAAAAGCTTCTACACTCATTTCCAATCGAAAGACGCGCTCGTGGTGGCCGCGCTCGAACGGCGCGACGAGCGCTGGATGAGCTGGTTTATCGCGGGCACGCAGCGCTGCGGCAAGACTGCGCGCAAGCGTCTGCTCGGCATGTTCGAAGTACTGCGGGAATGGTTCGCGTCTGAAGATTTTCGCGGCTGCGCCTTTTTGAACGCGGCCGGCGAGATTGCCCCGGCGAACGACCCGATCCGGATCGTCGCGCGCAAACATAAGGAACGCCTGCTCCGGTTCGTGCGCAGTCAGTGCGATGCGTTCGCGGCGGAGTCAAACATGGATACGCGCCGCGCCGCGCGTTTGTCTCGCCAATGGCTGATTCTGCTCGATGGCGCAATCGCCGTCGCATTGGTGAGCGGCGAACCCGATGCCGCGCTCGACGCGCAAACTGCAGCGGGCGTCCTGCTCGACGTCGTCACGCCGGTCACCCGCGAGCGCCGCGCGAGCGCGCGCAAGGGCACCACCGCTGCGGCAAGCGCGAGCACAAGCAAGCCCACCAGCGCTTGCGCAAACAAACGAGCGCCAACCCGGCGCACCGCAACCTGACTGAGGAGCCATGATGTCCGACATCATCGAAACCCGCCCGCCGCTGCCGCCGTTCACCCGCGAAACCGCGATCCAGAAAGTGCGCGCCGCGGAAGATGGCTGGAATACCCGTGACCCCGAGCGCGTATCGCTCGCGTACACACCCGATAGCATCTGGCGTAATCGGGTCGAGTTCGTGCAGGGCCGGGCGGAGATCGTCGGCCTGCTGCGCCGCAAGTGGGCGAAAGAGCTCGATTATCGGCTGATCAAGGAACTGTGGGCATTTACCGATAACCGCATCGCCGTGCGTTTCGCGTACGAGTGGCACGACGATTCCAACAACTGGTTTCGCTCGTACGGCAACGAGAATTGGGAGTTCGATGACCGTGGGCTGATGGCGCACCGTCACGCCTCTATCAACGATCTGCCGATCCGGGAGGCCGATCGCCTGTATCGCTGGCCGCTCGGCCGCCGCCCCGACGATCATCCGGGGCTGTCGGACCTGGGGCTTTAAATCTTCTTCGAAGATGGCCGCGGTGCATGCGCATGCCTTCACCGCTTTGCCATCGGTTCTCCGTTATTGTTGTGGCTTCGTTGGGTGCTGTTCGTGCGCCCCAGCGCATCGTTGACATTGCGTATGCCGGTTGCGGTACAGTGCGCGACGGGCGGCGCACTCATTGCCATAGGAAAGACACCGGCGCTGCAGAGGTGACGGAGAGAACATGCATTTTCGGCAGATCAAGAAGAACATCCGGCGTGCTGCAGTGGCGCTCGTCGCGAGTCTCGCGGCGGCGTCCGCCGCGCACGCGGGCAACTGGTGCGAGGGCGGCATATGGGTCGATGCCATGCTCGGCTCGTACCACATCAACCCCGATCCGAATACCGATTTCGAACAGTTCAACCCGGGCCTGGGCGTCGAATGCTGGCTGAACAACCAATGGGCGCTCACGGCCGGGGGGTTTCGCAACTCGTTGCGCCGGCCTTCGTACTATGGCGGCGGCGTCTGGGCGCCGGAGTTCACGCACTGGGGCATCGTGCGGATTGCGGCGATCGCCGGCATTATCTCTGGCTATAACTACGGAAACTGGGGCTTAGGCCACAATCACACGATCGGTCCGGTGGTCGCGCCGATCGTGATGGTCGAATACAAGCGCGTCGGCGCGAACTTCATCGTGATCCCGCCGATTCCATCAGACAACCTGCCTTTTACGATCGGGTTTCAGTTGAAGGTCAAATTCTGAGCGACATGCCGGTTCGCAAACCTCGTCGGCTCGCTGGCCTGAGACATGACATTCACGCCCCGAACTTGCCCTTCAGTGAGCGATCGTGCCGTGGCCACCGTTTTCCGCGACATCGTCCGGGAAAAAGCCCAGGAAGGCGGCTGCCTCTGCTTGCCAGGCGGACGTTCTCGATACCACGGCATCAACTGAACTCAAGACCTTGGCCGTCGCATTTCGATTTGAAACGAATTGCCACGAACCTGGCGTCGCCTCCGTAGCCATTTGCGCCCCTTCAAGAGCGCTTAGCAGACTGGACTGCTCTGGCGTGTGCACAACGAACCCCTCGTCGCTCAGGGCCGCACGGTTTATTCCGAGCTTTTCGCAAAGGGAAGCTTTTGCCCAGACATCGGCAGCATCCGTGTTGCGCGACTGGGCCGCTAGCGCGGCGATTCGCGCGTCGACGATTTGTCCTTGCCGCAACAGTGGGGAGCTCGCGCTCGTCCATGCCTCGGGTGGACATGCCTTCTGCGCTGGGTCCATGGAAATGAAAGGGCTGATTTCGGCAGGATAGATCCGGCATACCAGAGGCCGGCTCTCGTAGGCTCCGCATCGCATGTCTTCCAGAAGGTTCGGACATGGGCCGTCGAATGCCGCAACGATGATGACCACCACCCGTATCGGCAATGAACCGCTTACAGCGGGAAACGAGCGCCGGCGTTTGTGTGCGGCTACCAGGTCGTCCTCCGGCGGCGCTTCGGGCCACGGGATCGCTTCGACAAATAGTTGAACGTGATGGCCTGCCCTGAGCCACGCGATTGCTTCAGATACCGTCAGCGGCAACCGAAGGTTGTGACAACATTTGCCGCACATCGTACAGTCGAAGTTCATATCCATCCATCAAGCTCCTTAGGTCCATCAGTCTCCCCATGTCGGATCGGATGGCTCGGACGCTGTCGCGCTATCCAACGGGGCATGATGTCGGGCTTAGTCGCGACAGCAGCGAAAACCTGACAGTGCCTTCAAAAAAAAATCTTGTGCGGTGCCGATTTCGTCACAGCCAGCACGCGGATCGACTGCTCGCCGTGCTGCTCAAAGCCCGTGCGCTTACTTTGCGCACGTGAAACGCGCTCACATCGGCGCGACGAATTCACGAAGCTTGTCGAGTCAACCGAGCTGTTCGCCGACCATCGCGATGAGCGGCGCTCCAACGTTCACGCTACACCTCGGACTGCATTCGACCGCTTTCTATAACTGCCGCAACGGGCAACGTTGCCCAACGGTGAGAATTTCCAGGAGATGACGGCCTCGCGCCCAACGGTGAGCGTTCCCAGGAGACGTTCCCACTGCGCGCAAAAGGTGAGGAGTTCCAGGAGATGTCTCGCGAGCGAAATGCGGAAACTGGGTGACAATGCGCGACCACCGCTGCGCATCGCGCGGACCGCTCGCCTCTACGACCGGCGCGCGATAGCCGAGGCTAAAGTCAACGGGCCAGAAGTGCTTGGCAACTGAACAGACCTTCGCTTCTCGCCGCGCAGCAGGTCGAGAACTCGCTCGCCAGCGGGCCCGACTGCCCCCGGGGCTTACCCGCGCGCGGTGGTGCGCTCGCGCAGAACAACGACGGACCGGCGGTCGCGCTCGGCGCGGCGTTGGGTCACGACCCCCGCCGCCACTGCACCAACTCGACGACGAGTGCCTATGCGCCGGGGTCCGTGCCGCTGTGCTGTCGCTGCTGCCTACGCATCGCTCTCTCACGATCCAGGCGGCTCGACGTGATCGGCGACACTCTCGCGGTCAGCGAAGAGAAGCTGCAGCGTCTCATCCAGAACTCGGCCAAAACGGCCGGCGACAAAGCATGGATCGCGAAGCCATTCGAGCGCGATGCGGTGCTGGAAATGTTCGGTAAGCCTGTGAACCAAACGGAGCAAGCGCGGCGAGGCTGTTGAACGGTGAGCGTTTTCGGGAGCGGCGCGCGAGGCTTGTCAAAGTCCGTTTGACTGACTGCGGTCGTTATGAAAAGCCCTTGATTTTGGGGGTAAATTGCTCGACGCCACGAGCGCAGCCGGGTCTGGAATGCAGTCTGTTCGCGCAAAGGTGAGGGTATTCGGGAGCGTGGTTGCGACCCGCGATACGTGAGCACGCACGCTGCGTTGCGCCTCACCCTTCACCCTCTTGCGATGTTCCGGCAGCGAACTCGCTGAACAGTGCCGAAGACGTTGAGGGCGCGTCAACGCATCGTTGCTTATGCTATGCAAGCCCGCGTACCTATGCGCTAATCGCTCACCTGGTTCAACGCATCATCAGCGAAACACGGCGCACGCCCGCGAGTTGCGCGATGGCGCCGCGCTACGGCAGCCGCGCGCTTTCTACAACGCGCAAACGCCGCGACCTCTTACCTGGTTATGCAGACTACCCGGCCCGCGCCAAAGGTGAGCGTTTGCGGGAGGAGCGTATTTCGACCCCTCCGTGCCACGCCCAGCATGTCTTTGCGCTGTGCCCCCAACCGCGAAAGGTGAGGGTTTTCGGGAGTAATCCGACGGACCCTGGCACCGGGCCCGCACCGCTTCGCGTCAAAGGTGAGGTTTTTCGGGAGCCGCCGACAGCGCCTGGACGACCATCACACCGGCTTTGCGATCTCGCGAATGTCGGCCACCGGCGTCTGCCCGAACGCATCGCCAAGCGCGTAGTCGACCACTTGAGCGGCGCATTGTTCCGGCGACCACAACTGCCCGTTGCGCTTGAGGTCTTCAAACTTCGCGCGCATCGGGAACTGCGCTTCGCCGCTGCCGCGAATCTCCGCCTGCATGTCCGTATCGATCACGCCAGGTGCGAGACTACAGATACGCAGCGCGCGATTCGCGTCGAGCGAAACGGCACGCGCATGATGATCGAGCGCGGCCTTGGTCGCGCAGTAGATGCTCCAGCCAGCGTACGCATTGCGGGCCGCGCCGCTCGAAATGTGCACGATGCGCCGGTCGCTCGCATCGGCCGCGGCGCTCGCAAGCGCGCTTGCGAGCATCAGCGGCGTGGCCACGTTCAGGCCCACCGCACTCGCGATAGCCGCCGCGTCCTGCCCTTCGATCGGACCGATGGGCTGCACCATCCCCGCGTTGTTGAACAGTACGACCGTTTGCACGCCGCTGACGAACGAGCGCAGCGCACCGGTCGCGATCCATTGCGCGACGCGCGCGGGCTCGGCCAGTTGGAGTTCGATTTCTTCGAGCTGCGTCGGGAAAAGCGTGGCGAGCGTGGGATGGCGCGAGCGCGACAAGCCCAGCACCGCGACGTTGCGCGCAAGCAGTTGTTCGGCGAGCGCCGCGCCCAGGCCGCGCGTGTGGCCGGTGACGATCGCGCGAATCGGAGCAGTGGAAGTCATGTCGGTCCTCGTGTAGGTTGGCTTGCAAAGGTCATGATTTTCGCACGCAGCGTTTGATGCCTGCAGCGGCGCGCTCCGACAGCTTTGCTTGCGAGCCGCTTTCAGGCCGAGCGAAAGCGCTCGCGATACTGCATCGGCGTCACCCCGATGCGCTTGCTGAACACGATGCGCATGCGGTCCGCTGTGCCGAAGCCGCAGTCGTATGCAATCGCCTTGAGGGCCGCGCCACTGCTTTCCAGCAGCTTGCGCGCCGCATCGACGCGCGCCCGCTCGACGAACTCGTGCGGGGTCACGCCGGTCTCCTGTACGAACACGCGCGCAAAGTTCCGTGCGCTCATGCCCGCGACATCGGCCAGTTGCTTCACGGTGAAGCTCTCGCCAATCCGTTCCATGACGTGCGCCTGGACGCGCGCGACCGGCGAGGCGTCGTCGGCGGGCGCGGTGAGGTAGGGGCTGAACTGTGACTGGCCGCCCTGGCGCTGCGCGAACACCACCAGGCGTTTGGCGACGGCGAGCGCGATGTGCGTACCGTGATCCTGCGCGACCAGCGCGAGCGACAGATCGATGCCGGCCGTCACGCCCGCCGACGTGACAAGCGGCCCGTCACGCAGATAGATGCGATCGAAATCGACGCGCGCGTCGGGAAACTGCGCGGCCAGTTGAGCCGCATGCTGCCAGTGCGTCGTGACGTTGCGTGCGTCCAGCAAGCCGGCGTGACCGAGCGCGAACGCGCCGGTGCAGATCGAGCCGTAGCGGTCGCAGCACGCGGCCACGTTCCTCAGCCAGTCGAGCAGGCGCGCATCGGGCGACTGATTGTCGGGCAGCGTGGGGCCGCCCGCGACCAGCGCGAGATCGACCGGCTCGCGCGCGTCGCCGAACGTGGCATCGGCGATCAGCGTCATACCGTTCGACGCACGTAGCGGCGCCAGGTCCATGCTGAGCAGTTTCACTTCATAATGCTGCTCGCGAGCAATGAACTGGTTGGCTTCGGAGAAGACATCGACGGGACCGGCGACATCGAGCGCTTGCACGCCGGGGAAGATCGCGATCGCGACAGTGGGCATCGAAATACTTCCTTTCACGAGGGCGGAATCGGCGCGTAGCGGCAGTCAACGTGGTGCGATCGCCTTGCGCGGCCTGTTGCCCAATACTGCAGTTGATCGGACGCGCGGCCCGCTTCGCATCGAACGCCCGCAACCAGCATACCAAACGCGCTCTGAAGTCGCGAGGATAGCGCATGCAGTTCATTCGAATCCGTCACTGGAGCACGTCTCATGACCACCATCGCAGGCATTCGGATTGAAGGCGGATGTGCTGGCGCTGAAGGACCCGCATCGCTTTGGCGAGAACTTCTGCACGATGATTCTCGACTCCTCGTGAAAGGACTGACCGATCGGCAGGGCGCCGCCCCATCCCGCGCATCTGGCCTCAGAATAGCCGGGTCGCAAACCACGCTGCGCCCGCTATGGTAATCAAAAACCTTCTCCGAAGGCTCGACCTCACCACGCTGCAGCTTTTTCTCGCCGTCTATGAAGAAGGCACGCTCACGCGTGCGGCCGAGCGTGAGGCGATTGCCGTGTCGGCCGCGAGCAAGCGTCTGCTCGAACTCGAACAGGCGGTCGGCGCCACGCTTTTCCAGCGCAACGCGCGCGGCATGACGCTGACGCCGGCCGGCGAAACGTTGCTGCATCACGCGCGCCGCGTGATGCGCGACATCGAGAACATCGGCATCGAACTGGCCGGCCATGCGAGCGGCGTGCGCGGCTACGTGCGGATGATGGCCAATCTGTCGGCGATCGTCGAATTTCTGCCCGAAGACTTACGCGCGTTCCAGTTGCAGCACGAGCGTGTCAAGCTCGACCTCGAAGAGCGTCCTAGCGGCGGCGTGGTGCAAGCCGTCGACGACAGCCTCGTCGATTTGGGCATCTGTTCCGGCGACGCCGACACGCATGAGTTGCACGTCGTGCATTATCGGCACGATTCGCTGGTGGTCGTGATGCGCGACGATCATCCATTGGCGCGGCGCGCGAGTATCGCCTTTGCCGAAACGCTGGACGGCGATCATGTCGGCCTGCACGCTGCCAGCTCGATCAACGCCCGCACCCATCTGGCCGCGCGCCAGGCCGGCAAGCCGTTGCGCTTGCGCATCCACGTGCCGGGGTTCGACGCCGTGTGCCGGATGGTGCAGGCCGGCATGGGCGTCGGCGTGTTGCCGCTCAAGGTGTTCGAACTGATGGGTGCGCCGCTCGGCCTGGTCGGCACACCGCTCGACGACGACTGGTCCGCACGCAGCCTGGTGCTGGTGGTGCGCGATGTCGATGCGCTTTCGCCGGTGAGCCGCCTGCTGTTCGACCATTTGCGCTCGGTCGAAGCAGCGGACGCCACCAGCGCCACCAACGCATCCCCCAAAGCCCCGCCTGCCGCCGCCACGCCCTGAGCGTTCGCGGTTGGCGAACGGTCGTTGGCGAATTGCGGTTGGACGCCGCCAGCGCGCCGCTCCTAAGCTGTCTCCCAATACGAACCCGCTTCGGAGACAGCATCATGGGTGGACCCCTTCAGGGTATTCGCGTCGTCGAGATCGGAACCCTCATCGCCGCGCCCTTTGCCGCGCGCCTCATGGCCGAGTTCGGCGCCGACGTGATCAAGATCGAAGCGCCCGAGACCGGCGATCCCCTTCGCAAATGGCGCAAGCTGCATGAAGGCACCTCGCTCTGGTGGTATCTGCAGTCGCGCAACAAGAAGTCCGTGTGCGTGAATCTGAAGTCCGCGGACGGCGTCGAGATCGTCAAGCGGCTCGCCGCCGAAGCGGACGTGGTGATCGAGAATCTGCGGCCCGGTGCGCTCGAAAAACTCGGCCTTGGCTGGGACGTGCTGCACGCGATCAACCCGAAACTGACGATGGTCCGCATCTCCGGCTACGGCCAGTCCGGTCCGTATCGCGACCGGCCGGGCTTCGGCGCGATCGGCGAAGCGATGGGCGGGATCCGCTATACGACGGGCGATGTCGACGGCGCGCCGGCGCGCGTGGGCGTGAGTCTCGGCGATTCGCTCGCTTCGCTGCACGGCGTGATCGGCGCGCTGATGTCGCTGCTGCGCGTGAAGACGGGCCAGGGAGAAGGCCAGGTGGTGGACGTGTCGCTCGTTGAGAGCGTGTTCAATCTGATGGAAAGTCTCGTGCCGGAATACGATCTGCTCGGCCATGTGCGCGAGCGCAGCGGCGGGGCATTGCCGGGCATTGCGCCGTCGAACACCTATCGCACCGAAGACGACGGCTATGTCGTGATCGCGGGCAACAGCGATCCGATCTTCAAGCGCCTCATGGTGCTGATCGGCCGCCCCGATCTCGCCGACGATCCCGCGCTCGCGCACAACGACGGCCGCGTCAGGCAATGCGGGCTGCTCGATCAGGCGATCGGCGCGTGGACCTCGCATCACGCAATCGACGACGTGCTGGCTGCGCTCGAACAAGCCGAAGTGCCGGCGGGCCGCATCTATTCGGTAGCCGACATCGTTGCCGATCCGCACTACGAGGCGCGCGACATGTTGCTGCAGACGCAATTGCCGGGCGGCGCTTCGGTGAAGATGCCGGGCATCGTGCCGAAGCTGTCGGACACGCCGGGCGAAGTGCGCTGGCAAGGGCCGTCGCTCGGCGAGCACACCGGCAGCGTGCTTGCCGAACTGGGCTTCGCCGACGCAGAGATCGAGCGGCTGCGCCGCGAAGGAGCCGTGCAATGAGCGCCAACGTCAACGCGACGCAATTCCACAAACTGATCGTGCAGGAAGTGTCGCCGCGCGACGGCTTGCAGATCGAGCCTACGTGGGTCGAGACCACCGACAAGATTGAACTGGTCGACGCGCTATCCACCGCGGGATTCACGCGCATCGAGGCCGGCTCGTTCGTCTCGCCCAAAGCGATTCCGGCGTTGCGCGACAGCGAGGCCGTGTTCCGGCAGATCGAGCGGCGTCCCGGCGTGATCTACGTCGCGCTGGTGCCGAACCTCAAGGGCGCCGAGCGCGCGCTCGCCGCGCACGCCGACGAGCTGAACCTCGTGATGTCCGCGAGCCAGACTCATAACCGCGCCAACATGCGCATGAGTTGCGAGTCGTCTCTGCTGGCGTTCGACGATATCGTGCGGCACGTCATGGGTTCAGGCGTGCTGCTGAACGCGACGGTGGCGACCGCATTCGGCTGTCCGTTCGAAGGACGGATCGACGAAGACCGCGTGCTCGGCATTGTCGATACATATCGCGAGATGGGCATCGAGGGCATCACGCTCGCCGACACCACCGGCATGGCCAACCCTCGCCAGGTGACGCGGCTCGTGACCCGCGTACTCGAACGGCTGCCCGCCGGGGCGCTCACGCTGCACTTTCACAATACGCGCGGGCTCGGCCTCGCCAACGTGCTGGCCGCATACGAAGCCGGCGCGCGGCGCTTCGATGCGGCGCTCGGCGGCCTGGGCGGCTGCCCGTTCGCGCCGGGCGCGTCCGGCAACATCTGCACGGAAGATCTCGTGAATCTTTGCGACGAGATGGGCATCCCGACCGCGATCGATCTGGAAAAGCTGCTCGCGCTGTCGCGCGGCTTGCCGGGTTTGCTCGGCCACGAGGTGCCGGGACAAGTCGCGAAGGCGGGCCGCAATCGCGACCTGCATCCGGTGCCCGAATACGTTCAACTGATTTGACCATCCCCAACCGACTAACCGACTAACCGACTAACCGATCAAACGGCCGGACGGCCTCGCCGAATCCGGCACTGGAGACAAGCATGAGTGACCTGGGCGCAGTCGCAAGCGGCAGCCGTGAGCACAGCGCGGACGATGCCGCGGCGATCATCCGTAAAGTTGCATGGCGGCTGATGCCGCTCATCATGGTCTGCTATCTGTTCGCGTTCTTCGACCGCATCAACATCAGCTTCGCGAAGTTCCAGTTGCAGAGCGATCTCGGTCTGTCCGATACCGCGTATGGTCTCGGCGCGAGTCTGTTCGTGATCGGCTACGTGCTGTTCGAAGTGCCGAGCAATCTGTTTCTATACAAGGTCGGCGCGCGGCGCTGGATCGCGCGGATCATGATTTCGTGGGGACTGGCGACCGCCGCGATGGTGTTCGTCAACAACGAATGGCAGTTCTACGGACTGCGTTTCGTGATCGGCGCGATGGAGGCGGGCTTTGCACCCGGCGTGCTGTACTACCTGACGCTCTGGTTTCCGCCGAGCTATCGCGGGCGCATCACGTCGATGCTGTTTCTCGCGTCGGCATTCTCGGGGCTGGTCGGTGCGCCGCTCGCGGGTCTCGTGATTGGGCATATGAACGGTGTGCTCGGTATGCCGGGCTGGCACTGGCTGTTTCTGCTCGGCGGCCTGCCTTGTGTCGTGCTCGGCTTCATGGTGTTGAAGCTGCTCAAGGACCGTATCGAAGATGCGGGCTGGCTCAGCGCGTCGGAGAAGACTTTTCTCGCGGGACAGATTGCGCAACAGAGCCGTCATCACGAGGTGGGACGTTCGCTGATCGGGGCGATCAGGACCCCGGGCTTTCTCACGCTCGCACTGGTCTACTTCCTGATTCAGGTGGCGTCGTACGGATTGAATTTCTGGGCGCCGCACCTGATTCGCGTGTCCGGCACGCACAACCCGACCTTCATCGGCTTGCTGACGGCGGTGCCGTACGTGTGCGGCGCGATCTGCATGGTCGTGGTGGGCCGCCTGTCCGATGCGAGCGGCGAGCGGCGCAAGTTCGTGTTCGGCTTGCTGCTGATGTCGGCGATTGGCTTCTTTGCCGCGGGTTTCTTCGACAAGCAGACCGGCTTGCTGGTCGTCGCGCTGGCCATCATGGGCGGGGGCGTGGTGGCGTCGATTCCGGCGTTCTGGGCACTGCCGCCCAAGCTCCTGACGGGCGCCGGCGCGGCTGGCGGGATCGCGTTGATCAATACGCTCGGGCAGCTTGGCGGGATCGTGAGCCCGGTCATGGTGGGACGTGTGATGGACCTGACCGGAAGCACCACGCCGGCGCTATACGTGATCGGCGCGATGAGTGTGTTCTGCGCGCTGATCGTGTTGTATGGATTGCCCGAGTCGCTGCGGCGCAGGGAAGTCGCGTGATTTGAATGAGCGCAGGTGTCCCGCTGGCGTTCGGAAAAAACGATGCGCCCGGGGGACTGCCCGCAAGTGCGCCGGCGGACGATAGCCGTGCGGCATCAATTACTTGTCCCGGATATGCGCATGTTGTCCACAGCGTTGCCAACAAATGGTGTGGACAACTGGTAGTGAGGCAGGCCGCATCTCACGTGGCGCTCTTGCTGAACGGCCGGGGCGGTGTCATGAAACATATAGCGACCCGCCGTGCCTATACATGAGCCGCAAGCAGATACCGCTGCTGCATCAACCACTTGGCCCTGATATGCGAACGTTGTCCACAGGCTTGCGAACAATTTAGGTGGACAAGTCCTGGCGGTCGATGCGAGTACGAGGCGCAGCCCGTCATCGCGACGCCGAAGGCAAACCCTCTCGTGGTGCTTACGTCTTCAACGGCGAACCCGCCAGCGCTTCCTGCGACTGCACCTGCAACACGGCGTCGCGCTTGTCGAGCAGATGCTGCCGCAAAATCGCGCTCAGCTTCTTGCCATCGCGCGCTTCAAGCGCCTTGAGCATCTCATCGTGATCGTGGATCGCACGGTCCCACTTGGGAACCTGAAAGTTGGAGCGGAACCTCAGTGCCTGCAAGCGCCGGTTCACCGCGATGTACATCTGCCGCAGCGCTGAATTGCGCGCTGCCTCATTGATCTTGTCGTGGATCGCCTGGTTGCGGCTGTAGTAGCCAGGCAGATCGTTTTGCGTGCGGCACGCGAGCATTGCGTAATGCAGCGCCTTGATCTCGGCAAGCTCGGCCGCGGTCATGCGTTCGGCTGCCAGCTCACCGGAAAACGCTTCGAGCCCGCTCATCAGTTCGAACGTCTCGCGCAACTCGGCCTCGGACATCTTCGACACCGACGCGCCGCGATTCGGCGAAATCTCGATCAGCCCTTCCGCGGCCAGCACCTTCAGCGCTTCGCGCAGCGGCGTGCGCGAAATGCCCAGCGTTTCGCACAGCTCCCGCTCATTCAGTTTCTTCCCCGGCGCAAGCGTCCCCTCGACGACAAAGCGGCGGATGTGCTCCACCACCGTGTCGTGCAGGCGCTGGCGCTCGACTTTCGGCATCAGCGGGGAAGCGGCCGCACCCGCAATAAAATCCGAATTTTGCATACAAAGATCCTCATCTTGCGTTAGATTAGATTTTAGCGGACCGCGTGCATTTAGTTAAGAGCGGGGGTAAACCCCGGTTCGACGACGCAAATTTTAGCTTGGGAATACAGCCCTTCGTCTGATATAGTTTTTTGCATGCAAAATTCAATTGGAGAGGACCCCTCATGCTGAAGCTAGACTTTCATCCCGCTGGCCGTCACTTTTTGCAGATTCCGGGTCCTAGCCCGGTGCCCGACAGAATCCTCCGTGCGATGAGCTATCCGACCATCGACCATCGCGGCCCGGAGTTCGGCGAACTCGGTCTAAAGGTACTCGACGGCATCAAGAAGATCTTCAAAACGCAGCAACCCGTTGTGATTTATCCGGCGTCCGGCACGGGCGCATGGGAAGCCGCGCTGTCCAACACGCTCAGCCCCGGCGACCACGTGCTGATGTACGAGACTGGGCACTTCGCGACGCTGTGGAAGAAGATGGCGGAGAACCTGGGGCTGAAGCCTGAGTTTCTCGGCTTGCCCGGTATCGAAGGCTGGCGGCGTGGAGTGCAGCCGCAGATGATCGAAGAGCGTCTGCGCGCCGACCCGCAACATGCGATCAAGGCGGTGTGCGTTGTGCACAACGAAACCTCCACCGGCGTGACGTCGGACATTGCCGCCGTGCGCCGCGCAATCGACGCCGCCGGTCATCCGGCGCTGCTGCTGGTCGACACCATCTCGGGCCTCGCGTGTGCCGACTATCGTCACGACGATTGGGGCGTCGACGTGACGGTTTCGGGCTCGCAAAAAGGCCTGATGCTGCCGCCGGGCATCAGCTTCAACGCGATCTCGCCGAAAGCGATGGCTGCCAGCAAGCACGCAAAACTGCCGCGCGCCTTCTGGGACTGGAGCGAGATCGTCGAGATGAACAAGACCGGCTACTGGCCGTACACGCCGAACACGAATCTGCTGTACGGCTTGCACGAAGCGCTGGAAATGATTCTCGGCGAAGGGCTCGACAACGTCTTTGCCCGTCACGAGCGACTCGCGGAAGCAACCCGCCGCGCGGTGCGCGCGTGGGGGCTGGAGATCCAGTGCACGGACCCGGCCGTATATAGCCCCGTGCTGACCGGCGTGATGATGCCCGAGGGCGTGGATGCCGACGCGGTGCGCAAGCTCATCTACGAGCGCTTCGACATGTCGCTCGGCACCGGTCTCGGCAAGATGAAAGGCCGGATGTTCCGCATCGGCCACCTGGGCGATTGCAACGATCTGACGCTGCTCGCCACGCTGGCCGGCTGCGAAATGGGGCTGCGTCTCGCGGGTGTGCCGCTCAAGGAAAGCGGCTTGCCTGCCGCTATGGAGTGGTTGAGCCAGCCGACCGAAGCCTCGGGCCTCAAAGCCGTGGCCTGAAAGCACCGGGCGCAATCGCACGGCGCGGGCTGCAATCGCCGCGCCGTCAGCCTCAAAACAACAAACACTAAATAGGCAACAGCAAGAGGCGAAGGAAGGCGGGGAACAATTGCCTCGGCATTAGAAAAACCGCGCACAGAACGCGGGCTGAACATCATGCAGGAGGTCGGCAGCGACGTGTGCCGCTGCCGGTCAACGACGTAGCGCGCCATTCCAGACGCGCCGTCGACATATGCAATGGAGAGAGACGATGAAGCGGTTTCGTTTGACGCGTGCAACCAGTATCGTGCTAGTGATGCTAAGCATCATGTACTTCATCACGTACCTCGACCGCGTGAACGTCAGCACCGCGGCTGCGGGCTTCGGCAAGGAATTCCACCTATCGCATACGGAAGTCGGGCTGGTGTTCTCGGCCTTCGCCTACCCGTATCTGCTCTTTCAGGTGATAGGCGGCTGGGTGAGCGACCGCTTCGGTTCCAAACGAACCTTGCTGTGGTGCGGCGCGATCTGGGGTGCGGCCACCGTGCTGACCGGTCTCGCCGGCGGCCTTGCGTCCTTGCTGGCAGCCCGGGTGCTGCTCGGCTTCGGCGAAGGCGCCACGTTTCCCGCCTCTACGTCCGCGATGTCGCGCTGGGTCGCGAAGGAAAAGCGCGGCTTCGCGCAGGGCATCACGCATGCGGCGGCGCGCATCGGCAATGCGGTGGCGCCCGCGCTGATCGTGCTGGTGATGGCCAAGTGGGGCTGGCGCGAATCGTTCTACATCTGCGGCGTGCTCAGCCTCTTGTGGGTCATGGTGTGGGCGTTCACCTTCACCGAACATCCGAAAGACCATCCGCGCATCACGACTGAGGAACTCTCCATGCTGCCCACGCCGAAGCCGAAAAAGGCCGGCGTGCCGTGGAGCAAACTGTTTCGCCGCATGGCGCCGGTCACGGTCGTGTACTTCTGCTACGGCTGGACGCTGTGGCTGTTTTTGAGCTGGATTCCGCTGTACTTCCTGCACAACCAGCATCTGCAATTGCAGAAGTCGGCGATCTTCGCCTCGGTGGTGTTCTTCGCCGGGGTGCTCGGCGATACGCTCGGCGGCCTCGTGACCGACTGGATCTTCAAGCGCACCGGCAGCCTCAAACGCGCGCGCAGCTGGATGGTGTCCGTCTGCATGCTGTTTTGTCTCATCTCGCTCGTTCCGCTGATGTTCACGCAAAGTCTGTATCTATCGATTGCATGTCTGGCGTCGGGCTTCTTCTTCGCCGAAATGACCATCGGTCCGATGTGGGCGATCCCGATGGACATCGCGCCCGAATTCGCCGGCACAGCAAGCGGCATGATGAACACCGGCTCGGCGCTGGCGGCGATCATCTCGCCGGTGGTCGGCGGTTTTCTGATCGACTACTTCGGCAACTGGGATTTGCCGTTCGTCGGCAGCATACTGTTGATGGGCGTCGGCGTGGTACTCGCATTCCGCATGCAACCGGAAAGCAAGTTCGCACTGGATGCCGCGGACCAGGCGCACGTGTCGAGCCATTTGGGCGCGTGAGCGCAATCCAATGTTCAGTCACCGTTTGCGACCCTACATTAAAAATATGACCTCATCACTGAGCCCCCGTCTTGCCGATGCCCGCCGCAATCGCGTCACGCTCGCCGCCTTGCCGCCGCAGCAGATACCCGCCGACGCCGGCGCCGCGTATGCGATACAGCACGAGATCCTGAGTGCGTGCGGCGCGCGGATCGGTGGCTGGAAGATCGGCGCGAAGTCGGCGAGCGGGCCGATTCAGGGGGCGCCCTTGCCCGATGTCGACCTCCACCCAGACGGCGCGCGTTTGTCGCGTGCAGGCTTCGCGCCCCTCGGGCTCGAACTGGAAATCGCATTTCGGTTTGAGCGCAGCTTCGAGCCGTCCACCACGCCTTATGGCGAAGACGAAGTGAAGGCGGCAATAGGTTCGATTGGCGCGACCATCGAAGTCGTCGCGAGCCGCTACGCCGCGTGGCCCGACGTCGACAAGCTTGCGCAACTCGCGGACTTGCAAAATCATGGCGCGCTGATCGTCGGCGAGTTCATTCCCTAT
The DNA here is from genome assembly GCF_040812055.1 of Paraburkholderia suaedae. Lineage (NCBI taxonomy): Bacteria > Pseudomonadati > Pseudomonadota > Betaproteobacteria > Burkholderiales > Burkholderiaceae > Paraburkholderia > Paraburkholderia suaedae. The sequence goes on along the minus strand of NZ_JBFOAH010000005.1, from coordinate 12,823 downwards.
CGCGAGGACTTTGCGTTCGTCGCGCCGTCTTTGCGTTTCAGTTTCGACGAACAGGACGTGGTCGAAATGGAGCCCGCGAATCCGGCTGGCGATCCGCGCCGCCTGCTCACGTGGCTCGTGAACCACGCGAGTTCGCGCGGCATCGCCGTCACGCCGCAGATGGTGGTGACCGCTGGCTCGTACACCGGCATGTATTTTCCGCGCAAGGCAGGCACGGCGAGCGGGTGCATCGAAGGACTGCCGCCGGTCAGCGTGACGTTGTACTAGGTCGCTGCGCCCGCTTTCCAGCTCCCTGGTTCCCCGCTTGCCGATCAGCCGACCCTATGACGAAGCCCACTGCCGCTTTACTTGTCAAGCCGATTCATCTGGTGCCGGCCGCCGCGCGCCTGACGAGTCCGCTTGCACAGCATCTGCGCAAGTCGCTGCGCGGCGACGTGCTGTTCGATACCGCGAGCCGCGGCCGTTATGCGACCGACGCGTCGATCTATCAGATCATGCCGGTCGGCGTGGTCGTGCCGCGCGATCAGGACGATCTGCGCATGGCGCTGGAGATCGCGCGCAGCGAGAAAGTGGCGCTGCTCGCGCGCGGCGCGGGCACCAGCCAATGCGGGCAGACGGTCGGCGAAGCGTTGGTGATCGACACCAGCAAGTGGTTGAACAACATCGTCGCATTCGATGCGCAAGCGCGCACCGTGACGGTCGAGCCCGGCGTCGTGCTGGACCATCTGAACGCGTGGCTCAAGCCGCATGGCCTGTGGTTTCCGGTTGACGTATCGACGGCCGCACAGTGCACGATTGGCGGGATGGCCGGCAACAACTCGTGCGGCTCGCGCTCGATCGAATACGGCAACATGGTGCACAACGTCGAGGCGATCGACGCGATTCTCGCCGACGGCAGCGAGGCGCGCTTCGCGTCGCTGCGCGAAACCCCGCAAGGCGAGCGCTTGCAGCAGATTCTGGATGGCGTGACGCGCATCGCGCGACGCGAGCGCGATGAAATCGTCGCGCGTGTGCCGAAGGTTCTGCGGCGCGTGGCGGGCTACAACATCGACCTCTTCGATTGCCAGAATCCGCGCGCTTATACGGACGACGGCGTCGCGAATCTCGCGCATCTGCTGGTCGGCTCCGAAGGCACGCTCGCGTTCAGCCGGCAATTGACGCTCAGGCTTGCACCGCTGCCCGCGCATAAAACGCTCGGCGTGGTCAACTTTCCGACGTTCCGGCAGTCGATGGAACTCACCCAGCACATCGTCAAGCTGAAGCCTGTGGCGGTGGAACTGGTCGATCGCACGATGATCGATCTGGCGATGAGCAATCCCGCGTTCCGTCCGGTGATCGGCCGCGCGCTGGTCGGCGAGCCGCAAGCCATCCTGCTGGTGGAATTCGCAGGCGAGGACCGTACCGCGCAGCTCGCGTCGCTCAGGCGGCTCACGGAACTGATGGCCGACCTCGGCTTGCCCGGTTCGGTCGTCGAGATGCCGGAGGCGAACGAGCAAAAAGCGTTGTGGGAAGTGCGCAAAGCCGGGCTCAACATCATGATGAGCATGAAGGGCGACGGCAAGCCGGTCTCCTTCATCGAAGATTGCGCGGTGCCGCTCGAACATCTGGCCGACTACACGAGCCGGCTGACCGAAGTGTTTCATCGGCATGGCACCGAGGGCACGTGGTACGCCCACGCGAGCGTCGGCACGCTGCATGTGCGGCCCATACTCGACATGCGGCGCGACGGTGCGCTGAAGATGCGCGCGATCGCCGACGAAGCGGCGGCGCTGGTGCGCGAATACAAGGGTGCCTATTCGGGCGAGCATGGTGACGGACTGTGCCGCGGCGAATGGGTCGCGTGGCAATACGGGCCGCGGCTGAACCACGCGTTCAGCGAGATCAAGGCGCTGTTCGACCCCGACAATCGCTTCAATCCTGACAAGATCGTGCGTCCGCCAAAAATGGACGACGCGCGCAACTTCCGCTTTGCGCCGGGCTACCGGGAGCGGCGCATCGATACCGCACTCGACTGGTCGGCATGGAACGTCGAACGTGATCCGCTGAGCGGGCAGCAGACGCCGCCGGGCAGCGGCAACGATCTGTCGGGCGGGCTCGCGAAGGCCGTGGAGATGTGCAACAACAACGGCCACTGCCGCAAGTTCGATGCGGGCACGATGTGCCCGAGCTATCGGGTGACGAAGGACGAGCAACACGTCACGCGTGGCCGTGCCAACACGTTGCGTCTGGCGATTTCCGGTCAGCTCGGCGAAGCGGGTCTGGCGAGCGACGACGTCAAGGACACGCTCGACCTGTGCGTGTCGTGCAAGGGCTGCAAGCGCGATTGCCCCACCGGCATCGACATGGCGAAGTTCAAGATCGAGGCGCGGGCGGCGCGCGTCAAGCGGCATGGTCTGCGCCTGCGTGACAGGCTGGTCGCGTTCATGCCGCGCTATGCGGCCGCCGCGAGCCGTATGCCGGGTCTAATGGCGCTGGCCGACAACGTGCCGGTGCTGTCGGCGTGGTTCAAGCGGTCCGTGGGCTTCGCGCCAAAGCGCAGCTTGCCGCGCTTCAGGAAGTCGTTTCTGTCTGGCGCGCTGCCCCGTCAAGCCGCCGCAAGCGGCGCATTGAAAGAAGTGCTGCTGTTCGTCGATACGTTCAACAACAACCTGGAGCCGGATAACGCGCGTGCCGCGCAGCAAGTGCTGGAGGCGGCCGGCTATACCGTGCACTTCAACCGGCGCCAGGGCGAGCGCCCGGTGTGCTGCGGCCGCACGTTCCTCGCGGCGGGTCTGGTCGATGAAGCGAAGCAGGAAGCGCGGCGCATGCTCGATCTGTTCAGGCCGTTCGTCGAGCGAGGCGTGCCGGTGGTCGGGTTGGAGCCCTCGTGTCTGCTGTCGTTGCGCGACGAGTTTCTGCATTACGGCTTCGGTGAAGAAGCGCAGCGGCTTTCGCAACATGCGTTTCTGTTCGAGGAGTTTCTCGTGCGCGAGCAAAAGGCCGGCCGCCTGCAGCTCGCATTGAAGCCCTTGGCCGCGCGAGAGGCATTGGTGCATGGCCATTGCCATCAGAAAGCGTTCGACGCGTTCGCACCCGTACCGACCGTGCTGAAATGGATTCCCGAGCTGAAGGTATCGACGGTGGAATCGTCGTGCTGCGGAATGGCCGGCAGCTTCGGCTACGAAGCAGAACACTATGCGAGCTCGCAGGCGATGGCGGAATTGTCGCTGCTGCCGGCGGTGCGCAAGATGAACGCCAATACGGTGATGGTCGCCGACGGCACGAGTTGCCGGCATCAGATCCACGACGGCGCGGGCGTCGAGGCGATCCACGTGGCGCGCGTGCTTGCCATGGCGTTGCAGTAATTCCGCTCGCGACGCCCGGCCGCGTTAGCCGGGCTCAAACGCCGACGACCTGCCGGAACACAGTGGGCGCGACGCCGACGCTCTCGCGAAAGCGGTGGCTGAAATGACTGGCGTTTGCATAGCCGCATTGTTCGGCGACCTGCGCTAGCGGCAGCGCCGTGCTGCGCAGCAGTGCGCGCGCGCGTTCCAGCCGTTGCTGCGCGATCCACGCAGCGGGGGGCAGACCGAACGACGCGCGGAACATGCGCGCAAGGTGAAACTCCGACAACGCCGCGACCCCGGCCAACTCGCCCAGCGTGAGCGGCTGTGCGAGATGGCTTTCGATGTAATCGGACAGACGCCGCCGCGTCGCCACCGACAAACCGCCCTTGAGCGACCCACCGGTGCGGCGCACGCCTTGCGCGCGCAGCAACAGGCTGAGCACTTCGTGCGCGGTCTCGTTGGTGCGCAGCAGGCCGTCGGGAGTCAGCCACGCTTCATTGACGAGCGTTTGGCACAAGCTGGCGATGCGGGCATCTTCGAAATAGGTGCGATCGGCGAGCGTCAGTTCGCGCGGCTCGCGGTCGAGTTCCTGCACGGCACGCTGCGTGAAGTGCTCGGGCAGAAAGTACAGGTGCATGAAGTGCATGTAGCCGCGCACCCACCAGCGCGACTCATGTTCGCCGGGCAATGCGCAAAGCCGCGACGGCGCGCCATAGTGACCTGGCATTTTCTGACGCTCGGTGCGATAGCCGCCATCCAGATAGCACGACAGCGTGTGGTGGCCTGGCTGCTCGTAGACGGTCTCGGCTTCTTTCGTCTCGCGGGTCCATAGCGCGATTGCGAGCCCGTCGCCGAGCCACGCAAAGCGGTCAAGATGCGCATTTGCGCTGCTCAGCGTGTGACACACCGACTGAAGGCCGAACGGCGTTTCGGTAGCGGGCATCTCAGGGACGGGCGGGGTGGCGGTCACGGCAAAGAGGCAAACGGGCTTCGATGACAGGATGAGCACGAGTATACGTGCGCGCGCGGGCGGTGGATCACCGGCGCGAAGAAGTGCGCAATCCTGGACAAGTGCGGCGGCTTGCGCGGCGGCATACTCGAGCCTTCTTCCACATCTGCTGCCGCAGGCTCGACCATGAATCTTTTGCTGTATGTCACGACCGTTCTGATCTGGGGCACCACGTGGCTCGCGATCAAATGGCAACTTGGCACGGTGCCGCCGCCGGTGTCGATTGCGTGGCGCTTCTGGATCGCGGCGCTGCTGCTGTTCGCGCTGCTGCGCATCATGCGCCGGCCGCTCTGGCCGCCGCGCGCTGCCTGGCGCTTTCTGTTCGCGCAAGGCTTCGCGCTCTTTTGCCTGAACTTTCTTTGCTTTTACTACGCCGAGCAGGTGGTGCCGAGCGGGCTGGTGGCGGTCGTGTTCTCCATCGCGCCGCTGCTGAACTCGATCAACGGACGCCTGTTCATGGGCCGGCCGCTGCAACCCACGGCGATTGCCGGCGCATTGCTCGGGCTCGTCGGCATTGTGTGCCTGTTCGTTCAGCAGATGCAGGGGCACCTCGGTAATCGCGCGGAGTTGCTGGGGCTTGCGATCGCGTTTCTCGGCACCTTGTGCTTCTCGACTGGCAGCCTGTTGTCGAGCCGGATGCAGTCGATGGGCTTGCACCCGTTAGCCACCAATAGCTGGGCGATGCTGATCGGCGCGAGCATCCTGACGCTGGGCAGCCTGGCAGCGGGGTTTTCTTTTACGGTCGAGCCGTCCGTGCGTTATGTCGGCGCGCTCGCGTATCTCGCGGTGTTCGGCTCGGTGATCGGCTTTACCACGTATCTGATGCTGGTCGGCCGCATGGGCCCTGAACGGGCCGCGTATTGCACGGTGCTGTTTCCGATCGTGGCGCTGGCGGTATCGACGGTATTCGAAGGCTACCGGTGGTCCCCGTTGGCGGTGGTGGGACTGCTGCTGGTGGTGGCCGGCAATCTGGTGGCATTCGATTTGACACGGCGTATTTTCGTGCGGCGAACGCACGCACGGTCGTGATGCGGCACATCACCGCGGGTGTCGCGCGGCGTGACATGCGACCAGGATGAATCGGAAACGACGGCCGCTGCGGCGGCTGTCATAGGTGAGGATTTCCGGGAGCCGCAACGCGCAAAAAGACCGGAGTGGTGAGGGTTTGCGGGAGGCGATCGGCGAATCAAATGAAAGCCGCGAATTATTGCCGCGTAATTCTTTGCCCATCGTATGGATTAACGAGGCTAAAAGCGTATCAAGAATTTTTTTAGAATTCTTTACGCTTTTTCTATGAGAGGATAAAACATAAAGTTCTCCATATGCGCGCGAGCGGGTGCCTGCGCATATTCGCGAAAACGTACCAGGCACGCCTGCCGTGCGCGCTTCGCGACGCGCAAGGAAATATCGCCGTGAACCTCCTGTCTCGCGTAGTCCTGGCTGTGGTGCTGTTCACAGCCTTATGCCGCTGAATACTTCCGAGCGCAATCCCAACTCAGCTACACCACCACATGGATCGGCAATAGCTTCGGTCTCGGCGACGGCAAATGGATGCAGCAGGCTGTACACGGCGAAAGTCGATGTCTACGACGCACGCTCCGGCCACGCGGTCGGCTACATGACGCCAGGCGCGAGCGTCGGCAATACAAGCGGCTGGGTCGACGTGTACCTCGGAATCAGCGCGGTGCAACGCGCCAACGGCGAGTACGTGGTGCTGCTGGAAGACGACGCTCGCGCGAAAATCCTGATGTATCGGTGGACGCCTTGATGTGTGCGGGTGTGCGCCTGTGACTCGCCCATCACGAATGGACGGCGGCGCATGATCGGTATATAACAACGTGAAAGGACGACTTGTTCACGTTGCATCACCCGGAGCGAAGTTTGATCATGACGCAAGACGTTTCGCCAAAGCCGCCGACGGGCGACCGACCCGACCTGGACAATCTCGACGCAGCGCTTAGTCACGTGAATCAGCAGGTATCGTCCGGCAGCATTGCGTCGGGCGCAGCAAAGGGCATTCTGTACAGCCTGATTGAAACGCTCGGCGCGTTCGTCGGCGATCCCGATCTGCCGGAGCACGCGCGCTCGGGCTATGAAGGGCTGCTGGAAGCTGCGCGCGAATTGCGCGCGAAGCTGGATCACTGAGGCGACGGCGCGCCGCCCAGCGTGGCGTCGTGGCTCACCTCGACATAAGCATCGGTAGCTCATTGGTAGCTAAGCCGCTGGGCAGCGCGTCCCCCGGTGACACGCCTTCAGCTCAGGCGCCGAGCGCGACGGCTTCCCCAGCCGAAGCAGCCAGCCGTTGATGAATCTGCGCGACCACCGCCGCGCCTTCGCCGACCGCTGCCGCCACCCGTTTCGTCGAGCCGGCGCGCGCGTCGCCGATCGCGTACACGCCTTCAACCGACGTCGCGAGATCGCAAGCGGCCGCGCCGTCCGCGCCGGTACCGGTCAACACGAAGCCCTTGGCGTCGAGTTTCACCCCACAGGTGCGCAGCCAGTCGGTGTTCGGGTCCGCGCCGGTGAAGAGAAACAGATGCCGCGTGTCGAAGTGATCGACGCCATCGGGCAACGGCTTTTTCAGGCCGACCCATGCGAGTCCGCTCTCGTCCGCTTCGAGCCTCCCGACCTCCGAATGCGGATGCACGAACACATTCGGCAGCGAGCGGATACGGTCGATCAGATAGCGCGACATAGTCGCTTCGAAGCCGCTGCGGCGGATCAACACGTGAACCTTGGCCGCGTGCGCCGCCAGATAGACGATCGCCTGGCCGGCCGAGTTGCCGCCGCCCACCAGCACGACGTCCTGGCGCTTGCACAGCTTGGCTTCGACCGGCGACGCCCAGTAGTAGACGCCGCGTCCGTCGAAGCGATCGAGGCCTTCGAGCGCGGGCCGCCGGTAGACCGCCCCGCTCGCGATCACGATGGTGCGCGCGCTGATATGCCCGCCGCACTTCAACTCCAGCCGATACGGCGACTCCGCGCATTGCAGCGCCTTCACATGAACTGGAATCGCGACGTGCGCGCCGAACTTCTGCGCCTGCACGAACGCCCGGCCGGCCAGCGCCTGGCCGGAGATGCCGGTCGGGAAGCCGAGGTAGTTTTCGATCCGCGAGCTCGCGCCCGCCTGGCCGCCCGGCGCGCGGGCGTCCAGCACGATCACCGACAGTCCTTCGGACGCCGCGTAGACGGCCGTCGCCAGTCCCGCCGGTCCGGCGCCGACGATGGCGATGTCGTAGACGTGCGAGTCGTCGAGGTCGGGCAGCAGGCCGAGGCAGGTGGCGAGTTCCGGCATGCTCGGATGATGCAGCACCGAGCCGTCCGGGCAGATCACGAGCGGCATGTCGTCCCGCTGCGCCGCGAACTGCTCGATCAGACGCAGCGCATCTTCGTCGCGCTCGTCGATCACCGAATGAGGATGGCCGTTGCGCGACAGGAAGCCTTGCAGCATCACGAGCCGCGCGTCGCTGCTATTGCCGATCAGGATCGGACCGCCCGCGCCCTTTTCGATCAGCGAGACGCGCCGCAGAATCAGCGCGCGCATGATGCGCTCACCCAGTTCGGCTTCGGCAACGAGCAGCGCACGCAGGCCGATCGGCGGAATCAGCAACGCTTGCACTGCGTCGAGCGCCATGCCGTTTACCAGCGCCGGGCGTCCCGACAGCTGGCCGACCTCAGCGAGAAAATGCCCCGCGCCGTGTTCGCCGATAACCACTTCCCGTCCGATGCCGTCGCGCTGATAGACCTTCACGCGTCCCTCGAGCAGCACGAACATGCCTGGGCCGGTCAGGCCCGTCTCGAACAGCAATTCACCGGCTTTCCAGTGGCCGATTTCTCCAAACCGGCGAAGCCGGTCGATTTCCGCGCTCGTGAGCGCGGGAAACATTTGATGCATACGCGTGGACAGCGACGAAAAAGGCGCGTCGGCGACAACCGTCTGCTGTCCTTCAGCTTCTTGCGTCGAAACTTCCTGAGTCGAAAGCATTGAACCGCTCCTTCGGTGTTCATTGATGGTTGAACGGGAGGCGAAGCGGCGCCGCGCGCGAGGCGCGCCCATACAGATGCGCCGCCGCGTTATACGGCCTTTGGCGCGATCTCGTCGACCGCGACTTCCGGCGGCGGCATGTGGGGCAGCGCTTCCACCGGCTTGCCCGTGTCGCGCCAGGCTTCCATGCCGCCGCGCAGCGGCAGCACGTCGGAAAAGCCGGCCTCGTTCAGTTGCTTGGCCATCCATGCCGCGGAAATCTCATTCGGGCAGGAACAGTAGATCACCAGTTTCTCATCGTGCGGGTAGGTTGCGACGATCTCGTCGAGTTGGCGCTCGTCGGCGAATTGCGAGCCCGGAATCACGTACGGGTCCAGCTTGCGCTTTTCCTGCGAACGGATGTCGAACAGCACCGGCGGCTTGCCCGCCGCGAAGAGCGCTGCGAGTTCCTCGACTTCCATGCGCGCGGACGCAAGCTTCAAAATCAACTGACGGCGCCGGATCCACCGGTACGCCGCGTACAACAGCAGCAGCGCAACCGCCACCAGCGCGGCGGTCCGGCCGAGCCGCCCGGCGATCGCGAACAGCATGTCGATCTGCCGCGCGAACAACGCGCCGACGATCAAGCCCGTGCCCGACCACAACGCGGCGCCGATGCTGTCGTACGTGAGAAATGTGCGGTAGCGCGTGCCCATGGCGCCCGCCATTGGAATGGACACGATCGACAGGCCCGGTACGAACTTGGCCACGGCCAGCACGCGCACGCCCCAGCGGCCGAAAAAGCGCTCGGTTTTTTTCACGCAGGTGTCGCGCGAGAGCGACAGGCGGCAGATCGTCTTCAACGTATTGCCACCGTACACGCGGCCGGCGAGATACCACGCGCTGTCGCCGATCAGCGTGGCGAAGATCGACAGAATCAGCACCGGCAGCAATTGCGTGCCGACGGAGCCGGGATGCATTGCCGCCATTGCGCCAAACAGCACGAGCGACGGCATTGCCGGCACCGGCAGCCCGAGAGAGGCGGCCAGCACGTTGGCGAAGACGAGCGCCGGCCCATATTGCTCGACGAGATTATGTAGCATTGGCTTACAACTGCGGCCCTTTCGGGCGCGGCTTGAGTAGCGGGAGCAAAGGAGAATTAAAGAATTATGGACGCATTTTCAAGACGTGCAACCGGCTCTGAAAGGTGTCCGATATGCGGGAAAGGGCTAATGCCGCACCCCGAATGATTCGAGACTCCGATTAGCGGCGCAGTCGAAACAATCGGAAAAGAATTGAGTGCCTCGGGGCAATCAAATGTGCAAGTCGTATGGGTGGAGCGCCGCGACTTTGCGCACCGGCATTTCGCCATTCGCCACTCTCGCAGGCAGAGCCGGCAACGATGCGGCATCTCGCGCACGAGCGCAATACCGCATGTGTGTGTTATTTCATTGACGATGATTATGCTGTTCGCCGGGCAATTCCGCGCCGTGCGCGCGAATCGCCGCAATGAGTTCGGCGGGCGTGATTTCGTAGCGCACCTCGCGGTGGATGCCCGGTTTGCGCTCGTCGACCTCGACCAGAAGAATGCCTTTGCCGTCTTCAGTCGATTCGAGGCGCAGCGAGCGGAGTTCGCGCGCCGTTGCGTCGTCGTATTCGGTGAGCAGGGCCATTGACCCGGAGGACCCGGTAGTGCGCATCGAAGTTGTCCTTGTTCCGTTGTTGATCGAACCATTGTACGGGCAGGCTGGCGCGCCGTGTTTCAGCCAGCCTCGCGCCGCGCGCGAGCGCCTGCTTTGCCCCGACGTCCGCGCGGTACCGCCGCCCGCATATCGCTTGCGCAGTGCCCGGCGAGATTAGCCGGACAGCGTTTGCAGTGACAGGCCACGTCTTCCAATCAGTTTAACGCGACTCCCCGCCATGACGGATGCATTTTCGTGCCCCATCGCGGGGCGGCGCTTCTGCGTTGCTGTCATGCTGCTGACGCATGTTTTGGTTATAGCGGCGCAGGTTAGCGGAGCGGGGTCGCGCGTTCGAGCTCGCCGAGCTCGGCGACGCGCAGCGGCGCGTCGGCGGCAAGAAAAAATTCGTCGAGTTGCGGCGGAGTGGCGGTGGTGCCGCTGAGCATCGCGTGGACCTGGCCACGATGATGGATCTGATGGACGAACAGATGTGGCAGTACGCTCCCGATGGCTTCGTGCTGGATACCGACCAGCGGGCCACGGTCGATCTGGACGTCGCGTTGCAGATCTTCGTCGGCGAGCGACGCGCAGAAGGCGACGAGCCGCTGGTCGCTTCGCGCTTGCGCGGTCCACAAGTCGGCTGCGCGCGGATAGGGCAATTCGTCGTCGAAAATGGTGAGGCCCTCGCCGGCACCGGTCAGCGCGTCGAAGTAATAGCGGTCGACCAGCAGGATGTGATTCAGCGTGAGCTGCAGCGATGGAAAGAAGCTCACCCGGCGCTCGGCGAACGCGTCGTCGGTCAACGCGAGGCACGCGCGGTATAGACGCAGGTTCGACCACGCGTTGTTACGCGCCATGGCCAGAAAGTGCGCGGCAAGCGGGCTCGCGCACGGCGAGTCGAGAGCGGTCACGTCGGCCTCCTGGTGGTTGCGCTCAGCATAGAGCACACCCAAGTGTGAGCGGACTCGCGGCGCACGGCAACCGCGGGAGCAGCGTGTCCTGTATCGGCTCACCTTTGCAGGCTGTTCCGGCGAACCGCACACGCTACTGGCGAGACTGACCCTGCCCGATGTCAACCCTTCGCCGGTGCGCAACCGTGCAGGCAAAAAATAGCCCGTCCGCAAATGGACGGGCTGCTTAACGCCGTTGTTACTGGGGTCAACTGCCCTACCAACAAGTGGGCACTGACTGTTGCATGGTCATGCGCCAATTGTTCGCTGTCGAGGTGGGAGTAATGCCAATCCATCAGACCAATGTCGATTGTCGGTCGCGAACGATTGAAGTGTGCGCGATCGTTGCGGGCGCTTGTCGGTGCCCGGGAGCGGCCCGGAGTCCGCGCTGCTCGCCGTTCGCACCACGCGGCACGTGCGCGGCCTGCGCGACCGAAAACAGACGCGCCGCCTGGTCGAGCACGTCGGCCGGTGCGGAGGTGTCGGGGTTGGCCGCCGCCGCTCGACGAGCGCGGCTCGATGCGGGCTCGCGCCGTCCAGATGCGAAACCGCCAGGTCAGTTCACGCCCGTCGGCCTCGGCGACGATCGGCTGCGCTGCCGCGCCGCGGCACGTCCGGCCGGCTCGCCCACTTCAACCTGGCCGCTTCGCAACGAAGTCGATCTCGACGAGCGCATCGCGCGCGAGCCCGGTGACGCCAATGCACGTTCTGGCAGGCAGCGCGTCGGAAGAAAAGTACGCGCGGTAGATGTCGTTCATCGCGGCATAGTCGCGCTTGAATTCGGTCAGGAAAATTCGCGCGGCGACCACATGCTGCAAGTCCATCCCCAGGCCTTGCAGCACCAGCACGAGGTTATCCATCACGCGCTGCGTTTGCGCGACGATGCCCTCGGGCAAGGGCGCGCTGTCGTCGGTGGGCGAGGTCGGCATCTGGCCGGTCAGGAACACCCAGCCGTCAGTTTCGGCGGCGTGGGAGAAAGGCCCGACGGGCGTTGGGGCCTGAGGAACCATCCAGAAAGTGGGGCTTGAGCTCATCGGAAAGGCGGGCGCGTTTAGATTGTCGAAACGCTACCCTAACCGATCAAAACTCGTGATGGCGAGCCGTGCGGGTGATGGAGGTGCGGACTCAGGCAAGCAGCCGCACACACGATGCTGACGTCGGTGAAGTTTGAGTTTGACACCCCGGGAAAGGTTGACACTCTGCCATGTAGGAATTGCTGATAACGCGCCCTCGCGGCTCTGCTGATTTCTCGAAGTTTGACAGTCTGCCGAGAATCGGTTCGAAGTTTGGCGAGTGCCAGAATTGTCGAAAGTTCGGTGAAAGAAAAAGCGCTTTCCAGGCCCAAGTGAGAGGAGGGGCTCATCGCGGCGACGTCACAGCAAAACAGCGGGGTACGGTGAGAACGAGCGCCGCGCCTTGGCTCAAGGCTATGGAAAGGGGAGATGAAGTAGACTAAATCGAGAAGACGCGTCGGGCGCGCCCAGCATGCGACTGCTGGTTCGTGACAATAAACTTGCGAAACAATAAAGTTGCGAACTTGCTCTTCCGCGCGGTCAATAAAGTTGCGAACTGCACTGAAGCACCGTGGAGAACCCTATCAATATCGGTTAGCGGCTTCGGAATTGTCCGTTGACGCCATAAGCCGATTTCCCGCAAGGACCTTGCTGGACGTGGGGACGGAAACTTCGTGCGTTTGCTTTTGGGGTGTTCCGTCCCGTGAACTGCTGCAGAAATCCTGGACACATTGCAATGTTAGTGTCAGGCCTTTTTGAACCGCTTGGGTTTCCTGGACACATTGCAATGTTAGTGTCAGGCCTTTCATGAGCCTTCGGCCGTAGGCCGAAGGCTGTGCTGCCGGGCAAACTCGCCCGGCGTCAAGTCGTTGAGCGCCA